>JAJZWS010000043.1 GCA_021846565.1 Bacillota bacterium
CGCATCCCATGATCCTGACGGTGCAGGCCAGGCCCGCGCAGCATTGGCTGGTAGCCGCCTACGGCGCGAACACCACAGCCGCACTGCCCTGACGCGCCGTGGTCCGTCTGGAATGCCGCCTGGGCCCGGGACCCGGCATCCGCGGGCGTGCGGCCGCAGCGCCGGGCGCTGGGCTAGTTCAGCAAATTCCAGATGTGCGGGTCCTCGATGCCCAGCCGCCACAGCGCGATGCCGGCCAGTTGCAGGCCGGTGGCCATGGTCACCTTGGAGAGAAATGTGGCCTGGTTCTCGAAATACACGGTGTGGGTGACTCCCGCCGCCGTGTAGCTGAAGTGGCCGCTGGCGGCGGCCATCTGCTGACCGTATTGATGCGCCAACGCCTCGGCCTGACTCCACGTGAGGGCCTGGTTGCCGATACTGGACCACACATAACCGTACCCCGGCACCCCCAAGACGACTTTCCGGAGTGGCATGGTGGACACGGCGTACTTCAGCACAGCCTGCACCCACGCGGGTGAGGCCACCGGCCCCGCTCCGCTGTTTTCGTTGTGCTGGTCGTACGCCATGATGATCAAAAGATCCGCCGCTCGCCCCAGCGCCGGATAGTTGTAGGCCCCGGTCCACCAGCTGGCCGGGTCGCTTTGGGTTTCCGCCGGGATGGAGAGGGTCACATCTTTGTGGTGCGTGTGAAAGGTTCGGGTCAACTGCTGGACGAAGGCGGTAAACAAGGCCCGGTCCTGGGGCGCGATGCCCTCCCAGTCCAGGTTCACCCCGGTGTAGCCATTGGTGGTCACGAGCGCCAGCAGATTGCGAATGGCGGCCGCGCGCGCGGTGGCGTTGGCCAAGAGTGGTGTAAAGACCGACGCCCCGGCATTGGCGCGCACCAGGGCAAACGTCACCAGGTGGTGCTGGCCGGCCCAATGCAGGAGCGCCGTATTGGTCCCGCCCGACACCTGCCCCGCGCTGTTGATCGTGTACCAAAACGTGATGAGGCCATTCAACGCCGGAAGGTACGCCTTCACGAAACGAATCGCGCCCGGCGCCGTCGGGGAGTTGGCCAGGTAGCCCAGCACCAACCCCGGTGGAAGCCCCTGGCTGCCCACCACCACCGCCGGGGCCGGCAGCTGGCGCGGGGCGGCCGGCGCGGGCGCCGGCAGGTGGGAGTCGGCCAAAAGCGCCCGATCAAACGTCAGAAACTTGCTCGCGGCCGCCCGCGCCTCGGGCGCCACCGCCGTGAGCACCAACACCAGCGACACGGCCAAGAGGCCCGCCGCCCAACTCAACAGGGACTTCAACCCCAGCATGCCGGTCCCCCCGCTCGCTTCGCCGGTTCTCCGGAGAAGCTACGCGACGCGCGGCCGTTTAGACGTCGGGGCGGGTCGAGGTCCCCGCGGCGCGCACCGGCGATTTGAGCTGCGGGACGATGCGCCGGACGTACCACCAAGCGATGCCGGTGAGGGCGGCGACAAACACCAACGGCCACGGCACCGGACCCGGGATTCCGCTGGCGGTGGTTGCCGCACCCACTCCCAAGCCGACAAACACGACCATGGTGAGCACGGTGACCCAGGGCAGACCCGGAACGCGAAACGTTCGCCGACGATTAGGTTCCCGGTGCCTCAGCGATAGGACCAGCCACGCCGCCAAGGCGTACATGAACGACTCCACGGCCGCCCCCACGTTGATCAACAGCGTATACACCCCGGTCGCATAAACCACGGCGGCCAGCACCAGCGCCCCCACCGCCAGCGCCACCAGGGCGTTTTTGGGCACCAGCCGATCGTTCAGCCGCGACAGCGCGGGCGGCAGCAGGCGCTCGCGGGCCGCGGCATAGAGAAACCGGGAGGCAGTGGCCAGCCCCCCATTAAAAGTCGTCATGGCCGTAGTGAGGCTCACGACGACCATCCACCAAAACCCCCAGCCGCCCAGGACGGCGCGGCCCAGCAGCAGCTGGGGCACGGGGCTCAAGGCGAGCCCGTGCGCAGGCAACACCATCTGCGCCGCCAGCGCAAACAGGCCAAAGGCCACCGTCACCAGCCCCAGCGCCATGAACATGCCACGCGGAATGACCCGACTGTCCTGAAACTCCTCCGCCAGCGGGGTGACCCACTCGAAGCCGACAAACACGAACACGCCCAGCGCCAGGGCCTGAATCCAGTTGGGCCCCATTTGGAATACCGTGTGCCAGTGGGGGGCGGGCACGTGGTCCAGCGCCAGCAGGGACACCACCACCAGGCTCCCCAGCAGAAACAGGCCGTTTAAGTCCTGCACCCACCCGGCCACCTTGATGCCCCGGAGGTTTAAGAGCGTGACCAACCCCAGCAGCACGGCGATCCACAAAAGCCCAGGCAGGCCCGGCAGCACCGCCAGAAACACGTGACCCAGCACAAACGCGTCGGCGGCAATCACAAACACGACCGTACCCACGTAAACCAGCGAGGCCACCATGGACAGCTGGTCCGAAGCGCCGCGGCGAATCCATACGCGAATCGCGGCGGCCGAGGGGTATAGAGCCGTCAGCTCGGAGAAATTGCCAGCGGCGAGCGTCACCAGTACGCCCGCCACCAGAATGGCCAGCCACCCGGACCGCCCGCCCGCATAGCCGGCCAACTCGGCCACGGCCAGAAAGTTGATGGCCGCGGACGCCAGGCCGGCGCTGGTGGTGACTGCGGTGCGGAGCGGCAGCGCGCGTTTTAAGCCGGCCACGCTATTCCCCCCAAATCAGGAGCGCAATGATGTCGAGCCGCATCACGTCGTCCTGCGAGCCCCGCACGCGCAGGTCCCCGCTCATGTACGGCTCGGTCGGCGTGGACGCACCCGAGAAGATGCTTACCAGCACGCCGGACGCGCCCTCCACGATAAGATCCGGCTCGCCGTCCGCAGCGACGACGGCCGCCACCCCCGCGTGATACCGAATCCAGTGCTCCTCGGCCGCATCGTCGGGCTGCACGAGAATCAGACGGTCCCAGTCGTGATTCATCTCCTGCAGGCGCAGATTGTGGTTGCACGCTGCGACAAACTGCTCCAGCGTGTCCCCGAGCGCACTCACGCGTCCTCCCGGGCGGGCCGACGCCTCACAAAAGGCGCCAGACCCGCCGCCCGCACGGTGTCTTCCCAGCGAGAATCTGGGGCCTGCACGCCCGAGGCCGCCACCAGGGCGGCCTCCAGGACGTTCGTGCCAAAGGTGCGCCCGTCCAACTGGGGACTGGTGGTGGCCAACGTCGACAAACCGCGGGACCACAACTGGTCCACATCCGCGGTGGTGGTGGTGGTGGTCAGCACCACCTTGCCCTCCAGACGTCCCGGAAGGTAGCGGCGAATAAAGTGAAAGTCGCCGGCCACGACATCAGCCTCCTCGAAATGGCTCAGGAATCGGGGGTCGGGGACAGCGTCCTGATCAGCCCCCACGGGATACAGCTGCTGAAACGGAAGCTTGACCATCTCAGGCACCAAGCGCTGCCCCAACTCCTCGAGTTCAGCCAGCGTTCGAATGGGATAGTCGATGCGGGCCGAAAACATCAGGTCGCCGCATACCAGGTGGAGCCCGGCCGTGTCCAAGGCGGCGGCCATCGGATAGCGGTCCAGCGCTGACACCATCAGGGCGGTCTGGCCGGCGTGCACAATGCCCTCGGCCACCAGCCTTTGCACCACCATCGGCTCCCACACGGCCTTGATGCCGCTGCCATCCACCACCGGGGTGTCCGTGGCGGCCTGGGCCAGCCGCTCGCCCGTGGGCACCGTGTAGCGGCGGGGGCCCACGGTGAGCCAACGGTCCACGCCGCCGAGGCCCAGCGCATCTACATGACCGTCCAGGGCATGGATCGTATCGAGGGCGCGCTCGATGCTGCCGTCCATGCCGCGGCGCACCAACTGAACGTCCTCGCCCAGAATGGTCAGCATGGCCGCATGATCCCGCCGGGAGGAACCCAGGCTGACGCTGACCACGGTCTTCATGGGCACCCCCTGTGCACAGGATTGTTCACACTGGGTCCATCATATCAGGTGCGGGGTGGGTCGCGGGCGCGGCACTCCGCAGCATCGGGAACAGGACCACGTCGCGTATAGAGGTAACCCCCGCCAGCAGCATGGCCACCCGGTCCACCCCAATCCCCAACCCCCCGGTGGGAGGCATGCCGTGTTCCAACGCCAGCAGGAAATCTTCGTCCAACTCCGGCAGTTCGTCGTTGCCCTCGGCGCGCTCGCGCACCTGGGCCATGAAGCGCTCGCGCTGGTCGAACGGGTCATTCAGCTCCGAGAAGGCGTTGGCCAGCTCCGTTGCGCGGCAGAACAGCTCAAATCGCTCCGTCGTACGCGGGTCGGCGGCCCGGCGCTTGGCCAGCGGCGAAATGTCCACCGGATGGTGTACCAAAAACGTCGGCTGCACCAAATCTTTCTCGATCACGGCGCTCACCAGCTTGTCCACAATCTGGACGCGCGTGAGCGCGGGGTCCAACCGCACACCCAGATCCCTGGCAGCCGCGCGCGCCCGCTCCTTCGAGTCGAGCCCCAAGAGATCGAACCCCGTCAGCTCACGGAAACGCTCAGCCATGTCGACCCGGGGATAGGGCGGCGTGAAGTCGAGCCGCGTGCCGTCCACCTCCAGGACCAGCCCGCCGGTCAGCTCTTGAAACAGGTGCGCCAACAAGCGCTCCACCAAACTCATGATTTCTTCGTAGCCCACGTAAGCCCAGTAAAGCTCCAGCATGGTGAACTCGGCCCCATGATTCGCGTCGACGCCTTCGTTGCGAAACACGCGGCCAATCTCGTAGACGCGTTCAAAGCCTCCAATGATCAGGCGCTTCAAGTAAAGCTCGGTCGCGATCCGCAGATACAGGTCCCGGTGCAGGGCGTTGTGGTGTGTGCGAAACGGCCGCGCCATGCCCCCGCCGGGAATCGGAACCAGCACGGGTGTCTCCACCTCCAGAAAGCCCTCGTCCTCCAGATGGGCCCGCATGAGACGCACCGCCGCCGAGCGCACCTGAAAGGTGCGCACACTCTCGGGGTTCGTCATCAGGTCCACGTACCGCTGGCGGTACCGCAAATCGGGATCCGTCAAGCCATGGCGCTTATCCGGCAACCCCCGCAGGTTCTTCGAGAGGGGAACCAGCCGGGTCACGGCCAGCGACACTTCTCCGCGCCGCGTCTTAAAAATTGTCCCGTCCGCCCCCACGTGGTCGCCGAGGTCCAATCCTTCCACCAGCGTGAGCGCTTCGGGCACCTCGGCCGTCACATGCAGTTGGACGCGCCCCGACGGGTCGTGCAGGTCCAAAAACGCTGCCTGGCCGTGCCCGCGAATGGCCAGGATGCGCCCCGCCACCGAGGCCGCCTGGCCGTCGTTGGCCGGGTGTCCCTCCGCTACGGCGCGAGCCAGGTGCGTGCGGGCAAACCGCGTCTGCCGATAAGGATCCTGCCCGCGGTCCCGCCACGCCTGCCACTTGGCGATGCGCGCCTGGCGCTGCGCTTCGCCCCGTCCTTCCTCCACAATGCGCCCCCTGAATGCGTTGGCCCCGGTGGGCGCGCACGCTACTTGATCGACACCACTTGCAGGCGGATGCGTCCGACCGGCGCGGTCACTTCCACCCAGTCGGTCGCTTGAGCACCCAGCAGCGCCTTGCCGACGGGCGAGTCCACCGAGATGCGGTTTTTCACGGGGTCGGCTTCCGCCACGCCGACGATGATGTACTCCTCAGGCGCATCTTCGCCCTCTTCTTTGACGGTCACGTGCGAGCCAATATGCACCACGTGCGGGTCCTGCGCCGCTTCATCCACAACGTGGGCGTTGCGGATCATGCTCTCCAGCGACTGAATGCGCGCCTCGATGAGTCCTTGCTCGTTTTTCGCATCTTCATACTCGGAGTTCTCGGAGATGTCGCCGAATTCGCGGGCCGTCTTGATACGCTCTGCGACCTCGCCACGGCGCACGGTCTTTAGGTGCTCCAGTTCGTGCTCCAGCTTCTTCAAGCCCTCGGCCGACACCAACAGTTCGCGTTCCACCAACTAGGTCCCCTTCTTTCTGCCCGCCGTCCCCGCACGGCCTACTCCCTGACGGCATCCTATGAGATGACCCTCGCCCTCACGCCTCGGAGGATCGGAGGGTCAGGAGCACCTGCTCCAGCCCTGCCACATCAACTTGCACGTCACGGTCCAGCGGGGCCTCCCCCAAGATAATGGGCACCACCGTGCTGCGATCCAGCAGCGATTCCATGAGCCGAATGCGCCGATCCGAGGCCAGCAGCACCACGGCGTCAAACTCCCGCACACGCGCCGCCATCGCCAGAATGTTGTCAATCAGCGCCGCCCCCGACAGGCTGTCGGCAAATGCCCGCCGTTCGGCGTCGGTCATCACCCACACAAAATCCACACCCCGCTGCGCCGCCAGCTGTTCCACGGCAGCCTTGTTGGCCACCGGAAACCCTATCAGCGCCACCCGATGCCCGACGCGAATCTCGCCCACGCTCTCCAGCCGCGAAATGAGCGTCCGATCGACGCCCAGTCGGGAGGATACCTCAGCTTGAGACAGGCCCTCCGCGCGGAGCGCCATGGCCTGCTCCACCACCAGCCGAATTCGGGTAAGGCTGACGAGCTTTTCTCCAATCCGCACCTGATCCATGCTTGTCAAGCACCTTCCCGCGACGTGCCCCGACCGCGAAGGGCGACTCGTGGTGGGATGCTCGTCTGAATTTGGGATTTTACCAGATTCGTGCCCACCCCGCCATGCCCGCCGTTTTCGGGGCACGGGATTTACCTCGATGAAGAGGGCATCGAGCTCATGTTGGAGCACGAAACCTTCCTGGTTCCGACGCTGGTGGCGCCCCGAGCCGTGCTGGCCGCCCACGAACGCGGTCTGCCCGTGCCCGAGTGGGCGCTTGAGAAAACCCGCCGCGTTATTGACGTCGATCAGGAAAATGTGGCCCGGGCACACCGGGCCGGGGCCCGGTGTGCCCTGGGGACGGATTCGGGCGTCAGCCTTCACGGACAGAATCTCGCCGAACTCGCGCTGCTGCAGGAAATCGGCGTCTCGCCGATGGACGCCATCGTCGCCGGGACACGGCGCGGCGCCGAGGTGATGGGGCTTGAGGGAGACCTCGGTACGATCAAGGAGGGAAAGTTGGCCGACCTGGTGCTCACGGATGTGGATCCCCGGGCCAGCCTGGCCTCCCTCAGCGATCCCACTCGGATCCGCGTCGTCATCCAGGATGGACGGGTCGTGAAAAACCTTCGCGGGTAAGCGGCGCCATACCGGATGCCGGCCTTGCCCGACCCGCTTTTGCTTCGTCATGACGGGGCGCCCCAAGCTCAAGGCGACTGAAGGGAGTGCACCGCACGTCGACCTCAGGGACGCGCGACCGCCCCGCTTTTCCTGGCGTCTTGAGACGTCCTGCCGCGTAGCGACGTGGAGCCGGGAGGGTGCTCCTGTTGGACCAAGGTCCCACGTCGGACCGCATCAAGTAGAAACCCCGCCGCCCACTTGGGCTTGCCCGGCCGTCGGACGGGCGGCTTCCGCCACCGTCCTCCATGCCGGCCAGCGACGCTGAATCACCCAATCCAGCGAGTACGAGCTGGGTCCACATGCACGGTCCAGTCCGTACAAACCAGCAAAGACGACCGCATAGATGATACCGGTCCCAATGTCGGTGGACCCAGCCGTATACGGGCCGCCAAAGCCTTCGGCCAGCACCCACACCATAAGACTGAAGCCCAAACCCACCAAATATCCGATCCGCCGCGCAAAGCCCAGGATAAGGCCAAGTGCGGTTGCACTTTCCACCACGGCGGTCAGGATGGCGAATCCCTTCGGGTCCACTGCCACCACATGTTCGACGGTGGTGTACAGCCATCCGATCCACGAGGGCTGGCCCTGGCCAGCCGCCACCACCTGTTGAAGGTACGTGTTCATAAACGTTGGCCGCCACTTGAACAACGCGTCAATCGCCCAGATGAGCCCGAATGCCACGCGGTACAGCGCCACGTTGCGCACCAGCGCTGACGTGTCGGCACTCCCGCCAGCCACGCTACGTCCCCCCATTCCGGCCCGAAGGGCCCGTGCTCTTTGCCGTCAGATCTGCAGTGGCCCTCAAGCGGATCAGTTTGTCTACCAAATCAAGCTTGCCGCTTCGCATGCCTTACCGCAACATCTTTAAGCACAAAGTCCACGGTAACGTCAAGGTCGTAGCCGTTCCGGGGCAGGGCTCCGTCATAGTTGTGGAACCGCTTGATAGGCATCGGGAATGGTCGATGTCCCTGGACTTTTCGGCGGTCGTCTGGTCGGGTAGCGGCATTCATACGGACACGCCCACGATTCGAGGACGCGCGGTACCCCCGTGGATCCCAGCCCTGGAGGTGCGCCCGGTGCGCCCCGCCGAACGCGCGGCGTGGCGCACGTTGATGGCGACCCACCACTACTGGGGCGTTCGCGGCTTGGTCGGGGAATCCCTCGGGTAGGTCGCGTGCGTCGAGACCGACGGGGTCGCCTTAGCGGTGGGCGGCCGCGGCCTGGAGGGTGCGGGTGCGCGACCAGTGGATCGGGTGGAGCCGCCCCCAGCAAGGGGCGCGGCTGAAGTTCGTGGTGAATCGTGCCCGGTCCCTGATTCTCCCGGACGTCCCGCGAGACACGCGCCCAGCTGGCCCTGGCGGCCGCTGCCGCGCACGCCCTCAGTCATTTCCACATGTAATGTCCCCGCCCCGGGATCGCGCGCGGCGCGACATCTCCCGATGCGCTGGCCGATCCGCGATAATGGAGTTGGCGGGAGGGTGATGGGGTGGGCGCCGACCGACCGACTACCCTGGATCCCACGGCGGCCGTGCGCGGCATCGTCTTAAGCAAGTTGGCCGGAACTCCTTGCCGCGCATACTTGTTTGGATCGTTCGCTCGACACACCGCCCAGCAGTTTTCGGATATCGATGTCGCCACTGATGGCTCTGACCCCATCTCCCCCGTCCTGCTGGCGGAGATTCGCGAGGCCTTGGAAGAGTCCCTCGTGCCCTACGAGGTGGATCTGGTCGATCTGCCCCGGGCGAGCGCCGCGCTGCGCGACGCGGTGAGACAGGACGGGATATTGTGGACCGAGCCGTGGCCGCGATTCATACCGCCGACCGAGCGCTGAGATCGCTGGAGACGTTGCTGGCGCTGCCTCCCACGACAGATATTGAGCGCGATGCCGCCATTCAGCGCTTCGAGTACGCCTTCGAGGCCGTGTGGAAGGCGGCTCGTGCTGTGTTGCTATCGCGCGAGGGTGTGGCCGCAGCATCGCCTAAGGGCGTGGTGCGGGCCAGTCACAGCGCCGGCGTCTTAGGCAATGTCGATGCCGAGGAAGCGCGGGTGATGGTGGATGACCGGAACCTGACAGGCCACGCCTACCAAGAAGACGTGGCGCGGGAGATTATGGAGCGGCTGCCGGGCCACGCGAAGGTGTTGTGCGCCTGGGTGTCCCACATGCGAGCGGACGTGCGCGACTCCGGCTAACCACCCGCCGTCCCGAAGGTCCACAGCGGCTCGGGCAGGCTAGGCGTCCGCCCGGTCCCGCCGCCTCGCCGATTGGACCGAGCACCGCATCGGACACGACATCAACGCCCCGAGGCTGCGGCCGCGCTCATCCGCACCGCCCTGCGTCGTCAAGGCGTCGCCCGCGAGACCCTGACGCTCTATGCGGGCAAAGGGGCGGTGATGGCGTCCCAGCCCGCCGCCGCCTGCTTGGCGGAACTGAGCGTGACGAAGAGCCACTCCCGGCCCCACACGTCCAACGACCATCCGTACTCCGAGCCCCAGTGCAAGACTCTCAAGTATCGGCCCGACTTCCCGGACTGCTTCCCGAGTCTGCCCGCGGCGCGTCGGTGGTTGCGACGTTTTCCCACGGGTACCACACGGAGCATCGGCACAGCGGCGTCGGCTGGATGCAGCCAAAGTGCGTCCGGCCGGCCTGGATTCGGAGTCCTGACGCCCCACTCAGTGACAGATGCGCGGCCCGGAGTTCGTCGTTCAGCACGGGGCTTGCACTCCCCACCGCTCCGGCCCAAAGGTGTCATGGTTGAACTGGAAGGCGCCGCGGCATCGGCCGGTGCCTCCTGTTCACCGCACCCCCCATGCCCATCGCATACGCAACAAAGCCATTGTCGTGCCCGCTTCGGGTTAACGACGCCGGGCGCCTGCCTATCGGTCACGGTCAGTCCATCAGCATTCCGCCATTGACGTCCAGCACGTGTCCCGTGATCCAGTTGGCTGCCGGCGATGCCAAAAACAGGACCGCCTCCGCGATATCCTCCGGCTGCCCGAGTCTCCCCAGAGGAGACATGTCATCATGATACGGATATCCGGCCGTCATACTCGTGTAGACGGGTCCGGGGGCGACTCCATTGACGTTGATGCCGAGCGGCGCAGCGGTCTTGGCCAGCCACTTGACCAAGGCGTGGATCCCCCCCTTGGAGGCGACATACGCCGGGCCGGAAATCACCCCCCCAACCTTCCCCGCGACCGAGCCGATGCAAACGACCTTCCCCTGGCGCCGCTCCTCCAGGTGCGGGTAGACGCTTCGAACTGCATTGAACGTGCCCACCAGGTTGACATCCAGCACCTTGTGCCATTCGCTTAGGTCGGTCGAGCCCAAGTCGCTGCGGGATACAACCCCCGCCGCCGTCACTACCCCGTCGATGCCCCCCCATCGCCTCACGGTTTTCGCGACGGCTTCCTCCAAGGACCGCGGGTCCGTCACTGATCCCTGGTGCGCGATGGCTTCCCCCCCGCTTCGTTCGATGCCCGTGGTGGTGGCGCGGCCATCCAAGATATCAAACACGGTCACCTTGGCGCCCTCGCGCGCCAGCGACCAGGCTACCGCTTGCCCGATGCCCTGAGATGCACCGGTCACCATGAACACCTGACCCGCCAGATCAATGCGACTACTCACCGCCACCATGTTGCTAGCCTCCTCTGCGCGCTTGGGTGGTAACGATCGCGTCGAGAATCTGGTCCACTCCTGGCACGACGATGCGCTCCAACTCCGGAGAAAATGGCGTGGGGGCAAATGCCGCACCGACCCGCGCGATCTCGGCATCCGCATAATCCAGGGCCTCTTCGTATAAAGTGGCGGCAATCTCGGCACCCACCCCGCCCTGGCGTACTGCTTGATGGGCGACGACGGCTGACCCGGTCTTGCGGAACGAGGCCAGCACCGCCTCGCGGTCCCACGGAGAAATCGTCCGGAGGTCCAGCACTTCTGCGCTGACACCCCAGCGCGCGTGCGCCTGCTCTGCTGCCGCGATAGCGTCGTGCACCATGGCTCCCCACGTCACCACGGTAATGTCGGTGCCTTCTCGAACCAACCTGGCGGTGCCCAGGGGGGTCACCGTGTCTGCGTCATCCTGTGGGACGTCGCCCCTCACGTTGTACAAGAGATTGGACTCAAAAAAGATCACCGGGTTGTCATCCCGGATGGCGCTCTTGAGCAGCCCTCTAGCATCGGCGGGCGTTGACGGCACAACCACTTTCAATCCGGGCACGTGGGCAAACCACGCCTCCAGCAGCTGGGAGTGCTGCGCGGCCGCCGCGCGTCCCGGTCCGCCCTGACAGCGAACCACCATCGGAACGCGAACTTGACCCCCGGACATATACCTGGCCTTCGCGGCCTGGCTGACAACCTGGTCCATGGCCAACTCCAGAAAATCCATGTACATGACTTCGACCACGGGGCGGAGGCCGACGAGCGCGGCCCCTATGCCCGCCCCCACGATGGCGGTCTCAGAGATTGGGGTGTTTCGGATGCGTTGGGCACCGAAGCGCGTCGACAGGCCCAACGTGACGCGATAGGACCCGCCGAGGGGATCCGCGACATCTTCGCCCAGGACCATTACCGTCGGATCGCGCTCAAGCTCCTCGGCCAATGCCAGGCGCAACGCATCTCGGAAGGTCATGTCGCTCACGACCTCGCCCCCTCGTTGGACGCTCCGGCGGCGTACACGTCTGCAAGCGCGCTCTCCGGCGCCGGCCGCGGCGATGCGCGGCCAAAGTCGATGGCCTCGCCGATTTTCCGCTCCACGCGTTCGCGGACCACCGCTTCGTCCTCTGCATCCCAGGTGGCGTGCTCCGTCAGCCAGGCCGACACCCGAACGATGGGATCCCGATCTCTCCATGCGGCAACTTCCTCGTCGGATCGATAGGCCCCGGGATCACCGATGTAGTGCCCATACCAGCGATACGTCGCACATTGCACAAGAGTGGGACCTTCCCCCTGCCGCGCCCGGCTGATCGCGCGCTCCACGGCATCCAGCACCGCAAACAGGTCATTCCCGTCGACCGCGAATCCAGGGAGGCCATAGGCAGCGGCCCGCACGGCGATGTCGTCCACCCGCGACGCGGCGGAAGACGGCGTCGACTCTGCATAGCCATTGTGCTCACAGACAAAGATCGCCGGAAGTTGCCACACCGATGCCAGGTTCACCGCTTCGTGAAACGCGCCGGTGTTCAAGGCACCGTCCCCAAAGAACGCCACCACCACCCGCTCGCCGCCAAGCATCTGGATGCCGAGGGCGGCACCTGCTGCAATCGGAATGCCACCGCCCACAATCCCATTGGCGCCCAGGACACCCGCGGCGACGTCCATGACATGCATGGAACCTCCCTTGCCTCGGTTGGTGCCCGTCTCCCGGCCAAAAAGTTCGGCGAACATCGCGCGCGGCGGGACTCCCTTGGCGAGGACGTGGCCGTGTCCGCGATGTGTGCTGGTGATATAGTCCGTGCTGTGCAACAGCGCCGTGGCCCCAACGGCCACAGCCTCCTGCCCCACCGACGAGTGCAGAAAGCCCGGCAGCTCACCCTTCTCGTATAGGCGAGCGGCCGCCTCTTCGAAGGCCCGGATGAGCACCATGCGCTCATATAATGTCGCGACCCAGGCCGGATCACGTCCGGTGGGATGCATCACGCGCTGCACCTCCTATCTCGTCGGCGAACAGCGTCCAGCCGTCCGACTTCTCCAACTCCTCGCGCAGACTGTGAAGGAACCGCGACGCGATGACTCCATCCACGACTCGGTGGTCCACCGTGAGCGTCATCTGCATGACGGGCCGCACCACGACGGCGCCCGCCATTGCGACAGCGCTATCGATGACGGCGCCCGTGGCCAACACGGCCGTCTGTCCGGGCAGGCATAGGGCGGAGAACCCCTCCACACCCTCCGGGCCTAGATTGGACAGACTGAAGCCGGCGTCACCGAACTGTGAGGGATCAAGGGTTCCCTCGCGTATCGCGTGCATCACCGTGCGCCGCTGGCGAGCCAGGTCCAGCAAGCCACTCTGATCCGCGTCATGAAGGACCGGCACTAGCAAGCCGTTGGCGACGCTCACGACCATCCCAATGTTGACACCCGTACGATAGTGGAGCTTGGGTGGATCTCCGGGAACGAACTCCGCCTGCATGTCTGGGTAGGCACGCAGACATCGGCCAAGCGCAGCCAGCACAAAGTCGGTGACCGACAGGCGGCCCGCCGCATCCGCGAATGCAGCCCGCAGATAGGCCAAGTGCCGCCGCACGGCGGTCATGTCTGCCGTGGCCCGCACTTGAAACTGAGGAATCGTCGCCCAGGACTGCTCGACCGCCGCGGCCACCGCCTGTCGCATGCGGGAGAGCGCCACGGTGCCGTTCACGGACGACGAGATCTCCCCCTCAGATTGCCCCCGACCCCCTTCGGCCACGAGAGCAACTTCATCGGCCGCCGCGTGGCGGCTAGTCCTTGCCTCTCGAGCACTTTCGATGTCGCGCGCGACCACACGCCCGCCCGGACCAGAGCCCGGGACACTATGCAGGGAGACCCCAAGCTGGCGCGCAAGCCGCTTGGCCGCCGGGGATGCTCGCGGTGAGGGACGCGAGCGTTCAGTGACGTCAGCCCTCGGGTGGATACTGGGCGGGGCGGTCCCGCTGCCGTCATCCGCACGGAACTCAGCCAGGGCGGTCCCCACCGCGGCGACGTCCCCAGCGGGCACCAGGATCTGCTCCACGTACCCCGAGATGGGCGCCATGAGCGCAAGCACCGTCTTGTCCGTCTCGAGCTCAGCGATGGGCTCCCCGGCGGTGACCCTATCGCCCACCTGGACCTGCCATGAGACCACACGCCCCTCGTCCATCGTCAGACCAGCCCGCGGCATCAACAACCTCGCGTCCGCCATGGAAGCAAGCCCCCTATTCGTGGATGACTCCGCTCTCTTCGGGACGTCGCCCACGATCATCGTGCGGTGCTGGACGGGGCCCCCCTGCGGTCCGGCGCGCTTGGCGCATGGGTAAGGACATGGGCGATTTCATCCTCCAGATGCTCCAAGGCGGCAACGTCCACGGCGCAATCGACCCCTTCGCTGCGCAAGAATTGGGCAAGCGCCACCGCATTGACGTTGCCGGGCGCATCGGGCGCAAACGGGCAGCCTCCGAGACCCGCGAGTGCGGCTTCAAATCGGAACACACCCAGGTTCAGGCCCACACGCACATTGTCCAGGGCCTGATGCAAGCGGTCGTGGAAGTGAAGCCACACCGCGAGCTCCAGCGGCGCAATCTCGGCCACAATCGCGCGGACCACGTCGGGCGTACCCAACCCAACCGTGTCAGCCAGGCTCAGCTCGTCGATGCCCGTGGCGACGTAGTCGTCGACCGCCCGAATCACGGAGCCCACATCGGCGGGGCCTTCAAACGGACAGCCAAAGGCGGTGCTTAGCGACCCGCGCACACGAATCCCGCTGTGGTGGGCGTCGTCGACAATCTCGCGCACGTGTTGGAGAGACTCCCGGCGAGACATATTCAAGTTGCTCCGGTTGTGGGCTTCCGTGGCCGACATCACCACCGTGATAACGCGGCAGCCCGCCGCTTTCGCGCGCTCGTATCCCCGGCGGTTGGGGACCAGCGCCGTCACGAACACAGCTTGGTGCTCCTCCGCCAGCCGACCCAGCCCCGCCATGACCGTTTCTGCGTCTGCCAGCTGAGGAACCCACGCCGGGCTCACAAACGCTGTCGCTTCAATCCCGGCCACCCCCGACCGCAACAGCCCGCGCGCGATGTCCAGCTTCTGCTCCGCCGGTACAACCACCGGCTCGTCCTGAAGGCCGTCACGCAAGGTCACATCCAAAATGTCCGCCTTCACAGCACGACCACCCCCCGGTCACTCAGGTGTGCCACCTCGTGCACCGTCAATCCCACCAGTTCGCGCAGTACCATGGCCGTGTGTTCTCCCAGGCGCCCTCCACCCCAGTGAACCTGGCCCGGCGTGTCAGAAAACAGAGGCACCACGCTGGGCATGGTGATCGCGTGCGCAGCCGCGGAGCTCGCGACCTCGATGAAGGCGTTTCTGGCTTGGTAGTGGGGGTCGGCCATAATGTCGCGAATGTCATAGACAGGCCCCGCCGGGACGCCCGCGTCCCACAGTTGCTGACGGATGTCTTCAAGACCATGCGAAGCCGTCCAATCGGCAATCACGCGGTCCAATTCATCAGAGTGCGCCACCCGTCCCACGTTGTCCTTCAGCCGTGGGTCATTCGCCCAGTCCCGTCGCCCGACCACCTCGGCAAGGTGTACAAACAGTCCATCGCCATTCGCCCCAATCGAGATCCACTTGCCGTCCTGGGTGGGGTATACACCAGATGGCGCCGCCGTCGGCAACTTGGTCCCCACGCGCCGCCGCACCACTCCCGCATGCACATACTCTGGCACGGCGCCTTCCAGCAGCGAGAAGACGGCCTCCAGGAGCGACACGTCGATGACGTTCCCCACCCCCGTCTGGCGGCGCGCATTGAGCGCCGCCAGCACGGCGAAGCTCGTAAAGAGGCCCGCCACCGCGTCGCCCAGGCTCACGGCCGTTCGGGCCGGCGGCTGGTCCGGGTATCCCGTCAAGTCCCGGATGCCACCCATCGCCTCCGCGATGTTGCCAAATCCCGGCAGGCTCTTGTACGGTCCCGTTTGGCCAAACCCGCTGATGCGCGCGATGATGAGCTCCGGCTTCATCCGCCGCAGGTCATCCGGGGCCAGGTTCCATCCCTCTAGGCGTCCTGGCCGAAAATTTTCTACAACCACATCGGCCGTAGCGATGAGCCGACGGGCGATGTCCTGCCCCTCCGGCCGCTTCAAGTCGATCGCCACGAGCTTCTTGTTGCGGGCCTGAACCGTAAACCAGTAGGACGTCTCGGTCTGCGGAATCAGCGCGCCGTATTTGCGCAGCGGATCGCCGGTCACCGGCTCCACCTTAATGACTTCTGCCCCGTGATCGGCAAGGATGCGCCCCGCAAAGGGTCCAGCAATCAAGGAGCCCAGCTCAATAACCCGAATACCTTCCAGGGCCCCGCTTGTCTTAGCCATTGGTTCGGATCTCCTCTGCTGTGATGTCGGCGATCCGAGTCGCGGCAGCACGGGCCGCCGCCACGAGCACCGGAATCGCCCCTTTGCTGAACTCGCCACGTGGCCCAGACACGGAGATTGCCATGTGAAACGACCTCAGCATCACCGGCACAGCTACGGCTGCCAGATTGGCGTCGCGCTCACCCAGGCTCACGGCCCACCCCTGCGTTCTTTCTGATTCCACACGTTCGACAACCTGCTGCCAGTCCGCGTCAGATCGGGTTGCGGCACGAAATTCCGGCGTACGCTCCCACAGGCGGCGCATTTCCTCCTCGGGCAGGTTGCTCAGCAACACGTGGCCGGAGGCACCGGAGAAGAGTGGGAAGTCCTCCCCGGCGTGCAGGACGTGGCGAATGGCCTTGGTCCCTTCTACTGCCAACAGACAGACGCGGCGGTCGCCGGCCATGTGCATCAGGGACACCGTTTCCGCCAGATCATCGCGCAGGCGAACCAACTCCGGCTGTGCACGGGTTGCCAGCACTTCCAGCTCGGAGACGCCACTGGCCCATGCGAGGAATCGATATCCGGCATAGTAGCGGCGTCGAAAGCGGTAGATGACGCCCGTCGCCTCAAGGTCTTCCACCAAACGAAACACGGTAGCCTTTGGCAGCTCCGTGGCCGACACGATTTCCTGAAACGTCGGCGCTGCCCCTCCGACGCGACACACTACATCCAACACGTTAACGACTCGATGCACGCGGCCGTCCCTGCCCCCAGCCCCTGAGGCCGGATCCTTCTGGCTGCTGGTGTCCCGATCCCGGCTCATAGCCGCACCATGACGACCTTGCGCTCGGTCATCTCCGCCAGGGCGGCGGCCGGCCCCTCCTTGCCCCATCCACTGTCTTTGACCCCGCCGTAGGGCATGTGGTCCGCGCGAAACGACGATGCTTCGTTGATGAGCACCGATCCGCTGCGAATCTCCTGGATGGCTTCCATCGCGTGTCCAAGGTTGTTCGTGAACACGCCAGCCTGAAGACCGTAGCGGGAATCGTTAACCAGAGCGACCGCCTCACGAAAACTTGAGAAGGGGGCGACGCCAATCACCGGGCCAAAGACCTCATCCCGCACGACGCGCATGGGAGACCGAATCTCAGCGATCACGGTTGGGTCGACCACGCTCCCCTGGCGCCCCCCGCCAACCAACACCTGGGCCCCGTCCGCCTCGGCGGCTCGGATCCACTCCGCGATTCGCTGAGCCGCCTCCACGGAGATAACCGAAGCGACGTCAACACCTTCGTCCCGCGGGTCACCGACGCGGAGCCGGCGGACGCGGTCCACCAGCCTGGCCGTGAACTGCGCATAGATGCTTTGATGGGCATAGATGCGCTGCACTGAAATGCAGGATTGCCCCACCGCCGAGAAGCCGCCAGCGACACAGCGGTCGGCCGCCAGGGTGAGATTGGCGTCTGCGTCGACGATGTTGGCAGCATTGGACCCGAGCTCCAGCAGCACCCGCTTGTACCCGGCGCTGGCGGCAATGTGCTTGCCCACCGCCGTGCTACCCGTAAACGTAATCAGACGCACGCGGGAATCGGACACCAGCTGCTCCCCTTGCTCTCTCCCGCCGGTCACGACGTTCAGGATGCCCTCCGGCAGTCCGGCGGCCACAAACAGGCGTGCCAGCTCTATGCTGGACGCGGACGTCTGCGGCGTGGGCTTCAGCACCACGGTGTTGCCGCCGCCTATGGCCGGACCGACCTTGTGGCATGCCAGCAGAAGTGGGAAATTGAACCCCGTGATGGCCGCGATAATCCCCACCGGCTCGCGGATCACAGCGCCGAGGCGCCCTTCCCCCCCCTTCATGGCGTCCAAGGGAATGGTCGTATCGTGCAGCGCGCGGGTAGCGTCGGCTGCAAAGTGGAGCGTCGAGACGCTTCGGTCCACCTCGGCCCGTGAATCCTTGATCGGCTTGCCCACCTCATGGGTCACGAGGAGCGCCAGTTCCTCGCGCCGCTGAGCCAATTCGCCGGCGACGGCATCTAAAATCTCGGCCCGCCTCCATAGGGGCAGGTGGCGGGCAACCTCGCCGGCCGCCTCTGCGGCGTCAACCGCTTGAGTGACCTGATGCCGATCAGCCAGCACCACGCGTGTCACTTGGCTGCCATCCCACGGAAAGTGCAACGCGAACGTCGGCCCATCCAGAACCTCGCGTCCATTGATCACAAGCCCATAAATGTCCCGCACTGGTGAATCCTCCTCCGCCGAGTCTCTTGGCAGTCCCTACATCACAATCGACGCGCGCACCACTTCACGCCGAGCCGAATGATCCAGCGCCGCCTGCACCTCATCGAGCGAGTAGCTCGCACTCTCCAGCGCGGCGTACGGAAACTGGTGCGCCGTCTCAGCCAAAAACGCCAGCGCCTTGTGGAGATACCAAGGTGGGTAGCGGATGAGGAACTGGAGGCGCACCGCCCGACGCGTCAGGGCACCGGGGTCCAACTCGGCTACGCGTCCCGGCGATACGTTGCCAATCTCAAGGACCTGCCCGCCAGGATGGGCGAGTGCGAGCCCAGAGGTGAGCGATTCAGGAACGCCCGTCACGTCAATGACGGCGTCGGCTCCATATCCACCAGATAAGGCATTCACCGCGTCCCGCAAGTTCTCGTCGCTCTCTTTCGCGCGATTCACCACCACGTCCGCGCCAAAGCGCTGTGCCAGGTCCAGGCGTCCTTCCACCAAATCCACCGCCACCACGCGGGCAGCCCGGTGCTTGGCCATCGCGACGGCGTACAGGCCAAGCCCCCCAAGGCCCTGAATCACCAACACGTCACCCGGCCTGGGGTCAACGGTGTCTAGTCCGAACAGCATCTGGGCCACAGCACAGTTCGCGCTGGCGGCCACGTAATCCGAGATCCCCGTCGGGACGCGGTACACATGCTGGTCGCGGTGCACAAGATAGTGGGTCGCGAAGGTTGCATGGAAGTGCGGACTTTCCTCCGGCTGCTTTCGCCACCATTGGTATCCATTTTCGCACAGATGGAAAAGCCCCCGCCGACACGACGGGCACCGTTGGCATACAACGAAATACGTAAACGTCACCAGGTCCCCGGGACTGAGGGGAGATCCCGCATTGTCGGTGGCAACCCCTTGGCCCAACGCCTCCACGCGTCCAATCCCCTCGTGCCCGAGGCAACCAGCGCGCACTTGGGGATTTCGCCCGGCCCAATAGTGCAACTCGGACCCGCACACATTGGCGCGCACCATCCGCAGCAGCACTTCTCCGGGACCGGGGTCGGGCACCTCATAAGACTGCAGGGCAACCGTACCCGGCTCCACCATCTTGATGATTTGTCCCATCGGTTGTGTCATGACCGCACTCCTCTCTGTACGAATGGGGAGTCCGAGGGATTGGCTCGGACTCCCCCGGGCTTGTCCTAGCTACTGGGGATCTCCACGGGTACCAGGGACGGAAACGTCACGCCGGCTACCTGACACCGTGTTCCACAGGTCGAATCCGCTGCACAGCACTCCGAACACAGCCACCCGAATTTCTGAACCGGACAGCGCGCGACGTCATCTGATTCCACGGCCACATGGCACTTCACGCATCGGATCAAGCCACTGTCGTTCAGCTGCCCCGCGGGCACGGATTCGGGCTGGCGCGCCAGGTACGGATTCCGTGCGGAGCGCGTGTAGCGGCGCGCCAACAGGGCGTGGGAAACGAGCGCGACCGCCATGCCGCAGAACGAGGCCACCCCAGCCAGCGTGGAGCCCACGGCGCCATGGAGAATCCCCAGGTTGGGTGCATAGAGCAGGAACAGCCCCACGACGGCACCCAGGATGAATGACCGGAGGCCAATGGGGTTCACGACACGCAGATACGCGCGCCGGTGCTCAATGGCACCGACGTCCAACTTCATACGCCCGCGTACGATGGCGTAGTCGGCCACGAGAATGCCGCACCACACGAACAGAAACACGCCCACCACCGCCAGCACTTGGTTGATGTACGCCAACATGTTGACAAAGATGAGCGCCGTGCCCACGAGGCACGTGACCGTGCTCCAGAAGGCCCGTCCTGGTGCCCAATGAAACACCCGGGCGAAAATGGTGGACAGCGACATCGACTCGGCATAGGTGTTCTGCAGATTGATCCGAATCTGCGTGACGAAGAGGCCGACGAAGCCAATCCATCCCGTCAGCGTCACGAAGGCAATGCCCGGGTTGGACGAGCCGGTGACGCGCCACAGGAGAATCCCAATGGGCAGGTAGATCCACCAGGTGGGCACGTTCTGGGGCAGGGCGGCAATGCCCAGGTAGCCCCAGAACTGACTGCGAGGGGAGCGATTCGTGGGTGCGAAGCGGGCAAACTCCATGGACAGCAGGGGGATGACGGCCACCAGCCCATTGATGGAGGCAATCGCCCCCAAGACCGGAACAAATCCCACATGCTGGCCGGTTGGCATATACGACAAGAAACCCTGGGCCCGGGCGGCCGCGGCCGGGTTGTGGAAGATAAAGAACACGTTGTAGCCGAGCCAGAGGACGAAGATGGGAATGGTCCAATTCTGGAACCGTGTCACGAACACCATACCGTACAAGGTCAGGGGAATGAACACCACGACGCCGACAATCAGCCAGCCGACCTGGGGTGGAATGCCCAAGTAGCTGGCCAGGCCGGACCCCAGAATCTCTGACTCCAGCGCCCAGTAGAAAAACCAGTTGACCATGTACACCAGGTTGGTCGCGAGCGACCCCATGTAGCCCATGCCCAGTCCTCGCGTCGCCAAGTCTGAGCTGAGACGTGTGCGCGCCGAGGCGCTGACCAGAAAGTACCCGAGAATGGTCTGCGCCACAATCGCGTACCCGAGTCCAATCAATACGTTGGGGGTGCCGTAGGTAGCGGCCAGCGCCGGCCCGAACGCCAGCCAAAACCCCGCCGTCCCGCCGCCCGTGATGGGCAACATGATTCCCCAGTAGCTCCAGCTCCAGGTGCGCGGCACCTTGCGATTGGCGTAGTCGTCGGTTGCGGCATTGGCACTGCTGAATATTTTGCGAGCCTGCTTGGGCTCTGCGGCTGCCATCCGAGGTTCCTCCTCTCGTTCTCGTGCAGGAATCCAACAGCTCGTGGTCTACCGAAGGCGCAGCTGGGTATCGTGCAACACGGCGTCGCCGACCCGCGCGATCTCCGTCTCGATCAGCCCTCCGCAGCCTGGGCAGACGAATTGGCGATACACCATCTCGACGTCGATGAACTCCTTGGGATCCTTCATCAGTGGATGGGCGGCGGCCACCTCCTTTACCAGCATTCGACACCCGTCTTTGTAGTTGCCCTCTTCGGGTGCCAGGACCGTCCGGCAGCGACGGCAGGCCTGAACGCGCTCCCCTCCTTCGGCGTACAGCGCCACATACTCCCCTACGGCACCGGCCTCGGGACCGTCGGTGCGCCGCCCTTTCCGATCCTCTCCGCCGACGCGCGTCTCCCTCTCCGCCTTTCGCAGGGCCGCCGTCGCCTCGGCTTGCACCGCACCGTGTTCCACCACCACCCCCAAGTCGCTGCGCGCTACGTCCGGGGTGAGGTAACCCTCGTCGAGGTCGGCTTGCACCCGGTCCAAGTCTCGTTCCAACGGGTCCCCGTATCCCGCCGCTCCGGAAGCCCATACCACGTACACGTCGCCCGGGTGCTGAATCAAGTTGAAGGTTTTGGGCGACAAGCGGGGTATCGCGTCGGGGTGGGCCGCCGTCTCGCGCATGGCCTCGAGGGACGGTTCATCGTCCGCGGCCTTCGGCTGAAACAGATACGTGTTGGGAACCCCGGGGTTCCCTCCAAAGAGTCCCATGGACGTCGGGTGCGTCAGGCCACATGTCGCCACCTGGTGCAGAATCTGCTCGGTGCCGTGGGCGGTGAAGGCAATGCCCACCGTGGCCCCACCCACAAATTTTCCGGCGCCGCCCGAGTTGGCGATTTCGCGGCGATACAGGTAGAGAATCGGCATCATTTCCTCGTTGTGCTCAACGTTCGGCGCAATCTGCTTCGGCCCCCAGTACACGCCACCCGTGGCGATTCCATCCCGAAACGAGTAGGCGCCCACCGGAGCGGCATACCAGTCCAAAATCATGTTCTGGTATGGATTCCCGCGTTGGTCGACGCCGTTCAGGGAGACCACCGGCCACTGGCTGATGCCGTTGTTGGCCGTGAAGTATCGGCGCAGCTTCACGTCGTGGGAGCTGTACATCATGCGTGCCAGCACGTTGTTGGCCAGCGAGATGCTGAATTCCGTGCCAATCCCGCCCCCGTTGCACACGGCCGCAGGGTGGTCGGCGGTGGTGAACGAACCCGGCGCTGGCGTAAAGCTCACGTGGCGCAACATCCCTCCAATGGCGAAGAGCAGATCTGGCCCCATGAACGGGTTCAGTACGGAGAGAATCCCACCCCGCCAAGCGGCGTAGGTCACATTGATGGATCCCACCTGGCCATCGGTGCCCGCATTATCAAAATGCAGGTGGCTGCCTTGCTTTTCGAGCGTGAGCATCCCCTGATAGACGCCGCGGTCACCGGGGTACGCGACTTCCAAGTACCCGCGCTCTCTCCACACACCGTCGGGAATATGCGACAAGCGGTCCAGAAACACTCGCTCCGAATCGTCGACGATGCGCCGCATCGCCAACTTCACGGTATCGGCGCCGTAGCGTTCAACGAGCTGGAGAATGCGGTTCTTGGCCACGGTGTTGCCTGCAATGACGGCCCGAAGATCCAGTGCCACCGACTGCGGCAGGCGGGACCGGCGGACGAACACATCGGAAATGTCGGCCCGCAGACGTCCCCGTTCCATAATTTTCACGGGCGGGGTTGGCACCGGCTCATCAAACACGGTCATCGCGGCCGGGCTCCAGCCACCGGGGGTGCTGCCGCCCAGGTCGGCAAAGTGCAGCGTATTGCCGACCCAGCAAAACAGCTCGTCGCCCACAAACACCGGACACATAAGCGCCGTATCTTGCTGGTGGCACGTTCCAATCCACGGATCGTTGGACAGAAACATGTCCCCATCGAAGATGCCGGGGTTGACGCTGCGGTTTTCCAGAATCCACTTCACGTTCAAGTCCTGCATTCCCGAGTGAAACTGGAGATACGGACCAAAGTAAACAAACTCTCCTTCCTCGCTCATAATGCAGGGATTGAAGTCGTATCCAAAGGCGGCAATCGGGGACCCGGACACACGCACAATTGTAATTCCATGCTCCTCGTTGATGTTCCAGAGGCTGTGACGGAGTACTTCGTATGTTATCGGGTCCAAATCTCCTCCAAACCCCTTGTGCAGACGAAGATCCGGACTTATCACCAGTTTTTCTCCCGGCACGTACGAATGTTTGTGCCCATCCATCCGCTTCCCGTCAATTACTACCATGGGTCGCTCCTCCTCCAATCAGACGTTGGCAGTCTTGGCCCCGTCACCATTGCCCGACACGGTCTGCACAATGAAGTTGTTCCAGTCATCCCGCGTGACAGTGAATTTGGGCGGCACCACGATGGCGGTCGTCGCCAGTTCGACAATGGCCGGACCCGGAACCGCCTCGTGGACCGGAAGGTGGGCGCCGCTGTATACGAGGGACTCCTCATATGCCCCGGCGAACCACACAGCCCGCTGGCCCTTTACGGCGCTCACGGCGACCGCGTCTTTGATTCGCGCCGGGGCCGGCACCTCCGCCGGGACGAATCCCACCACCCGGAAGTCCACGATCTCGATGCCGGCCTCACGGAAGCCGGCTTCTTGGCCATAAATTTTCCCGTAGGCCTGCTCGAAGGCTGCGACCAATTTGAGGGCAGATTCTTCGGTAGCGGGATAGTCAGCGACGGGCACATACACTTCGTGCAGCTGCGTGCTGTAGCGCATGCCAAGCTCACGGACGTACTGGACGTGCCCCTGGTCGGTGCTGCTCCTCAGGTCCTTCGACGCGCGCGACTCCAGCGTCGCGAAAATCTTGTTAATCGCGGCGATGTCAAACGGCTCGCGGAACACGCTGGCATACTCATAGGTGTTTTTGACGTCGCTCGTGGCAACCCCAAAGGCGGACCAGACTGCCGCCGTGTCGCCGCCGGGCACGATAAGCGCCTTGACGCCCAGCTGCCCTCCGTACGCCGCCGCGTGCACCGGACCAGCGCCGCCATAGGCGAACAAGATGAAGTCGCGCGGATCGTGGCCGCGGGAGATTACGACCCGGCGCACCAGGTCGGCCATCTGCGACTCCGAGATTTGGGCAATGCCCGCCGCGGTCTCCTCCGGCGTGAGGCCCAGAGGTTCTCCCAGCTCCCGCATGCTTGCGTAGGCGGCGTCTCGATTCAAGCGCTTGCGTCCGCCCAAAAAGTCATCGGGGGAAATGTAGCCAAGCACCACATCCGCGTCGGTCAGTGTAGGCCGCGTCCCGCCCTGCTCATAGCACACAGGCCCTGGAAACGCCCCGGCACTCTCAGGCCCAACGCTGATCACGCGGCGGGCCGGGTCGACATACGCGACGCTGCCACCACCCGACCCGATAGTCTGCACGTCAATTGACGGTACGTAATATTCGAACTGCCCGATCTGACTGATGGCGGTCAGAGCCAGCTGTCCGTCCACCACCAGGCCGACGTCAAAGCTTGTCCCCCCTACGTCCGTCGTAATGACGTTCGGTATGTTTAACTGACGTGCCAGTGCCAGCGAGCCACTCACGCCTCCCGCGGGCCCGGAGTTCAGCGTCAGCACCGGGTAGTTCTCGATAATTTCCTCGTTGATGACCCCGCCGTTGCACTCCATCACCAAAATCGGGCGGGAGAACCCGTTCTCCCGAAGGATTCGGCGAACCCGCCCCACATAATCCGTCACCACGGGCCCGATATAGGCGTTGATGGCCGTGGCCGCAAACCGCTCGTACTCGCCTATCTTGGGAGCAATTTCGTGGGAGCAGGAGACAAATGCATCCGGCCACATCTCCGTGATCCAGGACTTCGTCATGACCTCGTTCTGCGGATTTTTGAAGGCCCACAGGTACCCGACGGCAATGCTGGTGACCCCTTGGCGCCGCAAGTCTTCCGTCGCGGCCAGCACGGCCGCGCGCGTCGGCGCTTGCAGGATTTGGCCCGATGAGTCGACCCGCTCGTCAATCTCGCGGATGTCATCTTTCGCGATAATGGGCTGCGGCTTGGCGCTCGTCTCCATGGCCATGGTGGCATCGGGGTCGACGCCGGTCACCCTCCCCACCCCACGCATGATGTGCAGTGTGTCGGCAAACCCCCGGGTCACCAGCAGGCCAACGCGCGCGCCCTTGCGTTCCAAAAAGGCATTGGTGCCCACGGTGGTCCCTACGACGAACCGAGAGGTGCCCTCCAACAGTTCCCGCAGTCCCTTGCCGTACAGTCCTGCCGCACCAGACAGGCTGGCAAACACTCCCTCCGCGTAGTCGTGCGGCGTCGTGAATGCCTTGTATGTGCGCGCCTGGCCCTGTTCGTCTTGAACGTAGCAGTCGGTGAACGTGCCGCCGGTATCGATGCCGCAGATAAATTTCATGGCCGCCTCCTGATGTTCCGGCTATCGAAACACATAGTTTCATTAATGATCGTATCTCGGCCATCTCGGGGTGTCAAGACTTGATGAGCGGTTTTTCGCAAGATTTTGTCACGAGGTATGCCCCGCCGGCACCCCATAGCGTCCCGGGCCTGGCGGCGCCGCGATCGTCTGGGGGACATGACGCTTGCTCGATGCGTCGCTGCAGAGTGACGACGAATCCCAGACGCGTCCCTTACGGCGCCGCGCTCGGGCGGGTGCCGTCTTTGAACCAGCACCCTATTCCTCGCCAACGGGGGCGCAGAGAGACGACGTCACCCTAGCGCTCTCAAGTCCCATAAATCAGGTGGTAGGCCGAGGGGGCCGGCCGGGTCGCCATGCGGTCACGCCCACTTCTCAGAAGGTGCAGGCGATACTGAGGCGTGCTGTGCGCGGTCAGCCCACAACGGCGACGCGCGGATGCATCGCGGCCATCCGCTCGGCCGCCTCCACGCCAGTTTGGTCAGGCAACCTCAAGTCCAGCAGCACGACGTCCACCGTATTGTCTTCGGCCAGCACACCAATCATCGGGCACGCCTCCCCCCGCAGGCGCCGCGCGCTGGTCGGGCCACGGCGCGGCAGGGTTCGGACCCGGCACCGCCAGCGTAACCGTGGTGCCGGCCCCCGCTGCCGTCGCAATCTGGAGTTCCCCGCCCAGCATGGCCGCTCGCTCATACCTGCTTGCCAGGCCCAGGCGGCCAGCGGCCACGCACCGGCCGGGGCGGCTGGGCAACAAGAACCCCTGCCCGTTATCGTAAACCGCCATTATCACCTTCGACTCCTGCCACGCCAGCCGAATGTGGAGGTGGCGCGTGCGTCTATGGCGCAGTGCATTGTGCAACGTTTCCTTAGACACAGGAAAGACACGCGAACCCTCGCGCACGGGCTCGGGCAGCGGCGGCCGCGCATCCGCCTCCAGCTCCACCACCGGGCTGTGCGCGCCCCACCCGGGACAGCCGCTCGATGTAGATCTTAAGCGCCTCGGCTGGCCCCAAATCATCCAGCAGCGCCAGATGGAGACTCAACGCCCGATTTCGCAACTCGTCCGCGTCGTCCAGCGCCGCCGGGGTCGCGGCGCCTCCTCATCCCTCGGGACCGCCCCACCCGGCCCCTTTCATGGATGACCTCCTCGGGTACTGCAATCCGTTTCTTCTCGTGGACTCGTCCCGAATGGCGGCCGAAACCCAAGAGCCCGGCACCTCTGATGGGCGGCGGCGACGCGGTCCCTTTTGACAGCGAAGCGCCCGCCGGAGCAACGGCGGGCGCGGGGAGTCTGGTGGTCGACCCCATTATATCGCACAAGTGGGCCCCAGGCCGCAGCAGTCCATGCAAACGCTGCCGATCGCACCTCGAAGCCACGGGCGGGGCGAGGGTATGACGGCGACAGCCCATGCCGAGAGCCCGCACCGCTTGCTTGATCCGGCGTGGGCGGTCTGCCACGGCTGCAATCCACCCCGGCGGCGCCCCACATAGCTCCCGCCCCCGGGAGTCATGCTGAGAGCGCAGGCGTGGCACACCGATGAGTGGCGAGGGCATTGGGCCAGCGGCCGATGGCGGGGTTGGCCACCGACGTGGGGGACGCGCTCGCTTCGCACCGGGGCGCCAGGCTGGATGACCGCCTGGTGGGCGGCCACCTGGCTGACGGCGGACCATGCATGGCTGTGCGCCTCTTGGCAGACGGCCTCGCCCGAAGAGCGGCAGGCGCTGTCCCACCTGATTATCCGGACCGTGGACCACGCCCACTTTGCCACCGAATCGGACCTGACGGCGGGGCCGCCATGCCGACGGCCTGGCAGACTGGGCGCCCGGTCCTCTGCCGGAGGCGCGGTGCCCGCTCTGCGTCACAGCAAGACAGTGGCCACCAGGGCACTCCACGCGGTGGCCAAAAGGTAAAAAGCGCGCTCGGCGGCGCCAAAGCCGCGCGGTGCTCCGGCAGATGACCGGCCCAACACCAGCATGAGGATCAGGCACGCTGCCATGCCCAGGCCCAGCAGGCGGGACGGGCCGGCGAACCCAGCCCATGCGGCCAGCGCGATGCCGACAAACGCGGCGGCGGCCAACATTCCATGCCAGCGGCCCGTGGCCGTCCGCGGAGTGCCCGGTGCGTCCATGGGAAACCAGCTGATAGCCGCGCGGGCTAACACAAAGACGCCCAGCGCCAACAGATCAAGGCGGCTGTCAAATCCCCTCTGAACCAACGCCCAAAGGAGTGCCGCACCCGCTAAGGAGCCCCGTCACAATAGTTAACCCGAAAGCAAAGGAATTGAGGTGGTGGGTGACGAAGGATCCCGACAGCTGGATGCTGAAAGGGGTTCGTCACGATGCACTATCGGATGGTCGAGGCGGCGGCCGGCATTCGCACACGCTGGGCGGCCGTGAGTGGGGAGTATAACGAACGCACCCGCCGCTTGGCGGCCGCCGCCGAGGCGAGGCGCCGGGGCGCGGCGGGATCGCGGTGGTCGCGGAGGTCACCGGGCTCGACCGGGCGACGATTCCCCGCGGCCTCGCCGACTTGACCCATCCCGACCAATTGCCCCCCGCCGGGCGGCAACGGCGGCCCGGCGGGGGGCGCAAG
>JAJZWS010000044.1 GCA_021846565.1 Bacillota bacterium
GGGCCCAGGCGGCATTCCAGACGGACCACGGCGCGTCAGGGCAGTGCGGCTGTGGTGTTCGCGCCGTAGGCGGCTACCAGCCAATGCTGCGCGGGCCTGGCCTGCACCGTCAGGATCATGGGATGCGTCGCCTGTGGCAACGCATTTTCGTAAAGAATGCCCTGGCACTGGATGAGATATGTGATTTGGCC
This sequence comes from Bacillota bacterium, assembly GCA_021846565.1. GTDB lineage: Bacteria > Bacillota > Sulfobacillia > Sulfobacillales > JAIMBI01 > JAJZWV01. The sequence continues at coordinate 192 of JAJZWS010000044.1, forward strand.
AATACGAACGTGAATGTTGTTGCCCCCGACGCACGCCACCATTACGGCGTCAGATCGCCGCGCCGGCGTGAAGGGCCCCACGTGTGCGCTGCCGGTGCCTTCCTGGGGCACCACGAAGACGGTGACGGCAGGGGTTGACTCTGTGGGTCCCACATAGGTGGGGAGCCCCGTCACCGCGGGGAGCGTCGGCACGGCAGCGACCCCGGCCCACGGCCAGCGCACCCGCGTCCCACCGTTCATCAGCAGCAGCATCGCCAGCACCGCGACGCCCAGGGGAAACCAGCCGAACCGATCGGGGTGTCCCTTGCCGACCGCCATCGGGCCACCTCCTGCAGCTCCCGTGGCGTGGCCACCGGATCACCGCGGGCGTGCCTGGAGTTGCAATGCTATAATAGGGCGCAGCAAACGAAACCACGCGTCGTCGCCGGACGGACCGGCGGGTGATGTCGGTTGGGTTGGCCGCGATGCCACGGAGCGGAAGGCGTGACGATGAAGGACCTGGACTTGTCGGGCGTATTCACCCGAACCTACTTGGGGTCCCTGGTGCCTTGGGCGGCCTGATGCTGGCAGTGGCCATCAGTCCCAAGTAGGACGTGATCCGCCCCATTTTGAGGAGGTTCATCACCGATGGCAACCGCGCGCCGTGCGGCGTGGCTCCTGACACCGGTATTTGTGGCGGCGCTGGCGTCGGGATGTGGGTTCAGCCCGGCATCCGGCGCCCACGCCGTGTCCGTAAACACGCCGCGCGCCGCAGCGCGCGCGTTGCCGCCGACCGTGGCCCCCTTTGTGCACGACGTCCCGTTCGCGGTGGCGCTCCCCGCGAGCTTGCCCACCGGGCTGTCCACGGAGCCGTCGGCCACCGTCATCGGGACGAAGAAAAGCCCACTCGTGACGCATGCGCTGGTCCTGACGTATGCGCCCACCAAGGCCGGTGGACCGTCGTTGGAAATCAGCGAGTCGGAATTGAAACAATCCCTGTCGGGGACCGGTTTGACGCAAGTGACCGTCGGGGGCCATTCTGCTGAGATCCGGGCCCTGCCGGGCAAGGCTGGGCTCCCGCCTTTGGCCCTGTGGGTCCGTGCCCATGGCGTGAGCTTCACTCTGTTGTCCCAAAATCTGAGCCGCAAGGCATTGCTGCGGGTCGCCCAATCGCTGGTCAACTAGCGGACGTGGCTGGCCGTGGCGACGCCAGACCTCTCAGGACCTGGGACGGCTGATGCCGCTCAGAGGGTATCCACAAGGAAGTGCGCGGTTCGTCCGCGCGGCGCTGACCCACCTGTGGCCTGTCCAAAAGCAGTGGGCGGCCGTAATCTCGCGACGGCGGTTTGCGTGGATGAAGGCGTCTTCCACCAGGGTGGTCACGCGACTCTGACGCTGGCGCATCTCACCAAGCGCGGTCGCCGTCAGGTCCCGCATCGCTTCATGCAGCAGCGTATCGTATGCCAGCACCACCCCGTCGATCGCCGTGAGCCGGTCCCGCAGCGACCCGATTTCGGCAAGTCGGGTGGCGGGCCTTGACGTGCCCGGTCCAATACGAGGGGAGCGGTCGCGACGGCCCGCGCGGCGAGGGCGCCCCGGGTGCGCCGCTCTGGTGCGTGCCTGATTATCCCACCCCCGTCCGCTCGGTGTCCCGCGCCGGCCAGAACGCCTGCGGCCCAAGAAGCACCGTGATGGCGGACACCGTGACGATGCGGTAGCGACACGCCGCCGGCCCACGCACCCACGGGGAGGAAGTCCGTCAGCACCAAGGAACCCGGTCCGAGGACGGCGCCGTGAGCCAGCACGCCCGTGGCGACCGGGTAGGCGGCCGCCACCAGCGAGCGCAGGTCGGCGAACAGCAGGAGCCAAATCGCGACCAGCACCACCGGGATCCACCAAGTGAGCCGTGTTCGCAACTTGCGCCGTGGCGCCGGCGACCGCTACGTGGTTGGCGGCCACCGTCCGTTCAGCCCGGGCGATAATCCCGGGAAGCAGGGCCGTGGTTTGGTTGGACAGCGGATCGACGCTCAAGGTGACCTGGTGCGCGGCCACGCACGCTCGGTCGGCCCGCCCCAACTGGGGGCTCAAAACCGCGGCGGCCGAGCGCATGAGCCTCCCGGGGTACGGCAGCCCCGGTGACCAGCACGGTGGCGCGTGCCCTGCCCATCGCGGCCGCGGCCACGTGGACTCCCTGTCGGCCCTGAGAGCTGGCGGGCAGCGCCGACCGCAGGTTGCAGGTGGCGCGAATGGCAGGCACGAACGCGGCCAGCGTGGTCATCCGCACCGCCACCCTGAATGGAAGGGCAAATCGGTGGTCCGGACCGTACGGCGTCAGCCGGAGGGCTAACAGCGCGGCTATCGTGGTGCCGGCGCTCATGGGGATCGGGCGGGTGGCCGTAGGCCAAGCCCACGCCCACCAGCGGCCCCCACGGCAGCACCAGGCAGCGGTGAATCAGCACCCGCCAGACACGCACCACCGCTGGTGGCCATCAACAAGGTAAGGTTGGCCCCCGAAAACAGCTCGCGCATCGATGGCAGGGCCTGCGGGTCCCGTGAGGCGCGCCACCATCCGTGCCCTCGCCGGATCCGCGGTGATGAGATCGTAACCCCCCTGGCGCTAAAGACGCTGGGGGAGTTGATTCCAGATGTGGGGCAGCAGCAGGCCGCCGCGGGGGGTTGAAGCGCCAGCGAGACCACCACCGTCGTGGGGTGCTGATTCAGCTGGGTCGCCTATGCCTCAGCCGTCACCAGCGGAGCCCCTTGCTGACGCGGCAGCGGACGGGCGGTAACGTTGCCCAGAAAGTCGGCCCTCGCCCGCCGGATCGCGGGCGTAAGGCCGGTCCGCTGATAAAATACCAGCAAGCCGAGCATCGTATGCGGCGCACCAAAGGTTGCTCGTGCAGCCGCCGCGCCACCACTGAGGAGCCGCTTGCGGGCAGACTCGGGGGATTGGGATTCTCCGTCTGCGCGGGGCTGGGTCACACGGCGGGCAGGACCGCCGCCAACGTCACCCAGAGAAGCAGTACCACCCAGCGCGTGCGACGCCCAGTGATGCGTTGGCCCCACCAAGCACTGAGCCCCGTCCGCCCGTCTGTGTGGCTGCCAATCATTTGCGGTCACCTCAATAGGTATGAATAGTGGCCCAGGCCGACCGGCGGAATGACAGGCGGGGCGAGAGGGGATGCCCCTCCCCACGCCTCGGGGGGAGGGGCATCACGAGACGCGGATGCGGTGGCTCAGATGCCCTTGCCGCCGTCCACCAACAGCGTTTGTCCCGTGACGAAGCGCGCCGCGTCCGACAGCAAAAACGCGACGACGGGGGCGATGTCGGTTGGCTGGCCCCACCGGCCCAAGGGCGTATCGGCCTCCACTTCCTTGCGGAAGGGGTCGTGCTCCCAGCCCCCGCGATTCATGTCGGTCATGACAAAGCCGGGAGCCACGGCGTTGACCCGCACGGCGGGCGCCAACTCCAGCGCTAGGCTCTGCGTGAGGTGGCGAATGGCGGCTTTGCTGGCCTGGTAGGGATAGGCGCCGGCGGATGGCCGCAGGCCCATAATCGATCCGAGGTTGACGATCGACCCATGACCCGCCTGCAGCTGCTGCGCCAGCCCGCGGATCAGAAACACGGGCGCCTTCAGGTTGATGTCCAACACCCGGGACCACTGTGATTCCGTGGTGTCGGCCAAGCTGTCGCCCTCGTAGACGCCCGCGTTGTTGACCAAGCCTGCCAGCGGCCCTTCCGACGCGAGCGCTTCGATGAACCGAGACAGGTCGTCGGAGCGGGCCACATCGGCCTGCACGATGCGAACCGCCGCTCCGGCCCGCTCACAGGCACTGGCCACCTCCTCGGCCAGAGCGGACCCGGTCCGATGATGCAGGACGAGACGGATGCCGGGTGCCGCCAGCTCCTCGGCCGTTGCGCGCCCAATTCCTCGGGTCGCCCCGGTGACGACAATGGTGCGGTGCGTTGGCATGATGAGCCCCCCTTTGTTCACCGGCCAGCATAGCGCAAACTTGCGGGGCCAATCTGACCTGGATCGGCAGGACCCCGGCGACCGGTGTGTAACCTTACAGACGAGACGTGCGGCGCGAGCGTCGCTATCGCGAAGGCGGCGTGGCAACGCACAGGAGGAGGCGACCGCGTGGCGCGCGTGTTCCTAGGGTTTCCTGCCAATTCTCTGGTGGAGTCGAACGCGGCTCGGCTGTCGGCGGCGCTGGCCGCCGCCAAGTTTGAGGGGCGGCCGGTGCCGGTGCACCAGCTGCACCTGACCCTGCTGTTCTTGGGCGACGGAGTGCACTTGAACCAGGATTTCTTGGATTTTGTGGATCGCGGGGTGACGGAGGCCACGGCCGCGTTCCCGTGGCCGGCGCTCCGCCTCACCCGCTGGGTGGGACTGCCGGACAAGTGGAGGCCGCGAGCCGTGGGGCTGGGCCCTGACCGGCCTCCTGCGCCTCTGCACCTGCTGTACGACCGGATTGCCTTTCAACTCCATGACTTGGGGCCTTTTCCTCCCAAAGTGGTTCCCCACCTCACCCTCATGCGGCCCCGTCGGACGGGCCACTGGAATCGGCTGCCGGCGGTGAGCGTCACCTTTCCGCTGAACCGGCTGGTGCTGTACGAAAGCCATCTGTCCCGTGCGGGTGCGCTGCACACACCGCTGCACATGTGGAGTGCACGGACACCCTGAACCCGACGAGGGGCGCATAACGGGTGGCCCGGGAATGGGCCCCGCATTGTCAGAGGCGCTGGGGGGAAGGACCAAGGGCAGCGCGTGACCACCGCGGGCGGCTGTGCATCGATGTTGCGGCGCGGGGGGATCCCCCCGCGATGAGTCCTCCAAGGATGTCCTGGCGGGGTGCGCCGAGGCCGGGACTGCTGGAGCCCAGGTGGGGCTCTGCCGCACGGGTACGGTCTCGGACCGCGTGTGAAAAACAGCCCGGGCGAGCAGCCGTGCGCTGCTGGCGACGCCCCCCAACCGGCATGGGGCTCGGGCAATTCCATCCGGCGTTGTGCTCAAGTCCGCCCAGGGTCGTGAGAGGACGGCGGCGTGGTCATCCGTAGGCTGCCGGTCGGGATTCAGCACATGCACGCCCAACGCGGACCCCAGCGCCTCGCCCCCTCGCCGACCGGAAGTCTCGGGAGCCCGTGCTCGGGCCCCCGTCTTCGAAGTCACGCGCGGTGTCCAGCACCTGTTTGTCGACGCGCCCTCCGTGTGGGGGATGGTGAACGATTGGTTCGAGCGAGAGGAGACGAGCCTGCTCGGCGGGCACAGGCGACAGCATGGGATGGATGTCGAGTCGTTTCGCAGCTGAGCGTCCATGTGGAAGCCGGCCGGGTTGTCTTCACCGGGGCAGACGTGCACGGCCGATCCACAAGCGGCCAACCGTGTGTCCGCCACGATGTCGACCGGAGGTTGGCGGGATGCCCGACCGCCCGGTCTACAGACCGGCGACGCCCGTCCAGGATCGCGATGGGGCCCAACGGTGTGTGGCGGGTATGGGTCGGCGCCGCCCACGGTGACACTGTGGCCGTCGCAGTTCCGCGCCGCGAGGAGCAACTGAAAGAGCCCATGGTCGAGGTGGCGCAGGACGCCGAAGGCCTGGCCAGGAATGTCCTCGGCCTGCTCAAAGGCCTGCGTCGCCAAGCGCGGCCGAATGAGTCGGCTCAAATAATTGAGGATGAACGGCTCGGCCTTCAGGCCGAGGCGCTGCAGACATCGCCCAGCCTATGGGAATACATCATGGGGCACCGGTAGGCTTCCTCGTGATGGCTGCCTCGAGGTTGGGCACGACACCAATCCGAGGGCGCGCTGGGAATATCCTCGCGGCGAAAAAATCTTTCCTCACCTCCCGCGAATCCCCTTGACAGCCCGAGGGGGGGTCATACAATGAAGGTCAAGAAAAGACAAAGTCAAACCGTCGGTGAGACGATCGGTCGGACGAAAGGAGGAGCGGTATGGCTACCTTGAGCGACGCGATCGAAGAATACCTGCTGCAGCAGCTGTCGCGTCCCGGCGTGGTCGCGCTGGAGATCCAGCGGGCGGATGTAGCCGAACGCTTCGGCTGCGTGCCCTCACAGGTGACGTACGTGTTGGTGACCCGGTTCACGCCGTCGCGCGGTTTTTTGGTGGAAGCGCGGCGCGGCGGCGGCGGCGGCATCCGCATCTCGCGCCTGCGCGTGGGGGCGGAGAGCGTGCTCCGGCTGTTGGCCGCGGGGCCCGGCATGGACCAGCGGCGCGCCACGGATGTGGTGCGGGGCCTGGCGGCCGAGCAGTGGATGACCGCCCGTGAGGCACGCATCGTCATGGCCGCGCTGGACCGGGAGGTGCTGGACCTTCCGGTGGCGGAGCGGGACCGGGTGCGGGGGCGTCTCTTGGGCGCCATGATCCTGGCGTTGATGGCGGACGATGCGGGTGAAGCAGCCGATGCAGAGGAGGCGGAGTCGTGAGCGTCATGTGTGAAAGGTGTGGACAGCGGCCCGCGGCGTTGCAGGTGACCGAAGTCAAAGATGGTGAGCGGCGTGAGCACCATCTGTGTGAGCCGTGTGCGCGGCAGGAGGGGGCGCTGCTCCCGGTGCTGTCGCTGGCGCACATCCTGGGCGGATTGGTGCCGCTGGAATCCCCCGATGGTGCGGGCGATGCGCTCACGGGCGGTCCCTCCTGTCCCGAGTGTGGCTGGACCGGGGCGCAGATTCAGCACACGGGGCAGATGGGCTGTCCCCATTGCTACGAGGTGTTTGGCCGATGGGTGGACCCGGTCGTGCGCCGCATTCACGGATCCAACGAGCACCGTGGCAAGATCCCGTCGCGGACCGGCCAGGCGGTCCGTCGGCAGCGCACGCTGTCGCTGTTGCGCAGTCAGCTCGCCGATGCCGTCGCCCAGGAAGAGTTTGAACGCGCCGCCGAGTTGCGGGACCAGATTCGCGCGCAGCAACAGACGGGGGAGGTGTGACGATGGGCGCGGAAACAGCATGGATGCAGGCGACCGGGCCCGAGGGCGATGTGGTGATGGCGAGCCGGGTGCGCCTCGCGCGCAACCTGCAGGGAATACCTTTTCCCGTGCACCTGGACGCTGAACGCGGGCGCGCGATGACCGACCGTGTGCTGGAGGCGGTGGCCCACCTGTCTTCCGACTGGCAGTTGCGGCCGGTGCGGCTGGAGACCCTCTCCCCGCTCGACCGTCAAATTCTGGTGGAGAAGCATCTGGCCAGTCCGCTCTTGGTGGCGGACCCGATTCGCTACGAGGCGGTGGTCACCGATGGGCGCGAAACCGTGAGCATCATGGTGGGCGAGGAAGACCATCTGCGCATTCAGGTGCTGCTGCCGGGCCTCGGGCTGTCGGAGGCGTGGACCGTGGCGGACCGCTTGGACGATGCCTTCGAAGCGCAGCTGGACTTTGCGTTTGACGCGGACCACGGCTACCTGACGGCGTACCCCACCAACGTGGGTACGGGGTTAAGAGCTTCCGTAATGGTCCACCTGCCGGCCCTAGTGCTTACGCGCGAGGCCGGAAGTCTGTTTCACACGCTGGCGCAGACCGGCGTCGTGGTGCGCGGCCTGTACGGGGAGGGCAGTGAGGGCCGTGGCAGCATCTTTCAAATTTCCAACCAGGTGTCGCTGGGCCGGTCCGAAGAGGAGATGGTGCACGCGCTCACGGTGGTGGCCGAGCAGGTGGTGGGCCGCGAGCGGCATGCCCGGCAGCAGCTGGAGAAGACGGCCCCCGTGGCGCTTGCAGACCGCGTGGGCCGGGCGTTCGGGGTTTTGGGGCATGCCCGCGTGCTGACGTCCGAGGAAGCGCTGCAGTTGTTGTCCGATGTGCAGCTGGGTGTGTCTCTGGACCTCCTGCCCGCGTTCTCAGGAGCCACATTCAGCGAGCTGGTGAGCCTTACCCGCCCTGGCTTGCTGCAGCGCCAGGCCGGGCGCGAACTGGACGCGGGCGAGCGCGACCGCATTCGCGCGGACTTGATCCAAGAGCATCTCGCTAGCCGGTCGGGGGCCGCGTGACCGACAAGCCGGGCCGTAGCCGAGCGAGGGAGCCTTAGACGAAGGAGGACAAAACGTGTTTGGACAGTTCACCGAGAAAGCCCGCCGGGTCGTCATTTACGCGCAGGAAGAAGCACGCCGGATGGGGCACAATTTCGTGGGGACCGAGCACCTGCTGCTCGGCTTGATTCGCGAGGCCAACGCGCTGCCAGCCAAGCTGTTGCAGTCATTGGGCCTGGACTTGGAGACGGTGCGCGGCGAGGTCTTAAAGGCCACCGGGCGCGGGCCCGCGATTGGGCCGAATGAAGAGGTGGCGTTCACCCCGCGGGCCAAGAAAGTTGTCTTGGAGCTAGGCCGGGAGGAAGCGGAGGCGCTGGGCCACAATTATATCGGTCCCGAACACCTGCTCCTGGGCCTGATCCGGGAGGGCGAGGGTGTGGCCGCGCAAGTGCTGCTGGCCGCCGGCGCCGACCTTAACAAAGTCCGTCACCAGCTGGTGCACCTATCAGGAGCCCACCCCTCGGGTGGGGCGGGGGAGGCGGCGCCCGCAAGCACGCCGACGCTGGACACGTACGGGCGCGATTTGACGCAGATGGCGCGCGACGCCAAATTGGACCCGGTGATCGGGCGCGAGCATGAGATTGAACGGGTGATTCAGATCCTGGCGCGCCGCACCAAGAACAACCCAGTGCTCATCGGTGAGCCGGGCGTGGGCAAGACTGCGGTCGTTGAGGGCCTAGCGCAGCGCATCGTAGAAGGTAAGGTGCCCGAAGTGCTGAAGGACCGTCGGGTGGTGGCGCTGGATCTGGGCGCCATGCTGGCCGGATCCAAGTATCGCGGGGAGTTCGAGGACCGCCTGAAGCGGGCCATGAACGAAATTCGCGAAGCCAAGAACGTCGTCCTGTTTATCGACGAGATGCACACCATTGTGGGGGCAGGCGCCGCCGAAGGCGCCATCGATGCCGCCAACATCCTAAAGCCCGCCCTCGCGCGGGGCGAGCTGCAGGCGGTGGGTGCCACGACCCTGGACGAGTACCGCAAATACGTGGAGCGGGATGCGGCGCTCGAGCGGCGCTTCCAGCCCATCACCGTGGAAGAGCCGTCGGCGGCGGAGGCGCTGGCCATCCTGGACGGCCTGCGCGACCGATACGAGGCCCACCACCGGGTACAGATCACGCCCGGGGCGCTCCAGGCGGCGGTGGCGCTGTCGGACCGCTATGTCCCGGACCGGTTTCTCCCGGACAAAGCGATTGACCTCATCGACGAGGCCGCCTCGCGGGTGCGCTTGAAGAGTTACGTGGCCCCGCCGGACTTAAAGCGGCTGGAAGAGCGCCTGGACGAACTCCGCAAGGAAAAAGAGGCGGCGGTGCAGGCCCAGGAATTCGAGAAGGCGGCGCAAATGCGGGATGAGGAGCAGCAGCTGAGAAACCAGCTGAACCACGAGACGAAGGCGTGGCACACCCAGCAGGGCAAGGAGGCCACGCTGGTGGAGGCGGAGGACATCGCCCACATCGTGTCCAGCTGGACAGGCATCCCGGTGGAGCGCCTGGCGGGCGAAGAGTCGGAGCGTCTTTTGCACCTGGAGGAAGAGCTGCACCGTCGGGTGGTGGGCCAGGACGAAGCCGTGGGCGCGGTGGCCCAGGCCATTCGTCGCGCTCGCGCGGGCCTCAAAAACCCCCGGCGGCCGATTGGCTCGTTCCTATTCCTCGGCCCCACCGGGGTTGGCAAGTCCGAATTGGCCAAAGCGCTGGCTGCCGCCCTGTTTGGGGATGAGGACGCGATGGTGACCATCGACATGTCCGAATACATGGAGCGGCACGCCGTGTCGCGGCTGATGGGTGCGCCCCCCGGATACGTGGGGTACGAGGAAGGCGGCCAGCTGACAGAGGCCGTGCGGCGGCACCCGTACTGCGTGGTGCTGCTGGACGAGGTGGAGAAGGCGCATCCGGAAGTGTTCAACATCCTGCTGCAGGTGCTGGAGGAAGGACGCCTGACGGAAGCGAAGGGGCGGGCCGTGGACTTTCGCAACACCGTGATCATCATGACCTCCAATGTGGGGGCCGAGATGATCAAGAAAACCGGGGCCATTGGGTTCCTGCGCGACAGCGACCAGCGGAAGTACGAAGACATGAAGGATCGGCTCCTGGAAGACGTGAAGCAGACGTTCCGCCCAGAGTTTCTGAACCGGGTGGACGACATCATTGTGTTCCACAGCCTGGCGGAGAACCACCTGACGGAAATTGTCTCGCTGATGCTCCAGGAGGTGGTGGACCGGGTCGCCGAGCAGGGGTACGCGCTGGAGGTGACCGAGGCGGCCAAACGCGTCATCGCTGACGAGGGCCACGACCCGATGTACGGAGCGCGTCCGCTGCGCCGCGCGATTCAGCGGCTGGTGGAAAATGGTCTGGCCAACGAACTGCTGGCCGGTCACTTTGCAAACAAGGGACGCATTCGCGTCGACGCCGAGGACGGGCACATCGTGTTTCATGCGGCCGATGTCCCCGTGCCAGCGCCAGCGCCCGCGGTCCCCTGATTCGTCCTGTTCGCTGATCCCCACCCGGATGAAGAAGCTCGGGGCTCTCCCCGAGCTTCTTCATCCGGGTGGGCAGGAGCCGGACGCGCCGTAGCGAAGCTCTCGGACGGGGGGTGAGACCGGTACCACAGCGAACCCGCTACGCATGTCAGGAGTGTGGCACGATGAGCCCCCGCTGGCTGGGGCGGTGCCCCGGCTGCGGAGGCTACAACACGATGGTCGAGGAGGTGGCGGATACCCGGAGCGTCACGACGCCCGTCGGCAATTCGTCCGTCCAGCCGGTGCGGCTGGTGGATGTGCCGGCGGATTCGGTCACGCGCATCGGCACCGGCGTGCCAGAGGTGGATCGCGTGCTGGGCGGCGGGGTGGTGCCCGGTGCGCTCATACTGCTGGGGGGTGATCCTGGGATTGGGAAGTCCACGCTGATGTTGCAGCTGGCAGCGCACGTGGCGCAGGACGGGCCGGTTCTGTATGTCAGTGCGGAAGAGTCGCTGGCGCAGACGCGGCTCCGCATGGAACGGATCGTGCCGGACGCGCCGGCGGGGGTGCACCTGCTGGCGGATGGCCGTCTCGATTTGCTGGAGGCGGCGCTGGCGGCGTCCTCGTGGCGCCTGGTGGTGGTGGATTCGCTCCAGACGGTGTACGACCCCGAGGCCGAGAGCGCGCCGGGGAGCGTGAGCCAGGTGCGTCAGGTCGCGTCCCGGCTGCTGCGCTTCGCCAAGGCGCAGGACGTGCCTGTGTTTCTTGTGGGGCATGTGAACAAAGAAGGGTCAGGGCGGCCCCGCGCGGTCGGCAACGCCGCGTAGCCACCGAGCTGTATGCATGGACGGCCGTAAGCCCGATGCGCACGCAAGTCCGCACCGGCGGCCAATGTGCAGGAAACGAGGCGACACCTTGGATCCTCAGAGACAACACGCTCGGCTCCTTGGATTGTGGGCAGGGGCGATCAAGGCGGCGCGGCGCCGCGGCCACCGCGAAGGGGCTCGGCCCGACGACGCCTGGTTGGCGCTGGCGGCCCAGTGGACCGGCCACGACTACACGTTTCAGTTTCTTCCAGGAGCCCCGGTCCAGGTGGTGCTGTGGGACCCGGGGCCACTGGTGCTCATGCCCGCGGAATCGGTGGTCATGAGGCGCGGAGACTGGCGGTGGCCGGTGGTGGGGGTTGGACCCGAACGCCCGGCGATGGCGTTGGGTGGCGGGGACGCTGTGCTGGGACGCGTGCTAGCCGGCCGGCTGGGACGCAGCGCCTGGATGGCGCTGGCACAGCAGGGGGGGACGCTGGTGTTGGGAGAGCGGGTGGTGGTGCCCGGGGCTGACGAGGCCCTGACGGTGCTGGCGGCGCTGGCGGCCGGCGCGCTGGATGACCTGCCCCGGGGCAGTTGGCGTGAGGCCAGTGCTCGGTGGCGGCATCGGCCGCAGGCCAGGGAAGCCCCGCCGTCGCTCGCCGAGCCTCACCGCCTATCGGCCCCTCCCGGCCCCGATGGTCCAGTCGATGTCCAAGGATGAAGACAGTGTCCAGGCGCGCTGGCCGGCCCTCGCGTCGTGGAGCACCTCGTGGATGTGGTGCTCATGTTCGAGGGCGATCGGCAGCATTTGTTTCGCATGTTGCGCGGCATCAAGAATCGGTTCGGGCCCACCTCAGAGTTGGGAGTGTTTGCGATGGGCCAGGCCGGTTTGGAGGCCGTGGCCGACCCGTCGCGGGCGCTCTTGGCGGAGCGGCCCACCGACGCGGCGGGATCGGTGGTGGCCGCAGTGCTCGAGGGGTCGCGGCCGCTCCTGGTGGAGATTCAGGCGCTGGTGGCCCCGTCGTACGGGATGCCTCGGCGCGTGGTGACGGGCCTTGATGCTCATCGGGTGGCGCTGGCGCTGGCCGTCCTGGAGCGGCACGCCGGCGCACGTCTGGGGGATCGGGACGTGTTCGTGAAGGTCACCGGCGGGGTGGAAGTGGACGATCCGGCCGTGGACCTAGCCGTGGTGGCGGCCGTGGCGTCCAGCCTGGCGGGTCAGGCCGTGCCTGAGGGCTCGGTGCTGGTGGGGGAGGTCGGGCTCACCGGAGAGATTCGGTCGGCGCCCCGCATTGCCGAGCGCCTGAAGGAGGCCGCCCAATTGGGGTTCCACCACAGTCTGGCGCCCAATGCGGTGGAGGGATATCGTGTCGAGACCGTCAAGACGGTGGCAGCGGCGCTCGTCGCCCTGGGTCTCCGGCCGGATTGACATGACGAAGAACCGTCGCGCGGGCGGCCGCCCCGGGCCACCCGCCGGCGGATGCTTGGCACCGTTCTGCAAGGGAGCCACCAAGCCGGTTCTGCGGCAGCGCACGGAAAAACCGGACCCTCCCTGCGGACCCACTGGGCAGGGGGTTCGGGGAACTACGTGAGATTGTAAATGCCGAGGGTTTTGAGGCGCTGCAGCTCATCCGTCATCAGCGCGCGTAGGTCCAACTGCAGCAACGTGGCCAGTGCGGTCTGGTAGAACAGCGCCTGTCCCAACTCGCGCTCCAGCGCCTCGCGGCAACGGGGACAGAGATCGCCCTCAATGTGCGAGCGGACGAACTGGTGGACTGAGAGGGCATCCGCGTCGGCGGGGATGCGCTGGCGGTCCGCCTGCACGGCGATGCAGCCACACGCGGTAACGGCTTTGGCCGTGGCACGTGCCACGCGCGAGTCCGCTTCCTGGATCTTGCTCAACACGTCCAGAACGCTTCGGTGCCGAATCAGCACTTCGTCCACGGCGTCTTGGAAGCGATCCAAGATCGACGCGTCGCGAAGATGCCGCACGCCTTTGGCGGTGTCGCCGCGCATGCCCATCCCTCCCCGGTTCGAAGTGCTCCCATTATGCGGCGGGCGTTTCAGGGTGTCAATTTGGCCCATGACACTCCCGGAGCTTCTTACTGCGTGCGCATTCGGGCCCGTAACCGTCGTCGGGGCACAAGACGCGTTGTCGGAGTCCCCACCAACCCCTGGTCGGCTGGCATCGCGGGGCCGAGAAGGCGTGGGAAGCGTCACGCGGTCCCCGAGCGTCCCCGAACCGGCATTGGCCAGCGCAGGATCACGGCCAGCGGCTCCTCGCTCTGCCCAAGCCCCACCGTCCCGACCGACATCAGTGCTCGTCGACCTCTTCGGGCAGGTCGTACCAAATCAGGCGGCGTCCGACCTTCGCCCGAAGCTTCCACTTCAGCGTCTTGGGGAACCGCGGCAGTGCTTCCTGAAGTTCCTCCAGGCGGGCGAGAACGGTTTCTTTGGGCTCGGGGTCCAAATTCACGGTCGAAAGCCTCTCCTTCACTTTGGTGAGGTTGTCTGAAATCGTCGTGTACCAGCCCCAATCCTGTCCAAGCACCCCGGCCAGCGCGGTCAGGTCAATAACGTCCTCCGAGTGTCGGCCGAGGGGATGGGACAGGAGGAGCGCGATGGTGTCTATCAGGTCTTTGTCATTCACCTCCACGATCTGGAGCTTGGTGAGCAGAAGGTCGGCGGGACTGAGGGTCTCGCCGGTGGTCGGCAGGCGGTCTTGGAGGTCTAGGACGTGGCACATGGCAAAGGTGTCGATGAAGGTGTCCAGCTGCTTGGCGTTGGCGGGGTCATAATGGAGCAGCCGCTGTGCGCCATGCAGGCGGTTGAACGCCGCGTCTGGAACGTAGCCGGCCCGCTCCAGGATCTGCGCCCACGTGGCTGCGTCGCGACGGCGTGTCACGTAATCCAAGTCTTTGTAGGGGCGCTGCAATGCGGGAGGCAAGCGTCCCTCGGCACGGATGGCAACCGCCACACCCCCCAGCAGGCGTGCCGTCACATGCTCGGCATGAGCCAAGGCGGTGAGTCTGCGAGCTTCGCGGAGGGGATTGGGCAGCGGAGAATTGCTGTTGGGGGTGGTGATTTCCATCGTGCCCTCCTTATCCTTGGGGTCTTAGTGTCGCCTCTGCACGGCGGACGACTGTCGCGCGCTCCAGCGACGCTCCACCTCGGCGGGATCAAGAGTCATGAGGTGGGATCCAGCCGCTGCGGCCGCGAGCGACCCGACGATGCCGGCGCGCCCCACGGCGTCGATGAGGGACATCGGCCGCGAATAGTACCAGCAGAAGGCGCCGGCGAACGCGTCTCCCGCTCCGGTCGCCTCGGCGGCCTCGATCGGATCCGCCGCCACATCCACCACGGTGCCACTGTCCCCGTGAATGCGGACGCCGTCAGCGCCCCTTGTCTCCAGGATCGGAACAGCAAGATCCAAATGTTTGAGTGCGGGCCAGCCCGCCGCGTTGGTGATCAGGAGGCTGGCCTTCGCCAAGTCTCCTGGGGATAACGCATCCACCATCTGATGTTCGACACCAACCACCAGCGTTGTGCCATCCGGGGCTTGCAAACCCCCAAGCGCTGCGACGGGATTCGAAACGTACACGGCCGCTGCGGCGTCCAGGTCGGTACGACCAGGAAGGGAGCTTTGGTCCGCCACCCCACGGTCCACCAACACGCGTCGCTCGCCGTTCGAGAGAACGATGGTGGCGTGGGGCACCGCACCGTGCACATACCTCAACCGGCTGGTCCCGATGCCAGTGGCGGAAAGTTGGTCGGCAATCCACGCCCCCCACGCATCGTCGCTCACGGCGGCGAAGAGCTCGACCGAGCCGCCGAGGAGACGAAGGGTGGCGGCGGCATTGGCACCCGTGCCCCCCAAGCCACGGCGCGACGCGAGGACCGTGCTCTTCTCGTCGGCCCAGGCATCACCCGACAGCCAGACCGTATAGTCCATCATGACGTCGCCCACCACCACGAAGTGCGACCGCGTCCCTTCGGCCCTCATCCCGTCACCATTTGATAGCCGGTCACTTTGGCGCCCTCCAGCGATATGATGGCTCCCTGGAGGACTCCTTCCGTATAGGCGCTGCCCGGGTTGATGGCCAGTGTGCTGCCCATCCGGGCCACGTTGCGCGACTCGTGGATGTGCCCATGCAGGGACAGGACCGGCCTGATCCGCGTGATCACATCCCGCACCGCCACGCTGCCGACCGGCGTGAGCATCGCCTGCCCGCCGGCCATCTCCACTTTCATATCGGGAGACATCTTGTAGGCGAAGTCGAGCCCCGATTCCGCAGGAGGGTCATGCAGGTTAAAAATGGCGGGGATGTTGGCATCCAGTGCACGGGTCAGGTGGTCCAGCCGCGTCGCCATCACTTCTTCGGTGACTTCGCGGGGGCTGTGCCACGGCGTCACGGTAGACCACCCGAAACTTGCAATTTGATAGTCCCCGAGCGGCACGACCGCGTCCTCTCCGTCAACGATCCAATCCCCCTGAGCCAGGATTCGCTTCACCTCGGGCTCATCATCATTGCCCGGCATCATGATGCACGGAATGTGGGCTTTTCGCAGGCGTTCGTCCGCCAGCGTCACCCAATCCTCGGCGGTCTTGGCCATAACCTGGCTGAAGACTGCGGCCACCAGCCCCTGGTCCCGCTGCATGCTCTGGAGTTCCGACGGCGTCGTGCGGTAGGGGTACGACCCACGGTCCCGCACGAACTGTTCCAACTCCGTCAGCGCGGATCCGGTCTCCACCTCGTGGGCAACCCCAAAGACATCCGCGCGAAAGCGTCCCGGTTGGTATTCCACAAACGGGATAATGGCCTTTCCGGTCAGATCGCCGCCAAAGACGATGGCATCGACATGGTAAAACTGACCAGCATTGAGAAATTTGCGAAACACCCGCTCGGAGCCGTGAATATCCGACGCATAGAAAATGGAGAATTTCGGTCTCTTCCGAAACAGGCCCATCGGCGCGTCACTCCTTCACTTCCGCGGCCGCATCGTCCGTCTCGGCAATGCGATCGCGCGCGGCCGTCATCGCATGGAGCGCCGCTTCGTCCATCGGTTGGTGCCATACGCCGTTCCGCTTGATCGAGCTGCCGACGATGACCGCGTCGGCGTACCGGAATATCTCCCTAAGGTTGTCCACCCGCACCCCGGATCCGACCACCACGGGCAAGGTCGCGATCCCCCGGACCGTTTTCAGATCGTCCTCCGACGGTGGGTCGCCCAGACGCGAGCCGGTCACGATCAGTGCGTCCGCGTCGAACCAGGCGGTGTCGCGGGCCTGCTCGGCGAGGGAGCGATCCGCCGTAATGGCATGAGCCCCGAGCTTGACCTTGACATCCGCCCAGACGGTGACCGCGTCGGCCCCGATGGCGTGGCGATAGCGGGAGACACGCCCCGCTTGGCCCTCGACAAATCCCTCGTTGGCGACGTAGGCGTTGGCCCACTGGTTTGCCCGGACGAACGATCCCCCCGCAGCGGCCGCGACGGCGATCGAAACACCCACGGCGTTCGCGAGACAATTGATTCCGACCGGCACCTCAGGGAAAGCTCGCTTCAAATCGGCCACAATGACGGCCAGGGCCGCGGACGTCTCATGGCCCACGTCGTCGGGCTTGACGAACGGGATGTCCCACCCGTTCTCCACGATGAATCCGTCGAAGCCCGCGCGAATGAGTTGCTCTGCTTCACTCCGCGCGCGGTCGCGGACCGCCCGCATCCCCTGCGGCGGATCATACTTGGGTGCGCCCGGGAGAGGGAGCAGGTGCAGCATCCCCACCAAGACGTGGCGATGTCCCCAGAGTCGCACCACGTCATTCTCCTTGGGCATGCCGTCCGTGAACGTGGTCATTTGCCGCACAGGCCCGAGAGCAGTTCCATGGCCACCGCGCAGGCGAGTCGCGCACTGATGCCCGACAGGTCGTAGCAGGGGGCCAGCTCTACGATGTCGGCGGCGATCGGCCTCGCCCGGCCCAACTCGCGCGCCACGTACAGCGCCTCCTTGGCCGTGAAGCCGCCCGGTTCCGGCGTGCCCGTGCCGGGCATGGCGGCGGCATCGACCGAGTCAAGATCAAAGCTGACATAGAGGCCGTCTACCCCGTGCGTGGCGATCCGAATCGCCTCGGCCAGGGCCGGCCCGAGGCCGAGATGGTCAATCTGCTGTGAGCCGAACCACGTGATCCCCTTGGCTGCCGCATTCTCCACCTGGTCGCGAGGATTCAGCCATCCGTGCACGCCAAACACCACCACGTTGCGGGGATCCACGTTGGGGATCTCGGCCGCGCGTGCCGTGGGACACCCACTGATCAGGCGCTCGCCTCCCCAGGCGTCCGCCGTGTCCAAGTGCGCATCGATGGAGAGATACCCCATTGTCTTCACCGTCGCTGCGGCGCCGCGCGCGGCGCCGATCGCCAGCGAGTGGTTGCCGCCCACGGAGAGGGGGAACACGCCCTGCTCACGGATCAGGCGCACATGCGCCTCGATCAGGTCCATGGTGCGCCCGGCATTGGGCGGCATCACGGGAACATCCCCGACGTCCACCGTGGGAAGGGCCTCCCAGAGATCGAAGCCTTCCTCCGCGTTGTATCCCAAAAACCAGTGCGATACGTCGCGAAAGGTTCGGGGCCCGTAGTTGGCGCCGTTGCGCCCGGCGTTGCCGTCGTCCCATGGAATCCCCGCGATCGCGCACTTCACGCCGGCCAACGCATCAGGTGCTGCCATTGGGCGACCAAAGAACGTCGCCACCCCTGATTGGATGACCCGCAAAGCTGACTCATTCATATCTGGTCTCCGCCTCCGTTGCTCGACCACGTGTCATACCTCGGCAATATGCACGTCAAGGTCTGACCCTTCGAACTCTGACAGTTGCTCGGCGCTCGCATGCGAATCGGTCACGAAGCCCACCAGGTCAGTGAGCTCACACACAGAGACAAAGGATCTTTGCCCCAGCTTGGAGCTGTCCAGAATCGCATAGGCCGACTCCGCGCTGTCGATCATCACCCTCTTGAAGCTCACGCCGTCCACGTAGCTGTCCATGAGGCCCCCCGCCGCGTTGATCGCCGGCCCGGACACCAGGGCGATGTCGGGGTGAAATTGCAGGAGCATATCGTTGGCGAGGGGGCCGCTCGCGGTCATTGACCGTTGGCGCAGTTCCCCGCCCACGATGACGACCTTGACCCGGGTCCGTGCCAACTCAACGACGGCGGGGATGTTCGCGGTGACGACGGTCACCTTTTTGCCGCCCAGCTGCCGGGCCACCTCGAGCGCGGTCGTTCCGCCATCAAGCACGATGGACATGCCATCCTGAATCAGCCGGTCCACGACATACCGTGCGATGGCGATCTTCTCTGCCTGGTTGCGGGCTTGTCGCTGTTCAAGGTCGCGCTCGGTCATCGAAAAGCCGAGGGCCGATGCGCCTCCTCGGGTGCGGGTGATGAACCCCCGCGCCGCCAACTCGCCCATGTCTCGGCGAATCGTCTCTCGAGACACGCCCAGCACCGTTGACGCCGTGTCGACTTCGACGGCTCCTCGCGATTCCACCAGTTGGCGCAGATGTTCCAGGCGTACAGCCCGCAACGCACTCCCTCCCCGTTCGTCAGCGCTCTGCCCGGACTTACTCGGGCGGTATCTCCGCGGCGGCCAGTCGCAGGTCGACCCCGGCGCGCTTGCGCACCCCCCATATGATGAAGTAGAGCACAAGCCCGCTCAGCGGCAGCCCAAGATTCAGGACCATCTGCAAAGGGCTGTGCCCGATCCCGATGACCGGATCATTCCAGAAGAGAAACAGGACGAACAGCATGGCGGGCACCAGCAGGAATCCCCACACCCGGATGGTCGGGATTCCCAAGAACCTTCCGCCGCCGTTGCCGGACCAGACGTCCGGGAGCCGCGAGGGATACAAGATGGCGGCAAACCCCACCACCGTGAACATCACGACACCGGCCCACAGGAGCGTGATGACGGACAGGACCCCCACGACATACAGTACCATCGAGATGGCGCCCACCACGCCGGCCACCAGGATGCCGATATACGGCGTGGCGTATTTTTCGTGCACCTTCGACAGCGAGGGAGGCAGGTATCCGTCCAACGACAGCGCGAGCATCAGGCGGGTTGCGGTGAAGAAGTTGATCGGCATCCACACGTAGGTCCAGAAGAGAAACAGGAAGCCCAACGCCATCGCCCAGAACACGCCTCCGCCTGCCCCAATGGTCAGGAGCTCGTTGTAATTCGGCAGGAATGTCAGGCCCAGCTTCGCGGGACTGGTGGCCGAGAGGCCATCGAGAAATGGGGTC
Source organism: Bacillota bacterium (assembly GCA_021846565.1). Taxonomy (GTDB): domain Bacteria; phylum Bacillota; class Sulfobacillia; order Sulfobacillales; family JAIMBI01; genus JAJZWV01. The sequence goes on from JAJZWS010000044.1 coordinate 19,771, forward strand.
CCGATGTGAGCGATGAGAACCGTGAGGAGAATGGCAATCGCCAGGCCCGTCAGGATCAGCGATCCGAGCATGCCTATGCGCTGGGTATCACGCGCCCGACGCACCTCGCCACCGATGTAGGCCGAGGTGGCGCCAAAGAGCACCATGTAAATCGTCCACACCATCGCGTACATCGTCGCGGTGGCCGGTCCTCCGGCGGCTCCGTGAGGCGTGGCATTCGCCATAACGATGCTGTAGGCGTTGTGGACGCCGCCTGCCTTCACCACGTACGCGTTGAACTGCTGTGGGAAGCGGCCAATGTTGGTGATGAGGCCGGCGATGAACTGGAACACGATGCCGGCCATGGCAAACGCGAACGCCCAGTTCTGCACCTTCATGTATGTGCGGACGCCGCGAATCATAATGAACGTGAAAAAGGCGAGCAGAGCGGCTCCCACGACGATCATGCCAATTGATCCGTATACCCAGTCACCAATCTGCGTGAACACGGGGGAGCCCGTCGCCACACCCAACGCCCGCATCCAGCCGGAGACACCCAGCTGGCTGAAAAAGGCCGCCGGCGCGCCGATCGCGGTAAACGCGAGCATAATCCACGTCCAAGCCAAGGCGAACCCGATGGGTGGGCCAAACCGTTGGCCGAAGATGCGGCTGGTCCACACGTAGTCGCCGCCCGACCTGGGCATGTCGCCGGACAGCTTGCCATATACGAAATAGAGCGGGACCACCAGCAGCGACGCGAGCACAGCGGACAGCGGCAGCAGGCCGCCGGCATACGATCCGATAGCCAAAACGAGGAAGGCCACTCCGAGACCTATGTTCTGATTATTTGTGTTGTATACGAATATATCGAACGCTCCCGCTTCCTTGCGGAGGCCGGTGGCGTTGCGGACAAAGACCGTCGGCTTGATGGGATTGGGCAATCCCCCGGGCTGCTCTGACACGCGATCCCTCCTAGTATCGGTCAGGATGCAACAGTTTCGGTCCCTAGTTAATAAGAAAACCACAGTTTCGGTCGATGTCAAGAGGCTGGCCGGGTAATTTCGGTCAATAGACGCCGCGCCCCACCAACGCCGATGCTCCTGATCCATGAGGTTGACCGAGAGGATGAAGCGCCCGACTCGGGTCGCGAAGCGGGCATCGTCCGTCTGGCGGCGTCCGCGGTGGAGGGTGGGGCGGCCAGACGGTGGAGGGTGGGGCGGCCAGACGGTGGCGGCCAATCTCCCCCACTTCGTCCGCTGGCACTGATGAAGCCGCCCGGGTTGGCGGAGGTGCTTGACTGGCCCCGCGCCCTCGAGGAGCACCCTGCACACCGCGGTGAAAAGCGCCGAAGACCTGGATGCCGTGCATGGGCGCGGGGGACCGAGCCTTTGAACAGCCCGGCCACGTCCCTGGCCGGGCTCGCCGCGCATCCCAGCGCGTGCGGATTTTCCGTCGCCCCGTCCGACTCCGCCGCGCGGCAGCGGCGGACTGGACGGACTGTCCTCTCGTCAGACCCTTGCTGAAGCGGGGGTACGTGCGGTCGCCGCAGCAGCGCCAGCACTTCGAAGCCTTGTTCGACGAATTTTCCTAAAGGCCAGAGCGCGGCCGCCAGTCCGGTGGACCGTAGGAACGGATGAGATCCCCGTGTTGGGGGTTCGGGGCAGCCGTCCCGCCGGCCCCGAACCCCGAACACGGGGCCTGACGGAATCCGCGCACAGGGCGGTCGCGTACAACCCTGGTTGGTCCGAGCGGTTTGGCATCACGGTGTGGGCCGGGGCCGAGCTGGAGACGCTGCGGGTAGTGGCGCGGCGCAGGGCGGCGACCCTTGCCCGCCGCGTTCGCGCGGGCCATCCGGCGCAGCGGGCCCGGGGCGGCTGGACCTCCGGCGCACAGTGCGCGCCGGGATGGCCGGGGGGCGACCCGCCGGTGCTCTTTATGCCCGAGCGGGCGCCGGGTGTGCCGTGAGGGTCTTGGATCTGTCGGGTTCGATGCGGGGGCAGGGCTCCTTTTTAGTGAACTGGGCTTCGGTCTTGCTGCGCACGCGGGCGTGGTGCGACGTGTTCACCTGTTCAACCGACCGCCTGCGGCCCTTCCGGGCGGCCCTGCCCCAGGTCACGGCGCACAGGGCGGTCAACAGCCGCGCCACGCTCGAGATGGCCCTGGCCAAGGGAGCTTTGGACGCCGCGCGAACCCCAGCGGATAGGACGGGACCGGTGCACGGTGCTGTCTTGACTCCTCACGGTGCTGTCTTGACTCCTCACGGTGCTTTCAGGACCCCGTGTTATGATGAGGGCGCCCGGCGAAGGCAACGAGATCGGTGGCAATAGTAAAATGTGGGTATTTTTCCGCCGCCGCCGGGGAATGACCAATAACGGGGAGGTGACTCGGTGGACAGGACCTTTCGGCAGGCGGTGACCGTGGTGGTGGCGTTGATTGGCCTCGGACTTGTTTTGGGCAACCAGACGGCGTGGGCCCAGTGGGGATTTTTGTCTCAGCTCGGGAGTGACAAGGCGGGGGCGTATTTGGTCATTGGCACCGTAGGCGCGGGGGTGATTGGCTATGGCCTGTCGCCGTGGGTAGCGCGCGAAACCGGCAAACTGGTGGCGCGCTTTGAACAGCGGCTGCAGCGCACGCCGCCCGCCGACCTGATGGCGGGCGCGATTGGGCTTATCGTCGGGCTGTTGGTGGCCTTTTTGGTGGGCCAGCCGCTGGCGGCCTTTGGCCTGTTGGGCAACCTATTGCGCGTCGCCATCACCGTGGTGATGGCGTACGTCGGCATCCGGGTGGCGGCGCGCAAGAAAGAAGAACTGTTGCGGCCAAGCGCGTGGCTGCCAAAGTTGCAGAAAGCGTCCGGCCGCTCCGAGGGCGTGCGGCCCAAAGTGTTGGACACTTCGGTGATCATCGACGGCCGCATTGCGGACATCTGCGAGACCGGGTTTCTGGAGGGGCCGCTGGTGATTCCGGCTTTTGTGCTGGAGGAGCTGCGCCACATCGCAGACTCGCCCGATGTGCTGAAGCGCAACCGCGGCCGGCGGGGCCTGGACGTGCTGAACCGCATTCAAAAGGAATTGCATATGCCGGTCCAGGTGTACGAGAAGGACGTGGACCCGCATCAGGAGGTGGACACGCGGCTCCTGAAGGTTACCAAACTGCTGGACGGCAAGGTCGTGACCAACGACTTCAATCTCAACAAAGTGGCGGAGCTCCAGGGGTTGCCGGTGTTGAACATCAACGATCTGGCCAACGCGGTGAAGCCGGTGGTGCTTCCTGGGGAAGACATGGTGGTGCAGATCATCAAGGAAGGCAAGGAGGCCGGCCAGGGGGTCGGATACCTGGACGACGGCACCATGATTGTTGTGGACGGCGGCAAGAAGTCCGTGGGCCAAAGCGTGAGCGTGCTGGTCACGTCGGTCCTGCAAACGGCGGCCGGCCGGATGATTTTTGCCAAGGTGAAGGCGGCCACACTGTCGGCCGCCGCCAACGAGGCGCCATAAAGGCGTCCGCGACCGGCACTAGAAGGTGGCGACGTGCACCGCCTGTTTCTGGTCTGCTCCTGTGATACCGTGGCATTATGAAAATGACGGACGCGCGCCGCGCGCTTACCCTGGTGCTGGCGGCCGCCGGGGACGGCCGCCGCATGGGCGGGATCTCCAAGGTATGGCGCCTGTGGGAGGGGCATCCCCTTTGGTGGTGGAGCCTCATGGCGTTTCAGGGACAGGTGGCGGCGACGGTGGTCGTGGTGGCGGCCGACCGTGTGGCGGCCGCCCAAACCTGGGTTGGGTCGGAGGACGTGGTGGTGGTGGCCGGCGGCCCCTCGCGCGATGCCTCGGTGGCCTTGGGGCTCGCGTCGGTGGCCACCCCATACGTGGCGGTGCACGATGGCGCGCGCCCGCTGGTGTCGCGCGCGCTGGTGGACCGGGTGTGGCGAGCTGCCTTGGAGACCGGCGCCGCAGTGCCGGGGCTTCCCCCGACGGACACCGTGAAGGTGGTGCACCGCGGTCTGGTGGCGCGCACTCTACCGCGGCACCACCTGGTCGCCGTGCAGACGCCGCAGATTTTTCGAACCGATTGGCTCCGCGATGCGCTGGATCAAGAAGGGCGCGGGGCAACCGACGACAGCATGGCCGTGGAGGCACGGGGGCATGCTGTGGCGGTGGTGGAGGGGGACGCCATGAACCAGAAGCTGACGGTAGAAGCGGATTGGTTGTGGCTCGCGGCGGCCTGGCCGGAGCGGGACCGGCTATGATGCGCATGGGCCTGGGGTGGGATATTCACCGCTTGGCGGCCGGACGCCCGCTCATGCTGGCAGGCGTAGCGGTGCCGTCACCCACGGGCGCGGTGGGAGACTCCGACGCTGATGTGGTGCTGCACGCCGTGATTGACGGCGTGTTGGGCGCCATGGCCTGGGGCGACATTGGCAGCTGGTTCCCCCGGGATGCGGTGGCGGCGGGGCAGCCCAGTGGGCCGCTGCTCGCCGAGGTGATGGAGCGGCTCGCCGCGGCAGGCGGTGCCGTCGTGCAGGTGGACGTCACCATCGTGCTGGAGGCGCCGCGTCTGGCCGACCATCGCCCAGCCCTCATCGGGAGCCTGGCGCAGCAGCTCGCCTGTGCGGTGGTGTCGATCAAGTTTAAGACGCAGGACGGCCTCGGGGCCATCGGCCGGGGCGAGGCGGTGGCCTGCTGGGCGTCCGTCATGGTGGACGCGTGACGTCGTGGCTGGTTGGGACCGGTACAGTGAAGAAGGGAGCCGGGGCATCCCGGCTCCCTTCGCTGAATGCGGGGACTACGAGCCGCTGATGGTCCAGTGGTTGTACTGGTTGCCCTCGATGGGGCTGTACCACTTGACCACGCCATGCAGCCACGGCTTGACCACCATGTAGGGGGTGGGCATGCCGAACCCAACATACTCGGGCAGGAACAGCCCCGGCAACTGTTGGGCGACATAGGCCTGATACGCGTCCAACCGCTTCTGCTCCTGGGCGGGTGTGCCCGGGGCGTAGGTTTGCGCAATCAGGGTGTTCATCGTGCTGTTGGCGTAGCCGCCGGTGTTGGCGGACCCGCCCGTCGCGTAGAGGCCGCCACCGGTCGGATAGTAGTCCGGCCCGTAGAACCAGCCGGCACCCCACCACGCCATGACCCACTTGGTGGGCGTCGAGGGCGAGGCGGTGGCAATCACCTGGTTGAACGGCTCAGACCGGAGCGTCACCTGCACGCCCTCTTTGGCCCAGTCCTGCTGTAGAAGCTGCGCGATGTTGGTGTCGGTCTGGGAGCCGGACATGTACAGGAACGGGAACGAGAGCTTCTGCCCGTTGCGCTGCATGACGCCGTTGACCATGCTCCATCCGTGCTGCTGCAGCAGTTTAATGGCCCCGCTGATGTTGTATGGATACGGGTCGGTCAAGGCCTTGTCGTAGAAGGCGTTGGGCGGCTGGGACGGAACAGGGCTCCACTCTGGCGTGGCAAAGCCCAGGTAAAGCTTCTGGGCAATGACCGGCTGGTCGATGCCCATCTGCAGCGCCTGGCGGATGTACAGTTTGGAGAACAGGTTTCCGATGCCCGGCGTCTGCGGCGACAGGTTTGGCTGCACGTAGTTGATGCCAAACGAGTACCCGGGCGTCCGGTCTTGGTAGCCGGTGAGCTCGTTGCGCGACCGGTACAGGGACGGCCCCAACTGGGCCATGCTGAAGGCACCGCGCCGAAGCTGGGCAAATTCGTTGGACGTCGAGGTTTCGTACTCAAACGTGATGTGCTTGATGGACGCCACGTGTCCCGAGTAGTTCGGGTTGGCGGCAAAAGTCCAGTACCCATTGCTGACGAATTTCGTCAGCTTGTAGGGTCCATCCGTCAGCGAAAAGTACTTGGAAAACGGCCGGTTGCCGACGGTGTTGATCCACTTGAGCTCCTGGGTCATGTTGCTGGTGTGATCCCACAGTTGCTTGGGGATCGGGATGAGCTGGCCAATGCCGTTGATCTCAAACCACACCGGGTTGACCGGCTTTTTGGATACCACCTGCACGGTCGAGCTGTTCAGCGCCGTCACGCTCTGCCAGTCGCTCGGGATGCCCCCGATGCCGGCGCCGCAGTTGAGCCACGGGGCGCTCGACTGCGCCGACGCGTTCACAATATCCCAGGCGTACACCACGTCGGCTGCCGTGACCGGGCTGCCGTTCGACCAGTGCCAGGACGATTTAAGATGAATCGTGTACACCGTGTCGTTGTTGGTGACCGCAATGGACGACGCGATCGAGCGGGAAAAGTTCACCGTGTCCTGCCGTGAGATCCAGAGTAGGGGATGGTACAGCATCGAGATGCCGAAATTCGACGTGCTGCACACCGACACGGGCACGATAGGAAACCACCAGTTGGGTTCGGTCTGCACGCCGCCCACGAGCGTGATAGCTTGCGGGACGGCGGCGGACGGGGTGGCGGGACCGCCACAGGCGGCCAGTGCCGCCGTCAGCAGTCCGGCCCCCATCACCGACGCCATGGACGCGATCCACTTTCTTCGAGCCATCAAGGCCCCCCCTTTGCTTCAGGTCGTTGCACGAATCTCTGGACTGAACGCCAAGGGGCCGAACGTTCGGGAACTTGGGGTGCCACGCGACATGCCGGCGCCGGCCCGCGATGTCGCTCCAGGAAAGGGTTCTCTAAAGTTTGCCTGAATCCTGCTGCCCGCCCGCTGGATTTTTAGGAACCAGCGGGAGGAAGGGTAGGAGATGGGATCTTGTGCCATCTGGCAGGAGATGCACGGCGAGGAGCGAAGCTCAAACACTGGGATTCCGATCCTAGGAGCGATCTTGGTACCGATCTAAGTGAGGAGGTGCGGCTGATGGGACTCAAACGGCGCCTGTCCACCCTGGACCTGATCATTTTGGGTGTGGGCGGCGCAGTGGGTACGGGAGTGCTGTTTGGCAATGCCGGCATGGCCGAGGTGGCCGGGCCGGGAGTGGTGCTGGCGTGGTTGGTGGGGGCCCTCTTCTACACGTTCATCGGCTTTACGTACGTGGAGCTGTCGCGGGCCTTTCCCGAGGCGGGCGGCCCCTCGCGGTACAGCCTGTACACGCATGGCCGCGTGACCAACCTGATCAACGCGTTTTCGGACCTGATCTGGTATCTGTTTATCCCCCCGATCGAGGCACTGGCCACCGTTGAGGGGTTGAACTACTTCTACCCGCATTTCGTGAGTGCGACCACGGGATTCCCCACCGCGCTGGGTGCGGTGGGCGGCGCCATCGTGATGTTCCTGTTTCTGCCGTTCAACTACTATGGGATCCGATGGTTTCGCAACGCGACCGACTGGCTGGGCGGTGTCAAGCTGCTCCTGTACGTGCTGGTGGCCATTGGCTTCATCACCTTCGCGCACTTCGGCAACTTCAGCCTGCACGGCGGGTTTGTGCCGTTTGGGGTGTCGGGCGTGTTCGCGGCCATTCCGCTGGCCATGTTTGCGTTCGGCGGCATCCGGGTCATCCCGGACTACGCTGAGGAGAGCACCGATGCGAAAAGCAGCATGGGACGCTCCATCATCATCACCCTGATTGGCCAGACCGCCATCTACGTCCTGTTCGCGGTGGCGTTTCTGGCGTCGCTCAACTGGGCGCAGGTGCACATCCCCACGGGCGACTGGGCCAAGCTTACGACGCTGCCGGGCAACCCGTTTCTCGCGATTGTGAGCGGCAAGTCCAACATGGGGTGGCTGCTTGCGGCCACCATCATCATCGCCATCATCGGGCCGTTCATCACCGGGTACATCTACCAGGGGGGAGGCAGCCGGGTGCTGTTTGCGATGGCCCGCACGGGCTTCGTGAGCCGCCAGCTAAAGGACCTGAATCAGCGGTACGCGATTCCCGGCTGGTCGCTGTTGGTGTTTGCCATCGTGGGGGCCGTCGTGGCGTACATCTCGGAGCCGTTGCCCAGCATCTACAGTCTCATCACGGACGCCGTGGTGGCCGGCTATCTGGGATTTGCGGTGAATCCCGTGGCCATGCTGGCCTTGCGGCGTCAGGGCCGGCCGGGCACGGTGCGTGGCGGCGGGGTGCTGGCCACGCTGGCGTTCGGAGCGGCGGGGCTCATCGCCTTCTGGAGCGGCTGGCCCTCCGTGCCCTACGCTGTCGCGCTGCTGGCCATCGGGAGCCTCGCGTTTGGCATCGCGTATCGGGTGCGCGGGGGCTTCACAAATGCCATCTGGTACATCGTGTACATTCTGTTCCTGACCGCCATGACCTACATCAACAGTGGGATGGCGACGCCGCTGGTCACCCTGGACCAGGGCAGCATCATTGTGGCGGTCGTGTCGATGGCGGTCTTTCTGCCGTGGGGTGTGGCCAGTCGCATGGAGCACACGCAAACCGAGGAAGAATTGGCGGTGGCCGTCGAAGCCAGCTGACGTAAGGCATCGAGGAAGCGGTCCGCCCGAAACAGGGTCGGGCCGCTTCCCGGTGTTACCAGCAGATCGGCCGCCGCCCGCCGGCGCTCAGTCCCAGGCCCGCAGGAACGCCGCCACGCTGTCCGCCGTGATCGCCAACTGCAGCCCCCGCTCCAGCCGGTCCGCATCATCCACGGCCGCAATCCGCGCCGGACAGGCGGCCGCCGCCTCCCCAAACCGCGCTTGCAAGACCGTGACCAGGGCGCTCTGCCGGCCCTCCACTTGACCGTCCGCTTTACCCCGGGCCTCGCCTCGGGCCTCGCC
>JAJZWS010000112.1 GCA_021846565.1 Bacillota bacterium
CCTCCAGCCACGGGATCCAGGCACCCTGAAAGGTGGGCCGGTCGGGCCGGGCGCGCAGGAACGTCGCGAGGCGGTCCGGCGTGAGGTCCGTCATCGTGCAGAGGCGTTGCGCCAAGATAGCACTCAGGCGAAACTCCCGTCCGAACGCCTCGATGTCATAAGCGCCAGCGACCGCCGGGGGAACGGGTGGAGGGGGCGGAGGCGCGGGGACCTCCTGGGGCTCAGGGGACGACGCCGGGGCGGTGGGCGATGCGGAGACGGCCGGCACGTGGTCATCGTGGGCCATGGCCCCGAGCGGCGTGCCGTCCCACCCCGAAAACAGGTCCCCGGGCCCGCTCTTGGCCTTCGCCGAGGAGGGTCGCTTCCCCGGCGTCTCGGGCATAGGGAGCTGCGCCTCTGCCGCCGCCGTCTTCGGCGGTTCGGGCGCGGTGGGCGCGTGCGACGAGGGCGTGAGGACGGGCTGGTGAGCCAAGTGCGCCAGCGCCCACTCCTCATGGGCGAACGGGCGCCAGTCAATCGTGTACGCATGGAAGGGGGACTGGACGGCTCCATCGGCCTGCCATACGCAGATGGCCTGACGGTCTGGGAGCCGCATGATGTCGTCCGCCATGAAGCGTTCGATCCCCTGCACTTCTTCCGCGAGGTTGATGTTGTTGATGTAGACGGTCATCATTTGCATCATCAACGCCTTGGCGTCCTGCTCCTCGGGGATCCGGTGAATGATGCGGTTCTGACACAAGTTCACCAAGCCCGCCCGGAGCCGGTCATCCTCAATCTCCAGTAGGAAGCGGGTGCACAGGGCCGTCTGGAAGCCGTAGGCCCGTCCCAGGGCCAGATAGCGCAGAAACTGCGGGCTCAGGTATTCCTGCGCCTCGTCGTACAGCAGGCTCACCGGAATCCGGTCGGCTTCGCTCTTCAACCCCTGGCGCTGAATGGCGTGCCAGAGGAGGAGGGTCGCCGTCACCCCAAACAGGGCGGTGGACTGGCGACTCATCCGCGCCTGATCCAAGTCCATGATGACCACTTGGCGTTCGCGGATCACGCGCTCCCAGTCGATGGCCTTGCGCACGATGCCGGCGACATCGCCCGCCCCAATGGCACCACGGAGCGCCTCATTGCGCAGGAAGGCGTCGAGCTTGTTGCGGGGGGCGGCGGCGGCTTCTTGCCAGAACCCGGGATTGGCCGCGTTGAGCTGGGGATATTCCCGGGACCAGTAATCGGCCGTGTGAGCGGGCAAACGTCCCAAGGCCGCCGCCTGCGCCACCATGCGGTCTCGAACCGTTTCATCGGCCAGCATCTGGTACGCGTGGTCGAAGGTCGGAGGATCCTCTTCGGTACCGGCCGCAATCACCGTGGCAAACACATGCCCCAGAATCTGGCGACTGCGCGGGCCGATGGCCTCTTCCCCGAAGATTTCCTGGAAGAGGTCCAGCAGGTGCTCCATCTGGGTGCCGTCTTGCGCCCCGGAGACAAACGGCTGAATCAGCCAGGTGTTCAGGTCGCTCGCCGGGGCGAACCAAATGACCTTGCGGTCGGGGGGCACCAAGCGCAGGGCGGCTTTGGCCGTATCCTTCCCGATGTCCACCAGAATGACCGCCTTGGCGGGTCGCCCCTGAGCATCCACGGCCAAGACGTCATTGCGGAACATGTTCAAGAGGCTGGTGGACTTGCCGGACCCTTGGATGCCGAGCAGCAGTACATTCTTATGGCGGTCCGATTCCTTCAACCCGACATACTGGCCGCCCTCGGCTTGCATCAGCGCGAGGGGGGAGGACACCACCAGGGGCCGCGGCGCCGGCATGCGCCGGGTCATCGACCGATTCAGATCCGAGATCCGCAGACGCCCGGTCGGCCACGGGAAGAAGGTGGCACACTCACCCGACCAGAATTTCGGCCCATGCCACCCCCACAAGCGGGGCACCCCGGCGGCGAACCACCGGTGGAACAGCCGACGCCAAAACACGACGTTGTGCCCCACGAGGATCGCCCAGTGATTGTGCAGGGCCCAGGCGCCGAGGATCCGTTGCATCATGTCGTAGTTGGTCGTGGCGGCCCGCCATTCGGTCTGCCAGCGCCCGCGGCCCACCTGGGTAATGGCGGAGCGGGCGGCGGACTGGGCGGGACTGTCGGCTTCCCACTCGGCGTACCGCGCCCCTTGCTCCAGCCGTTGCCACGCCCGATGCGTGGGAATCGGCGTGAACGTGTACGTGCAACACACGTCAGGGAGTGGAGCGTCGCCGCGCCAGCCTTCGCGGGAGATCGCCTGCAGCATGGCCTCCACGGGGAGGGTGCCGTTGTTGCTCGCCAGGGTGGTCAGCCGGAGCCACGAGCGATGGTGCACGCGCCACCGCAGCATCTGCGCCTGCGGCGGGTGGAGCCCGTGTTTCCACGGCTCGAAGCGGACGTTTTGATAGATGTTCTGCCAGGCGTGGAGGACACGGTCCATCACGTCGGCAGGCGCCCCCAGCAGCAGGTGGATTTGATCGTCCACGGCGTGGTCGCGCGCCACGGCCCACGTGTACCACGTGGTCCCCGTGAACCAGCGGTACGGAGCCCAGGTGCCGACCCAACGATGCCGAGGGTACAGGCCATCCCAGAGTTGGTCAAAGACGCCGCGCACCCGGGCGGGCTCCGTCGTGTCGTCCTGAAACAACCGAATCTCGTACCAGATCATCGTGTGGCGACGCCGATTCCACCAGTACCAGCGACTGGCCAGCATGGCGGCGACGAACAGCAGCAGCCCGAAGAACAGCCCCGTCAGGACGGTCCCCCAAGGACCGGGGGGAATGGACGCGTCAGGCCACCAGGTGTGGAGCAGGGCCCCAAAGCCTGCGGCCAGCCCGGCCCACACCGCCGACCCCAGCACATGCCAGGCGAAGCCCAATCCGCCGACAATCAAGACCACCATCGCAATGGCTTCGATCCGGGCCCGATCCCGCATCTCGGCGACACTACCCGACTTCAACAAATTCGCCCTCCTTGTGGAACCCCTCTCGCCCGGGTCGGATCGCGCCGGCCCGGGCGACGGGGGTTCCTTATCCCCCGCCGTCGAACGTGGGACGCCTTGACGCTACGGAAGCCCCATGGCCGAGCCGAGCGCTTTGATCAGCAGGGGACCGGCCCCCGCCACGATCAGCGAAATCACGGAGTACTTCATGACGTCCTTCGAAAACTGCTGCATCTGGGGCGAGTGGAAGACGTGCGCGTAGGACAGGCCCGCGAAAACGCCCGCGACCGTGGCCGAAGGAATGACCAGGTAACTCAAATCAGTCTGGATCAAGGTGAAGGCATTGGTAATGCCCGTCAACCCGGTTGCCACTGGTAAACACCTCCCGCAAACAGGAAAAGCCCCTCGCGTGACCGCGAGGGGCGAGGAGGGGACAGGGTCAGCGGAGGAACGCGACGAGGGTCATGCCTACCCACGCGGCGAACAGGAAGGGGGCCCAGGGATAGATGGTCGTGCCCCACGGCACACCGCGAGGTCGCTCGTGGGTGAGCCACCACCCGGACGCCGTCAGGAGATGGAGCGCATGGGCTCCGAAGAACACCAAAAAGGCGGCGGGGCCCCACCAGACGGCGGTCATGGCGGCGAGTTTCAGATCGCCACCGCCAAACAGGTCCGGCGATGAGGACGTGAACACGGTGTACACGACGCCGACCCCAAGGCCCCACACGAGGTCGATGGCGGGCAGCCAGCCGCCGATCACCGCGCCCAACGCCCCAAACGCGCCCACCACGATGAGGGGCGTGGGAATGGTGCGGGTGCGGGCATCCACCCAAGCGGCGACGGCCGTCAAACTGCCGCCCACGATCCAGGGCAACGCAATCATGCTTTCGGGAGCGGCACAGCGGCGTGGAAGTGATGGAAGGCGTTATCGACGACGAGTTGGAGCCCTTGGGCCGCCAGGAACACCGGCAACGCGTTCGCGGGCACCGCCAGGGCCACCAAGCCGCCCGCTGTGGTGCTCGTGCTTGTCACGAGGCCCCCGCTGGACGATGAGGCGGCGCCGGGCGTCTCGGGAACCCCCGTGGCCGTGAACAGGCCCACGACGCGGACACCCGTGGCGAGCAACTGGGGGGCCGACACCGTGTTGGAGGTTGCGGAGATGCCCGCCCATACTTCCACGCGATTCCCCGTGGTCGCCAGTCCCTCTGCGGCGGCGGACGTGAGGGTCGCGTACCAAATGACATCGCTGGGCTTAATGCCTGCAGCCTTCGCGGATCCCACGTCACGTTGGGAAAGGGCTTCCCCGGGCACTAAGGCGTGCATCGCGTAGAGACCGATGGGGGTCGCGGGCCCCTGGAACGCGGTCGGCGGCGGCTGGATGACCTGGCGCCACTGAATGTCCGAGGCGGTGACTTGGGTGCCCGCCGGCACAGACGTGGCGACAAAAGGCACCCAGACGGTGGGCGGGGGCGCGGCGAGGTGAGCGACGTACACTCCAGCGCCAATGGCGACCAAGAGGGCGAGAATCGCAGGGAGAATGCGGCGCATGCATGAAACCTCCTTCACACGCAAATGAGCCTAGGAAACAACAGGAGGGGTCCGGCGGGATGAGAGGGCCCCGCTAGGCGCAACGCCAACCGCCGCCAACGCGGGCACACCTCAAGGACGTCGGGCAATAGGAGGCTTGGGTCGTGCCACCGGAGCTATTGGGCAACGTGCCCACAAAGCAGGTGCGGGCGTTGACGTTGTACACGCCCGGCTGGTAACTGGTGATAGCGGTCGTGGTCACTACCTCAGTCGCCCACGAGGGCAGACTGGTCGTAGATTGCCCAGGATAGGAGGGCGTGATTTGCCCACCGTTCTGGTTTTGACAACTACTTGACCCCGGCGTACCGTTCAGCGAATACGTAACCTGGGAGCCTGAGCCGGTGTTCATCCGGGTGCCACCCGTCCAGCAGGCGTTGGAAGGAGGAGCGGCCCAGGGGAGGGTGCCAATCTCCGTGGGGGTTAATGACAGGAACGACGAATACATAGAACCGGGGAGCTTGTAACTCACCATCAGTGTTTGCGGGTTCAGCGTGCAGGACACGGCGTTGGTCGGACACCAACTGGGACGCGTGCTACAGCCTTGGTTCGACACATTGGGCCACGACCAGCACATGGTCGGCGACGTCTGACTGTTTCCACCACTGCCTTGATTCGGGGTTGTCCCAAATGCCAGATACCGCGCTGACCCGCCCGTGGAGCCGCCTTGGTCGGCATAGAGGCTGTTCGTGATGGCCTGCTTGGCCCACACGGTGAAGTGGAGCCCGCTCATCGAGATGTCCACCGGATACGTCACGTCAGCCGCCACGGCCGGTTGTGCGAGGGTCGTGGTGTGACCGAAGTGCGTGACCTTGTACGGGCGACGCGTCACCAACTG
>JAJZWS010000045.1 GCA_021846565.1 Bacillota bacterium
AGAGGAACCCAAAATCAACTACTTGGAGGCTTCCCGCACGGGCTTAACACAGGCGAATCGGTTCACTGCCGACAAACTACCATAGGATGCGCAGGGGCGCCTGCCAACTCGCCAAATTTTTTCTGGCTTATGTTTGGGGCGCTTTTCATGTTAAGGCACAAGCGCAGGTGCAACACGCGCTCCCTGTCACCGCGCGACGACGCGGCCGCTGAACTCGGACCCGGGCGCTTCTGGAGTCCGGGATCCCTTGGGGTTCATGTCGCGTTCCGAGTCTTAGGTTCTCACCGTGTACGCGCCCCTATGGCCCGTCCCCACCCGGATGCTCGCGCCGAGGTGCCCCGACGGAAAGCGGCTGGGGACTCGCGGGCATCCGCCCTACCCGCTTCAGGTGGTGGGCATTCGTGCTTATCAGCCGGGCGACCCCCGCGGCTCATCCAGCACCCACGGTCTGGGTGGAGAGGAGACGCCCATGGCCGGGCCGGCCCGTGGCAGGCATGAGAAAACGTCATGCCGAAGAGAGGAGGCCCTTCGACTGAGATTGGGTTCCCTCTGGTGCTGCGAGCCCCTAGAGGAGACGGAGTCCGACCCCGCCGCGCCGTGACGATGGGTGCCAACACCCCCGGGCGCGTCGCTGGAACGGGGTGACGCTGCCACTCACAACATCGTGGCGGTTTGGGTCCGCCCTCACTGACGCGGCTAACCAGGTGCTAGTGCGGCTGGGGGCGCCCCATCGCCTTGTGGGCGCGGGTCCCGCCGGGCCACCGCGTCCCGGACGCCCAGATCCCTTCTCGCCGAGACGCCTGCGGCCTTCCGGCGGCAGGAGCAGGTGACTGTGCTGGGAGAGGCCGAGCCGTTCGCGGACCTCCTGGATGGCGTGCAGGCGCTGAAGCAGGGTCGGCGTCCACACCATCCCGACCTGGCCCGGTTCCCGACGTGAGCGGACCTAGCGGTGACGGCTGAGACGACGGCAGGCGCCGAGTATCGTCCCTTCTGCGTCGCGATCACACGGGCTCAGCATGGGCTGGTGGGGGATGGCCTCCGCCGCACGGGGGAGGCCGGAAATTCGGTGTCTAAGCTGCCCCATCGTCCCCGCCCTGGCGCGTCGCCCCGAGGCCGTCGGCGTCCAGCGAGCCCGGTCCAGGCCCGCCCAACCTGGCCCCCTCCGTGCTTCCTCATACCGACAGCCCGGTCGAGCGGGGGCGCACGGCCGAGCAGGTGGCCCAGGATGCCAAGTGGGCGGCATTTCGCCGTTGGTTCGCCACGCGGGACGTCTGGCCGCCCCGCCGTCCGCCGGAGATGCCGCAGTACTGACCCCCGGAGCGAGGGTGGTGAGGACGCGGTCGCGCGGCTACCGGCGATGAAGATAACGCAACACTCCCGTGGCCAGGGCGCCTGCCAGCCGCGCCTGCCACGTAGGGCTGGCCAGACGACGGAGATCCTGGGGGGCACTCAAAAACCCCAACTCCACCGTGACGGCTGGCATGTCGGCTTTCATGAGGAGCAGGTGATGCGCGGGACGGGGGCGGTGGGCATAACCCGTGGCGGTGGCCAACGCTGCCTCCAGGTCACTGGCCAGCAACTGCGCCAGGCTGCTTCCGGCTCGATAGTACACGATGGGTCCCACTACCGTGCCGGTGGGCTCGGTGTTGCTGTGGACCGACACCAACAAAGTTGCGCCCAGCCGGTTGGCGTACTGTGCCCGGGCTTCCAGCTCGGGGGTGGAGGCGCCGCCGGTGATGGCCCTATCGGCGCCCCGTGTCAGGCGGACGGTAATGCCCCGCGCGGCCAGGGCCGCCGCCAAGTCGTGGGCCACCGCGAGATTGATCTGCTTCTCCTCGCGGCCGTCGGCCGCGAGGGCTCCGGGGTCCACGCCGCCATGGCCGGCATCCACCACCACCAGCGTGGATCCCTGCCAGCCCGTGGACATTGTGGGCCCGCTGGCCACATCGACCCAGGCGGCAAACAGCAACGCGGCAGCCACGGCCGAAAGCCATTCACGTCGGCGCGTCACACCATCACCCTCACACGGTTATACGGACGAGGGTATGCGGGGGACGCCGCGACTTGTCACCCCGAGGCGCGTGCCGCTACAGCCTGGCGCCCACCAGTTCCCGGGCCGCAGCCAGCTCCGCGCGCGTCGCGGCGGCCGCCGCTTCGGCCTCGGCAAAGGCTCCGGGGGACTCCGTCAACTTGTCCTCGATGTTGCCCAGCACGATGACTTCGATGCGATCCAAAAACCGATCCACCACCAACGCCTGGTGATGCGCCAGCGCCTGGCGTACGAACGTGAAAAGTGACACGTTGTCTTCGCCGCCGGCAGCTTCGTAGTACGCGTCCAACAGCGCCAGCACGGGGGCGTCCTCCAAAGAATCCTCTGCCATGCCGTTGCACCTTCCCTGCGGGTTTTGGCCGACTTCAGTGCCGATTCGCGGTGGCGTTGTCTTCCATCGCAACCGGGTAGTCGGCGTCATTATACGCTGGCTCGTCTTGTCCGACGTGGGGGGCGGCGGTATGCTTCGGTTGCCTCTCACTCTGCAGAACCGGTGTGACATCCGGTGTCCCGGGAGGGGCAGCTTCACCGGGTATCAGCTGGTCGGCTTCGGGTTTGCAACATCGCGGAGGGCAAGGAGGGATCGCATGCCGGAGGATCCACGATCCGTCGAGAGCCCACGGGACAGCGGCGTCGACCGCACCCTGGACGCGTTTCGGTGGCGGCTCATCGGTCCGCATCGCGGGGGACGCGTGGTGGCGGTCACGGGCCATCCAACGCAGCCACTGACGTTTTACTTTGGAGGGGCCGCTGGGGGCGTCTTTCGCACGGACGATGCCGGCGGCACCTGGCGCAACATATCCGACGGCTATTTTCGGACGGCCCCCGTGGGCGCGCTGGCCGTGAGTGCGTCGGACGGCAACGTGATTTACTCGGGGATGGGGGAAGCCTGCATCCGCGGCAACGTGTCGCACGGAGACGGAGTGTACCGGTCGCTTGATGGGGGCAACACATGGACGCATGCGGGTCTGGAGGACACCCGGCACATCAGCCGGGTGCGCATTCATCCCACCAATCCCGACTGGGTGTACGTCGCCGCCTTGGGACACACCTTCGGCCCCAATCCCCAGCGCGGCGTGTTTCGCTCGCGCGATGGGGGGCGCACCTGGGAGGGGGTCCTGCACCGGGACGACAAGACCGGGGCGGTAGATCTGGCGATGGACCCCAACAACCCGCGGATTCTTTACGCAGCGCTGTGGGAGGCGAGCCGCACGCCGTGGAGCCTGACGAGCGGAGGGCCGGGGTCGGGGCTGTTCAAGTCCATGGACGGCGGAGACACCTGGACTGAGCTTACGGGCGCCGCGGGACTGCCTGACGGCGTCAAGGGGCGCATGGGCATTGCAGTGTCGCCTAAAAACAGCCAGCGCGTCTACCTGTCGCTGGAAGCCGAGGCGGGCGGCATCTTTCGATCCGACGATGGCGGCCAGCACTGGACCAAAACCAACGACGACCGCAATCTGCGTCAGCGGGCGTGGTACTACTCGCACATCTTCGCGGATCCCGAGGCTGTCGACAGTCTGTACGTGCTGAACGTGCAGTTCTGGCGTTCGCAGGACGCGGGCAAAACCTTTGAGGCCATGCCCACGCCGCACGGGGACAACCACGATCTCTGGATTGACCCCAACCAGCCCTCCCGGATGATCACCGGCAACGACGGCGGCGCCGCGGTGTCGCTGGATCGGGGGCGACATTGGTCCTCGGTTCTGAATCAGCCCACCGCGCAGTTTTACCACGTGACGACGGACGAGGCGGTGCCATACCGGGTGTATGGCTGTCAGCAGGACAACTCCAGTCTGACGGTGCCCAGTGCCACGCGGGGCGCGGGCATCACCAATCGGGACTGGTACCAGGTGGGGGGCGGCGAGAGTGGCTACATCGCGGTGGACCCCAGAAACCCGAACCGCATCTACGCCGGGAACTACTCGCTGTTGACGCGCTACGACCACGACACCGGGGTGACGACGGACATCACCCCGTGGCCGGAGCTGACCATTGGGTGGGCCGCCAAAGACTTGAAGTACCGGTTCCAATGGACGTTTCCCACGCTGCTGTCGCCCCACGATCCGGACACGCTGTACGCCGCGGCGCAGGTCGTGTTCCGCTCGCGCGACGGGGGACAGCATTGGGACGAAGTGAGCCCGGACCTGTCGCGGCACGACCCCGCCACGCTGGAGGCGTCGGGGGGCCCCATCACCAAGGACAACACGGCCGTCGAGTACTACGGGACGGTGTTCAGCCTGGCGGAGTCGCCCCTCGCGGCGGGCGTGCTCTGGGCCGGATCCGACGATGGGCTTATCCACCTGTCGCGGGACGGTGGCGCGCATTGGCAGAACGTCACGCCGCCCGATTTGCCGGAGTGGGCGCTCATCAGCATCATCGAGGCGTCGCCCCATGACGCCGGGACGGCCTACGTGGCGGCCACGCGGTACAAGCTGGACGACTTCGCGCCCTATCTCTACGTGACCCGCGACTACGGCAAGCACTGGATGCGCATCGATGCGGGGCTGCCTCGGGACGAGTTCACGCGGGTGATTCGCGAAGACCCCAGCCGGCCAGGGTTGTTGCTCGCGGGTACGGAACAGGGCCTCTACGTATCGTGGGATGCGGGTGCCCATTGGCGGTCGTTTCGGCAAAACCTGCCGGTCGTCCCAATTCACGACCTGGTGTTTCATGCGGATGACGTTATCGTGGCGACCCACGGCCGCTCGTTCTGGGTGTTGGACGACATCACGCGCCTCCATGCGCTGGCCCAGGACCCGTCAGTGGGCGACCAGGCGCTGGCTCTCTGGCCCGGCCGGCCGACCGTGCTCCGGGCGAGCGGCGGGCGGGGGATGCGCGGCGGCGAGGCCGACTACGGCTATCTGCGTTCCGATGCCTATCTGGCCCAGTGGATTCGTGGGCGCGACCCGATGACCGACGAGACGGTCATCGAGGCGCTGGATGCGGGACAAAATCCGCCGGGCGGCGCCGTGATCACTTATTCGTTGGGCAAGGCCCTGCCGGCCGACGCAACGCTGACGTTGGAGATTCAGGACAACGCCGGCCGTGTCATCCAAACGCTCACCAGCGCCGAGCCAGACCCGAAGGCCGAGGGGCCCAAACTGCCGCGGCTCAGCACGCGGGCGGGCACCGCGCGGGTGGTGTGGAACCTCCGCTGGCCCGGCGCCACGCCGCTCAAAGGAGCGGTTATGTGGGGCGGACCTCCCCAGGGTCCCATGGTAGTCCCGGGCGTGTATCGCCTGGTACTGCAGGCGGGCGAGGCGCGAGCGGAGGGATCACTGGAGGTGGTGCGGGACCCCCGTCTCGCCGTTAGTGACGCCGACCTCCAACGCCGGTTCGAGCTCTTGATGGCCGTCCGGGATAAGTTGTCGCAGGCGCACGAAGCCATATTGGCCATCCGCGCCGCACGGGAGCAGGTGGACGCCTGGGTGGAGCGGGCGGCGGGCCACCCCGCGGCGGAGGCACTTAAAACCGAAGCCGCGGCGATCAAAGACGCGGCCACGGTCGTGGAAGAATCCTTGATCCAAACCAAGGCCAAAAGTTCTCAGGACGTCTTGAACTTCCCGGTGCGCCTGAACGCGAAGCTGTCCGACATCGGCGGTGTCATCGAGAGCGCCCCGGGGCTGCCGCCTCAGCAGGCGGTGGACACGTTCGAGGCACTGGCCGCGGCCACGGACGAGGCGTGTCGGCGGTGGGAGGACGTGGTGGCGGGGCCGCTCGCGACGTTTGCGAGCCACGTGCGCGACGCCCAGCTGCCGCTCATCCACCTGGCAGGATCCACGTCCCGCACCGGAATGCGCGACTGACGCCGTCAGACGGCCTCAGGCGGATGCAGCGGGTGCACCGAGATGGACGAAGACGTATGGGGTCTGCCTCGAAAAATGGATTGGTCGTACTACCGGCAGTGGGGCATCCTGTACCTCTCACTGCTGGTGGTATGACGAGATCAGCCTGCGGCGGCAGGCGTCGCCGGCTCCAGCGTCACGCGATAGCCCAACGCCTCCAGGCGGTGTAGCTCCCGCCGAGCCGCCGCCGCCCGGTCCCGGGCGGCGAAGTTGTCCGCGCCCAGATCCGCGTACACGGTGCCCGAAGTCTTCAGGATGTGGTACGTCGCCCCCAGATACGTCCGCGTCTGCCCGGCCGCCTGGCCCGCTTTCCCCAGCGCCCCGCGCAGCGCTTTGCTGCCCGGGCGCCCGGGGCCGGGTGCGCGTGTCCCCCGCTGGCCCCCTGGCCCGGGCTGCACCCCTCCCACGACACAAATTGTGGTGCCGACGGAAGCCGTGGCCTGCCGTCCCACATTCGACGACCCGACGCTCCGCCCCGGACTGCCGGTCAGGCGGGGAGGGCGTCCTCAACATTAGGGAGGCGTTGGGCAATTCCCGTGCTGCGCTGTGCCATTTTCCTATCGAGAAACGTGAGGTGCTGGCCTGGCCAGCCCAACACGAACGGCTGGCGAGCGCCGACCAACCCCCGCAAGACGTGCGCGAGATCGGCCCGGTCGGCGCGCACCCGCTGGTCCCCGGGAGTCACCCGTATCTCCGGGTCCGTCCCGCCCGCCCTCAAGGCCTCCCCGTCTGGCTCACACGGCCCTACGGAGCCATCGCCGGCATGCCCATTCAGGAGCGCATGATCGATAGGGTGCCCGAGCGCAGGGGACTCGGTTCGACAACCTGCTGTCGCCGACTAGGCCGCAGGAACCTGCCGTGGTCATACCCGGCGCCCATCGGCACGGAGCACCGGATGACCCGGTACGCATCGACTGGCGCGGGCAGGGACGGTCACCACCGCCCGGAATTCTGCGAACGCTGCCGTTCGACCGCCCGATCCAAGCGTCGCCCTACCCGCTTCATCGGGTGGAAAGAGAGCTATCCCGCCGGCTTCCTTCGCCCTGGATCGGCAGAGCCCACCTGTCCTCTGGCTGCCACGCATGGGAGCCCGAGCACCTGACCGCAGAAGACATCGGATGTCCGACTCGATCACCAACAGCCGCCGAGCCACTTATCCACGTAAACGCTGCCGGTCAGCGGCGTAAATCCCAACCGCCGGTTGACGGCTAGCATCGGTGCGTTGGAGGCGTGATGGCTGGTGGTTACCCGGACGATGCCGGCGTCCCGCACGAGAGCCAGCGCGGCCAGTTTCACCGCTAGGCCGAGGCCACGCATCCGGCGTTCACGTGCCACGGCGGTGAATTCCACGGTGACCTGGTTCCCCAGCGCCCCCAGGCGCTCATTGGCGGAGACCGCCCAGGGTTCTCCGCCCGAGCCGAGGATCGCCGCCCCCGTTTCCGGCCAGGCCGCTGAGGCCGCGTACCACCGCACTCGCAGATCATCGTCGGACAGCGGGACGGTCGGGGGATCGGGCAGGTCTTGCTCGGCTTCTCGAACTAACGCAAAGACGCGGCTCTGGTCGGTCGTCTGCGAGATCGCCGCCAGGGGTGCCACCCGCGCGCCTTGGGCGCTCAGGTCAGCCTCCACGGCGTCCCACAGGTGCCACGGCACGTCGGCTAAGTCGAGCGCGCTCTCCAGGTGATGATGAACCACCACATACTGGCGATGGTCTGCCCAGGCCAAGCCACCCCGCTGATCATCTTTGATGCCCGCGTGCAAGACGTGGGCGCCGAGCGCCCCTGCGTGGCGCTCGGCCACCCCCAGCATTTGCGACCCCAGGCCCTGCCGGCGATGAGAGGCCCGAACGGCGACGTGGATCCACGGGTCCTGCGGCGTCGCGTCGGGGGAACCCTGACCTCGGCCCACGCGACCACCGTGCCGCCGCCACCGTCTATGACCCATGCGGCGACGGTGCGCCGAAGGTGAACATCCTGGAACTCCTCTGCCGAAAGCGGATTATTGAGGCCCTCGTTTAACAGCGCGACCATAGCCGGAGCGTCGGACAGCTGAGCTGGGCGCAGGACGTAAGCTCCTTTCCAATTCGCTGCGCGCGTTACCACCGGCCGCACGGCCAACCTCACCGACGTCTGTCATCAGCTGACGACACCCCGCCTCGTTCTACACCACTTGCTGAAGCCGGTGCAACGGAATCCCAGTTGGTCCGGGCCGGATCGCCCCTCGTCGGGCGAACGACTGCGCGTCGATGACGGCGGCGTCCGCGTCGTCACCGGCTGATGCCCGTCCAGAGACGCGTCCTGGCTCGCGGGGACCGTCACAGCGGCGGTGTCCGCAACGAGGTTCCACGCCACAAGGTGTCCACCCCCTGATCCGGGCGGGTGTCGGAGGTGATGTGGATGCGCTGCGTGCCGCGCGGGTAGTACCCATAGAAGCCGCTGGCCGCGGTAGAGGGTGTGGTCTCGAGATTCACCGTAAGGCCCTGGTCCGCCGCCAGCTGGAGCAGTGCCGCCCGGAGCCGGGTGCCCGCCGACGTCTCGCCGTCCAGACTGTGCAGCACCCAGTCGGGCAGCGGGCCCCCTCGGTCTGCGCCACATGGAACACGCAGACCACGCGAAAGCCCACGCGCACCGGGCCGTCGTCGGAGGATTCCTCGGCCGCCTTGTAGGGGACCGGGGCCAAAATCATGAGGCCGTGCTCGCCCATTTTGACGAACCGGCCGAGCTGCTGCCAGGCGTAGAAGCCCGGGACGCGGGTCGCCGTCGGACGCTGGGTGGCAATCAGCAGGAGGTTGTGCACGCTTGTAGTGGGGAACACGCCTGAACCGCCAGCCAGCGGCGGCAGCACTCCGAATCCAGCAAATCATCGACGGGAGTCTCGAGACGGTCCAGCAGCTCACGGGTAAATGCCACAGGACGGAGCCTCCCTGGAGGGCATGGAAAGGCTCGCGCCACCAGGAGACCGGCCCCCTCCATGAGGCTCTTAGAATCGGCATAGAATCTAGGGATAGGGTAGGGTCGGTGTAAGCCGGCCCCACAGCGAGCGTATGGCATAATCCCAGGGAGGCTACGGGAGGACGTCGTCCTCAGGCGATGGTTCCCGGGTGTCCGTTGCGACCGGCGACAAGAGGACGAGGTCAGACCAAGATCAGGATCACATCAGGCAAAGAGGTGATGGGATGGCTTTTCAGATTGAAACCGCTGCCACGCGCCCCAGCGATGCGGACGCATTGGTGGTGGGGGCATATCGTGGTGAGGTTGAACATATCGCATCGTGGCCCGGGGCTCGGGACGCCCTGGACCAGGGATGGAACGGCGGCGCCCGCGCCCGCCCGCTCGTCCTGTACCCCGGCACACCCGCCCGGGTGGTCGTGGTGGGACTGGGACCCAAGGCCCACGTGACCGCGCGCAGCATCCGTCGGGCGGTGGCGGCTGGCGTGCGCGCGGCGCGCGTGCAGGGCGTGAGGCACATGGCGGTCGACCTGCCGGTCGCCGCGGAGCACCGAGGCGCCGCCGTGGCGGGCGTGGGCGACGGCTTGTACAGTTTCACCGCCTACCGGGCGCCCCGCGAGGAGGAGGCCACCGGCACTCCCGTCGTGACGATGGTGGGGGTGGGGGACATTCCGGCTCGGGAGCTGGCGGCCGTGCAGGCGGCCGTGCCGGTGCGCGACTGGGTGAACCTGGGATCAAACGACAAACCCCCCGAGCGCCTGGCGGACCTCATGACCGAGAGCTTCAACGGCCTGGGCGTCGTGGTGGAACGGCTCGGCGTGACGGAACTCACAGCCATGGGGGCCGGGGGCATTCTGGGCGTGGGCCAGGGCAGCGCCCACCCGCCGGTCATGCTGCTGGCGAAGTATGCGGGGGCGCCGGGCGACAGCCGCACCCTGGCGCTGGTGGGCAAGGGCATCACCTTTGACAGTGGGGGCCTGTCGCTCAAGCCGGGTCAGGGCATGATGACCATGAAGACCGACATGGCGGGCGCCGCGGCCGTCATGGGGGCCGTGGCGGCGCTCGCGGCCGCCAAGGCGCCCGTAAACGTGTGGGGCATCGGGTGTTTGGCGGAAAACATGCCCGACGGCAATGCCCAGCGGCCCGGGGACGTGATCCGAACCCTGGACGGCACCACCGTCGAAGTGCTCAACACCGATGCCGAGGGGCGGCTGGTCCTGTGTGACGGGGTGGCCTTGGCCAAGCAACGCGGCGCTGCCGCGATTGTCGACATCGCCACCCTGACCGGCGCCGCCGCGGCCGCCCTGGGCGGTGAACGCGCCGCCTACCTGGCGACGGACGAGGCGCTCAGGACGTTGGTGGAGGCGGCGGCTCGGAAGACCGGCGAGTGGGTGTGGGAAATGCCCGCCGATGAGCAGTTCCGCCGCAACATCGACAGCAGCATCGCCGATCTGAAGAACATCGCGTCCGCGATGGGCGGGGGCATGCAGGTGGGGGGGTTGTTTGTGGGCGCGTTTGCCCAGGGCGTGCCATGGCTGCACCTGGACATCGCGGGCACCGCATTTCAGGCGGAGCCCCGCCATGGCAGCGCGCAAGGCAGCACCGCGTTTGGCGTGAGCCTGCTGACCGAGCTGGCGTCCGGGTACTTTGCCTAGCGAGCGGCCCGCGACGCCAGCGGAGATCCGGCTGCCGCTGGCGGGCCTCCGGGTGCTGGACCTGTCGCGGGTGCTAGCCGGACCGCTCTCAACCATGGTGCTGGCCGATTTGGGGGCCGAGGTGCTGAAAGTGGAGGCTCCGGGGGGCGGGGATGAAACCCGCTCTTGGGGGCCTCCCTTTCTAGGCAGTGCGGACGGCGAGTCTACGTACTTCTTGTCCATCAACCGGGGCAAACGGAGCGTAGCGTTGAACTTCCACGACCCGGGGGACCAGGCACTCGGAAGGCGGCTCATCACCGAATGGGCCGACGTGGTGGTGGAAAATTTTCGCCCCGGCACCCTTCAGCGCCTGGGATTGGACGTGGACGCACTGCTGGCCGTGGCGCCCCGGGTGGTGTGGGCCACGGTGCGCGGGTATCCCGAGCCCGACGATCGCCCCGGCTATGACTTTGTCATTCAGGCTGGGGCTGGCCTCATGGCCATCACGGGACCGGCGGAGGGGCCCCCGTTCAAAGTGGGGGTAGCCGTGGCAGATATGCTGGCCGGGCTGTACCTGGCCACCGGTGTGCTGGCGGCGGTCGTCCGCCGGGGCCGTGACGGGGTGGGGGGCCGCGTGACCGTGTCGCTGGCGGAGGCGGCGGTGGCGTCGCTTATCAACGTGGGGCAAAGCGTGCTCGCCACGGGCGAGCCGCCGCGCCGCCAAGGCAACGCCCACGCCCAACTGGCGCCCTACGCGGTATACCAGGCGGCTGACGGCCCGATAGCCCTCGGCGTCGGCAACAACCGGCAGTTTCGAGCGCTGGCGGCGGCGGTGGGGCAGCCCACCCTTGCCGACGATGCGCGGTTTTTGGACAATCGGGGTCGAGTCATTCATCGGCGCGAGCTGGCCGACGCGTTGAATGCGGCCCTGGCACGGCGCCCCGTGGAGGCATGGTGCCAGGTCCTGGCGGCGGCCGGTGTGCCGGTGGATGCCGTCCGATCGGTGCCTGACGTGCTGGAGATCGCTCGCGGATGGGGGCAGGTGGGCACCGTGGCGCATCAGAAACTGGGTGCCCTGCCCATGGTGCGGAGCCCGATCTGGATCGACGGGGCCCGTTTGCCGCTCACGCTGCCGCCGCCGTTGCTGGGTGAGCACAGCGATGCGCTTCGGGGCGAGTGGGGCGAGAGCTCGGCGGAGGGCGTCCACCAGGAGCCGACAGAAACGAAATGAGGTGCATGAGTGGCGCAAGCGGGTGACTATTATGACGTGGAGGCGCTGTATCGGCCCGAGGAGCGGCAGGTGCGCGACGTGGTGCGCCGCTTTGTGACGGACCGCATTTTGCCGCATGCCGGGCATTGGTGGCAGGAGGGGCACTTTCCCTTGGAGCTGATTCCGGAAATGGGGCAGCTGGGCTGTTTTGGCCCCACGCTGCCAGAGCAGTACGGAGGCGCCGAGCTCTCGCCGCTGGCGTATGGCCTCATGATGCAGGAACTGGAGTACGGGGACTCGGGCCTGCGATCGTTTGCGTCGGTCCAATCCAGCCTGGCCATGTATGCCATCTACCGGTGGGGATCGGAGGAGCAGCGACGGCAGTGGCTGCCACGCATGGCTGCCGGAGAAGTCATTGGCTGCTTTGGGCTCACCGAGCCCGATGCCGGCTCGGACCCTGGCAGCATGCAGACGAGGGCGGTGCGCACGGCGGACGGCTGGCGCATCAGCGGCGCCAAGCGGTGGATCACCAACGGATCGGTGGCGCACGTGGCGGTCGTGTGGGCCAAAAGCGTCGGGGAACCCGACGATGCCATCCGCGGCTTCGTGGTGCCGACCAGCACGCCCGGGTTCTCCACCGCGGTGATTAAGACCAAAGCGTCGATGCGCATGTCCGTGACGTCGGAGTTGTTCCTGGATCAGGTGGAGGTGCCGGAGTCGGCGCGGCTGCCCGGTGCCCAGGGCCTCTCGGGTCCGCTGTCGTGTCTGACGCAGGCGCGCTACGGGATTGCCTGGGGTACCATCGGCGCGGCCCGCGCCTGCCTCGACGAGGCGTTGGCGTATACCCAGAGCCGCATCGCATTTGGTCGCCCCATTGCCGCCACTCAGCTGGTGCAGGAGCGCCTGGTGGACATGGTGAGTCGGATTGGCGCCATGCAGCTCACGGCGCATCGCCTCGGGCAACTGCACGAAGCCGGCGCATTGCAGCACCAGCAAGTGTCGCTCGCCAAGCGGGATCATGCGCGCGGGGCGCTTGAGATTGCACGGGAGGCGCGCGAGCTTCTGGGAGGCAACGGCATTACGACGGACTATGGCCCGATGCGCCATGCGGCCAACCTGGAAACGGTCGACACGTATGAAGGCACCTATGAAGTGCACACGCTGGCGGTGGGCCGGGACATTACAGGGCACAACGCGTTCTAGCCCCGCGCGGCGCTAGTCTAAGAGGGCAGGCCCACGCTGTTCAGAATGCGGCTGGCCAAGGCGTGGGAATTGACGGGCAGGGACACCAGCACTTCGTTGGTCCCGCCGTTGACCCCTGGGTAAAGGACCGCATTCAGCTGGTAGCCATGTGTCGGGTCGGGGAGGGCAAAGCCCACCGAGACGTCGGTGAGCCAGAAGCCGCGATGCGGGGGCACCGAGGCCATGACGGAGGGAACCGCGGAGGGGAGGGTCGCGACGGCCAGCGTGCTGGCCTGGGGATCGGCGATGAGGCGTACCCATTCGTGAGGGTGGTGCGGGTTGGTGAC
The DNA here is from genome assembly GCA_021846565.1 of Bacillota bacterium. GTDB lineage: Bacteria > Bacillota > Sulfobacillia > Sulfobacillales > JAIMBI01 > JAJZWV01. The sequence continues at coordinate 13,217 of JAJZWS010000045.1, forward strand.
CGTGACGGTGGTGACCCCGTGGTGGGTCACCGGGGTAGCGGGCCGCCAGCCCTTGGGCGCCAGAAATGGCAGGCTCCATGCTCCCGCCTGGTACTGGGCGAACGTGGTGGCGGTCGGCGGCGCCGACGGGAGGCCCGGCACCACCACGGTGCCGGTGTTGTACCCTTGAAGAATGTTGGACGCCGCCGAGGAAAACCAGGCGGCGGGCCAGTGGGTGACCGTGACGGCCGCCGCCGTGCCGGTGGGCAGTTGGTACAGGGCGGTGCTCTCAGCGGTGCCAATCAAGACCCGGCCGCTGCCCACGCGAACGTGAAACGCGGTCCCAGCGGGCAGCGTCGCAACGGTGAGCTGCCGCCCGGTGGCCAGGCTGACCGCGCCGATGACCGAGGTGCCCCGCCCCACCGCGGGCAGTCCGGTTTCCTGGTACACGAGCCACGGGCCGGTGGCCCGAACAAACGACAGCGCCCACCAGCCAGCGCCGCCGGGCCCCTGATAGCGGTTGGGGAGCGGCTGGCTGAACGTCTCAGCCTCCGGCAGGAGACCGCTACCCGGTTGCAGCGCGTGCGACGCCAGCAGGTGAAACGGGTTCGGTGAGGTGACCGCCGGCTTCCCGCTGGGGAGCGTCACGGGTGCGCCCTGGCTGGGATTGACGTAAATCACGCCGTAGGGCGTCGCGGCCAGCGGCAGACCCGAGGCACCCAGCGACGGACTCAGCACCCTGAGCGTGTAGCCCATCACGTGTTCGACGGTGCCATGCAGCGGTGTTACGGCGGGCAACGCGAGCGGAATCACGGGGGAGGGCCGGTTGAACGACGCGGCGGGCGTTCTGGGCGAAAGCCCCACAGGCAGGCCCGGCCACTGGCTTCCCGGGCCGTACAGCCCGATGCCCGTCCAGACCAACACTGCGAGGGCCACGAGCGCCCCCCACCAGCGTGCCATGCTTGGCCCCCTCATTGGTGGCTCCGAATCCCTTCCCCTTATCCCTAGGGATGGACAGCGTAGCAAATTGTGTCCGCGCGTGTCTCGTCCGCCGCACCGCGCTGCCGGCCATGGCGTCCGATCCGGTCGCTCAATTCATAGTAGGAACAACGCTGCGCGCGGCGTCGAAGTTGCAGATGACTAAGGCCGGCCGGGTGGTTGGACCTTGAGACCGGAAGGCGCGAACATGCGGGCACGGCCAAACGGCGTACGCCGACGGGTCGCCCTGGCTTTGGTGCTGTTGGCCAGCATCGGCGCACGCAGTCGTCTGAAGCGGCCGGTGGCCCGACCGCCCGTACACGCGGCATCGGCCCACATCCTTCGCCACCCGCGGCCGACCGCCTGGCAGCGTGGAGATGGCGTGCTCCATGCCGTGTGGCGGTGGACCACGCGGGAGCATTCGCTGTCCATCCGCGACTGATGGGGGCGCACGCACGGTGCGACCCTAACCTGCTTGGGTCAAAATCTCCAAGATTCGAAGCGACTGGGCATCAACAAACACAGCCACCCACCTGAGCCCCGTGCTCGTCTGGGTGGGCGGACGACCGAAGACGGCCGTCACGCGGTCCCACAGCAGGTACCATGCCTCGGCCTGGAAGTCGGGGACGTGCGGAAATAGAACCAAGGTTGCCCGGACCGCGCCAGAGGCGCATCCCAAAGGGCAGGTGCGCGCGGGCAAACTGCTCGGCCTGCCGCTTGGTCACCACCGGGGGAGCCACCGGGGAATGTACGATCCCGATGCCCCAGTGCGCCAGCAGCGAGGGGCTGGGCTGGCCGGTGGCGTGGACGCCGGGTCGCGCCGTTGGCTGTAGCATCGAGGGGCTCTGGGCCGCGTACGCCGCCGTGCTGAGGGCCAGGGTGAGACCCGCCGCCGTCCAACGGACGAAAGGGCCCCGATGGTGCACTACCAGGACCCTTCCCGTTGATGCTGCAGGATAATTCCGGCCGCGCTGACAGCGATGAGCCCTGCCAGGAAATATCCCGGCCATCCGGCCGGGAGCGATGCGACGTCGGTGGTGTGCTGGGCGGCATGTAGCAACCAAACCCCGGCACCCAGCGGGCTCCATTGCAAGGTCGGGGTGCCTGGTGAAGCCATCCACAGGGAAACGAGCGCCACCAGCGTGGTGGCAATGATACTGGCAAACCGCACGCGCATCACCTGGCCGATCGCTAGGCCGACCAAGGCAACTGCGACGAGCGCCAGGGCGTTCCACGCCAAGGACCAGGCCGCGGCCGTCGGGGGCGCGCCATGCAGCACGGCCGGGCCCAACGGCCAGTACACGCTGCCGGTCCGTGCAAATGGACTCCAGTGCGGCCCGGGGCCACCAAGCATCAGCCCGCCCATCGCCAGCCATACGAGGGCGACCATCACCGCGGCGAGGGCCGCGCCCACCACAACGCTGGCGACCAGGGCGAGGGGATAGGCCCACTGCGCCCGGTGGGCGGTGCGGAGGCAGAGCTGCGCCCGATACCCCCGCTCGCGATCGACGGCCACCAGATCGCCAATCCATAGGGAAAACGGCACGACGAGGGCAAAGGCCAGGACCTTGCCGTTGTTCTGCAGCATCAGCAGGAGGTCCCAGGCGTTTGCAGGCGCGTGGGTGTTCAGCGCGTCCACGTGCAGGACGTTGGACCAGATGAAAGCCAGGGCCACCGACGCGCCCAAGGGGACCCACAACATTGAGCTGTGGAGCAGGCGGATGAGGTTTAGGCGCACCAGCGCCGCGACCATGCTCACTCCGACCCCTGCAGTTCGGCACGGACACTTCCGTCGGCTATGCGCCAAACAGAGGAGCACATCGCGGATATTTCATCCTCGCGATGGCTGGCCATGATGACCGTGACATCCTGCAGGCCACCCACCCACGAAATGAGCCATGCGATCCCGGCCGGGTCCAATCCGTTGCTGGGTTCGTCCAGAAGCAACAGCTGGGGACGCGGCACCAGCGCCTGGGCCAGGTTCAACCGCTGCCGCATGCCGCGCGAGTATTGGCCGACGCGTCGGTGGTCGTCCGGGTCGAGCCCCACCTCGTGAAGCAGGGGTCGGAGGTGGACCGCCCCGGCTTCCACCGGATCGGTGATGAGGCCGGCCAACAGCTCCAGGTTTTGCAGCCCCGTGAGCTGCGGCAGGAGGCTCACGCCTTCCAGCACCAGCCCGATGCCCCGGGCGATGGTGTGGCGGCGGGGGATGAGCGTGGCATCCAACACGCTGATGGTCCCGGCGTCAAACATCGTGAGGCCGGCGATGATTTTTAGGAGCGTGCTTTTGCCAGACCCATTCTCGCCGACCAGCGCGCAGTGCTCATGGCGGGCCACCCGAAAGTCCACGTCGTCCAGCACGAGACGTTGGCCAAAGTGCTTGGTCACCGCCTTGCACTGTACGGCCCATTCATCCGGCAATGATCTGCCTCCTTCGCATCCACAAACTCGTCCCGACCACAGAGCCCAGCGCGCCCCACACGAGCCACCACACGGCGTCCGTCCACAGCGCACCGAGCCGCGGCATATAGCTCGACAAGTCCATGCGCACCATGGGATTGGCGACACTGGGGACAGCCACGGTGGCCACTAGATGAACCAAAATCGAACCGCCAATCAGCCAGCGGGGGTTCCAAACCAGCGACCCGACACCCATCGCCATGAAGACGGCCCATGCGGCGCTCGCCAGCACCAAGGTGCCCAAATTGCTGCCCGTCACGATCCAGTCGGGGGCGGCGTAGACCGACAGGGCCCCCCCGAACGGGATGCTGGTGGCGGGATAAAGAAAGAGCGACCACACCAGTGCGGGCAGGAGACCGAGCAGCACCGCCACCGCTGTCCCAACCGCCATGCACGCCATGAGCCAGCAGCAGCGTTCGCGTCGGCACGCGCATGAGCGCCAACGCCAGGTACCCGGAGCGAGCGTCTCCGGCCATGCGGTCGCCGAATCCCACCGCCGCGACGACGGGGACCAAGATGCCCATCGAGCCTACGGCATAGCCAAAGGCATGCCAGGCATTGCCGCCGCCCACGTCCCCAAGACCCAAGCTGGTGTACACGTGAAGACCGCCGAGGCTCGTGAGCAGGACGATGGCGGTTGCGGCCCAGGCGGGCCAGGTGATGACACTGCGCCGCCACTCGATACGAAACGTCCTCCACATGTACACCACTCCTCACGCAGCTAGCAGTCGGTATCCGCGCTCCACTGTCCCTGAACCTGAACGTTCACCGTCACGTACCGTTGCGACGCGAATCCCACGCGGACGTACTGACCCCCAGACTGGTTGTACCAAAGATCATAGCTTTGGTAATCCATAATGGGAATGTCGGTCGTGATCTGGCCGCCGTAATCATCGGTCGTTTAGGCGTAGAGTTCGTAGTTGTACGCACTGTCCATCGAGGAAACGCCGATGTTCACGTCGGTGCCCTTGAACGAGTATGCCGGGCCTGTCAGGTACGTGCCGATCCCGAACGCCGGCACAATGGCATTATAGGAATGCCAGCTGCCGCTGCAGCCGGAACCCACAACTCCATTGGGTCCGGACCATGTGCCGGTGGCTCCGTGGGCAAACACCGGGGTGGTCATCAGCAGAAGCGCGGCGGCCGCCAGACCTATGCCGCGAACGCCGCTCAGCCGAGTCAAGATAGAACCCCTCCGTCACGTGCAGTCTCTTTCCAGGTCGATGGCCGATTCCTACCGCGATGGCGGTGGGTGGCGACCATCGGCCAAGAAATACGCTGAATCGGGGGCCGCTTCCTGCTCGATCGACTACGGGCTGTGCACAGCCGGTGACGCCACGATTCGCGCTCACCGCAGGGGTCTTGATCCAGGATGCCGGCCCGCACTACGAGCCACGCCCCGGGGAATCCCGATGGCGGACCACCCAGTCGAGGGTCCGTTCGTTTGCCGTGGTCGGAGCACTCAGCAGGTCGGCCACCAAATCCGGTGCCCACCGCGACGCGACCCAGGCGCTGGGCAGCGATTCCACGTAGGTGCGCTCGCGCGGGAGCCCGTGGCGGGCCAATGTCTGCATCACGGTGCACGCACGGGACTCATCACCCGCAGAGTAGTACACCGTGAGGAGTTCATGCTGAGCGGTGCACCATGCCGCGCTGCCCACCTCGGCCGTGGCGGCGGCCTCCTCCAGCCAACGCTGCGCCTGCGTCAGCGCTCCCGCCGCCCGGTGCAGTGCCCCCACGACCGACCGGACCTCGGCGGCCAAGGACGGGGGGCTCTGCGGCAGGAAGGCCATGATGGATGCCAGCACATCGGGCTCGCTAGTTTCCCATCGGGCGCACAGTTCTCCCCACCGCACGTAAGCCGCCTGGTCGGGGTCCGTCAACAGACGGGCCGCCTGCTGATAGTGCGCTATCGCGGCGGGGTAATCTCGGATTTGTGACAGCAGATTGCCAAGCGCCCAATGGCTGTACCCCAGCAGCGTCAAGTCCCCGATGGCCTGGGCAACTTTTATGGCGCCTGTGAGCGTCAGCAGCGCGTGCTCCAGCCTCCCCGATCGCGCGAGCGCGAGACCATAGTCGTAGCCGGCGCGCGCCCGGGCTGGCGCGCCCCCGTGCGCGCGGGCGTTGCGGTCCATCGCGGCGAACGACCGGCATGCGGCGTCGAAGCGGCCCTGGGCGTACGCCAACCGGCCTTGGAGCCGATACAAGTCTCCGGCGTACCGGCCGCCATACAGATCCCGGTCCACGTTTTCCGCCCGCTGGATGACCAGATGGGCGGCCTCGGGGGCGCCGCGGTCCAACAACAGATCGGCCATGGACACGAGGCGGTTCCCCCGCGATTCCCCCTCCGTCCAGAGGCGAACCGCATCGCCGAGGCTTTAATCCAGTGAATCCACGAGGTTGAGCCAGAGCTGTGCGCTGGGACTGATCGCACCGCTCTCGACCCGCGCCACGGTCGAACTGGCCACCCCGACTCGGTGGGCCAGCCGTGAGCGGGATAGGGCTTGTGCCGTGCGCCAGCGGGTCAGCTGCTCTCCCAGCGTGAGAAGGGAATCCATTGCCATGACTCGTTTGCCTCCCTGGCCCAACTCGTTGCCATTGCGTAGCTCGTGGTACTCAGGGAAGGACTCTCAGAGGAGGCGTCGCATTATCCCCACAGTAACACGTCATTTGGGGAGGCACAGCGATTTGAGTCACCGCGTGGTGCACTTCGCGGCATCCATACTGATAACGACGCTGATGGTGCTGGCGCCGTCCGGTCTCATGGCGGCACGGGTCCACCCGCAGCGTTTGGGGCGCGCGACGGCAGGGCTGGTGGCGGGGCCGGCACACGTGCCGAACGTCGGTCCGCCGTGGCCTCCCACGCTGTGAGCTGGGGAGAAGGCTGACGGCACGAGGGGGCAGCGGCACGCGAACCACTGGGACCGGACGCCGCCTACCGGCGACTGGGTAGGGCGGGCGCACTAGCGCCACGCCGGTCCACTCCGTTTAAGTCAAGCCTCCGGTCCGGACCCTCGCGAGCGGCGGTGGACCAACCCGCCGCTATCGCCGTTTGACGGTGGGCCATCCGCTCGCTAGACTCATCCCACTAGAGCGGGCGCGGGGAGGGTGGACCATGCTGGCCGTGTATGACACCGCCACCGGTACGGTGCGCCCCTTTGCGAGCCGGGTGCCTGGTCAGGTGAGCGCCTATGTGTGCGGCATTACACCCTACGCCGAAGCCCATCTGGGCCATGCGCGGCCTGCGGTGGTGTGGGACGTCATCACGCGCCACCTCCAGCACCGGGGCTATCGCGTTACCCTCGTGGTGAACATCACGGATGTGGACGATCGGCTCATCGAGCGGGCGGCCGCCACGGGCGTTCCGGTCGCGGCGCTGGCCGAGGAGAACGCGGCGCGGTATCTGGCGGACATGCGGCGTCTGGGCGTCGAGGAGCCCACCTATCTGTCGCGCGCCACAGAAAACCTGGAGCCCATCGTGACGCTGATCGAGCGGCTGCTGGCACGGGGCGCTGCCTACCAGGCCGGCGGTGACGTGTACATGCGGGTGCGGTCAATTCCCGACTACGGGGCGCTTTCGCACCGGCGGCTCGACGACCTGCTGGTGGGCGTACGCATCACCCCGAATCCGCATAAAGCGGACCCGCTGGACTTTGCGCTATGGAAGGGCGCGCGCCCGGGAGAGCCTTCGTGGCCCGCACCGTTTGGGTGGGGGCGGCCCGGTTGGCACATCGAATGCTCGGCCATGGCGTGGCGCTATTTGGGCAACTGGGTGGACCTGCACGGCGGTGGGGTGGATCTGGTGTTTCCCCACCACGAAAACGAGCGGGTGCAGACCCGGGCGGCCCTGGATCCCCAGGACGGTCCGGGTGTTGGCTACTGGGTGCACAACGGCATGGTCACGACGTCAGGCGTCAAGATGTCCAAGTCGCTTGGCAACGGCACCGCGCTCTCCGATTTGATTCAACGCCACGGCGCCGCCGCCGTGCGGGGCTATTTGCTGTCGGTCCACTATCGAAGTCCCTTGGAGTTCTCGGAGGCGGGGATGATCGAGGTGGCCCGCGGCTTGGACCGCGTCGCACGCTTGTGGGACACAGTCAAGGATGCACCGCCGGCCGCCGCGCCGCTTCCCGGGGAGCTGGGTGAGACGCTGTTTCAGTTTCCCATGCGCCTGGACGCCGCACTGGACGCCGACTTCAACACGCCAGCGGCGCTGGGACATCTCTTCGACATGGTGCGAGCGGCAAACAGTCTCATCGCGGACGGGACGCTCGCAGCTTTCGGCTTGGCGCGGCGCAATCTGCTGGTGGCGCGCGACGCGCTGGGCCTCGTGCTGACGACGGGAGGCTCGGCCGGCCCGCCCCGTGAATTGGCGTCAGGCCCCCCCGCCGCCGTCGCGGCCCTGGTGGCCGAGCGAACCAAGGCGCGCGCGGCGGGCGATTTCACCCGGGCCGACGCGCTCCGGCACAAGATACAGGACGCGGGGTGGGTCGTCGAGGACCGCCGCGACGGGCCGGTCTTGCGCCCCCGGAGGGAGGCGTGAGCCGGCGGGTGCGTTCCGGTGATGGGCCCAGTAGCGAGGATGAGCGGCTCACCGGCCGGCATGCGGTGGAAGAAGCGCTCAAAGCGGGGGTGGCCATAAACCGCATCCTGGTGGCTGACCATCTTCCGGTCCGTGTGACCGAGCGCGTCCGGCAGCTGGCTCATGAGCGCCAGGTGCCGGTCGCCGTGGTGCCGCGGGCCCGCCTGCAAGCCATAGCGGGGGGCGAGGCCCATCAGGGATTGGTGGCGCTGGTGGCGGCGGCGCCACTTTTGACCGAGGCCGACCTCGACGGCATTTTGGACCGGGCAACGCCCCCGTTTGTCCTGCTGTTGGACGGCATTCAAGACCCGCACAATTTGGGAGCCATCCTGCGCGTGGCGGACGCCACGGGCGCGTCGGCGGTCGTCGTGCCGCGGCACGGTGCGCCGGGCGTCACCGCCACGGTGGCCCGCACGGCCGCCGGCGCCACCGCCTGGGTGCCGGTGGTCCGGGTCACCAACCTCGTTCAGACGATCGATCGGCTGAAGGCGCGCGGGGTGTTTGTCTGGGCGGCGGACCCCGCAGCGACGGATCCCTACACTGGCTTGGACGCTCGGGGGCCCACAGCGCTGGTGGTGGGTGCCGAAGGCCGGGGCATTCGGCCCCTAGTGAGAGGGCATACCGACGGTGTGGTGGCGATTCCCATGGCTGGACATGTGGCTTCGTTGAATGCCGCCACGGCGGCTGCCGTGCTGGCCTTTGAAGTGGCGCGCCAGCGCCGCGAAAAATAGGGCTTGCGGTTTCGCCAAACCTGACTACATAATGTGTCTCAAACTGCGGCGGATTATCCGCGAGTCGTGCCCGAACCTGACTGGGGGGATGTGGGGTGGCGCTTTATCCGCATCGAGCGCTGGAACTCGACGACCTGACCGACGAGGCGATCGTGCAAGATGCGCACGAAGGCGACATGGACGCCCTCGAGTTTCTGATCAATAAATATCGAAATTTCGTGCGTGCCAAGGCCCGGTCGTATTTTCTGGTGGGCGCCGACCGCGAGGACATTATTCAAGAGGGCATGATCGGCCTGTATAAGGCCGTTCGAGATTTTCGGACCGACAAGCTGGCATCATTTCGGGCGTTTGCCGAACTGTGCGTGACCCGGCAGATCATCACCGCCATCAAAACGGCCACGCGTCAGAAGCATATTCCTCTGAACTCTTACGTGTCGTTGAACAAGCCCATCTACGAGGATGACTCGGACCGAACCCTGATGGACGTGCTGTCGGGGACGCGCCTTTCCGATCCCGAGGACCTCATCATTGGTCGGGAAGAATTTGGCGACATCGAGGAAAAGATGGGTGAGATTTTGTCCGATCTCGAGTGGAAAGTGCTCATGTCCTACTTGGATGGACGGTCCTACCAAGAAATTGCCATCGACCTGCACCGCCACGTGAAGTCCATCGACAACGCGTTGCAGCGGGTTAAGCGCAAGCTGGAGCGCTATCTCGAAAGCCGCGGACATCAGGTGCCGGTCGGCCCCTGAGGCCAAGGTTGGCACGAAGGCTCACGACCGTCAGCTGGCCCAGAGGCGGGCCAGCGGCCGGCGCCACAGCCCGCGCAAGACTTCGTGCACGGCCCATTCTGCCGTCGCCAGTTGCTCTTCGTCGGGCAGCTGGCCCCCATACCACCAGCGCTCCATCACGAGGATGGTGGGCTTCAGCAGGGGCTGGTACTCCGGGGGCATCCCGAGATACATCTGCCGGAGAGTGGTGTCCGGTCCGAGAGAGCGGCGGTCTGCCAAGCGAAACATGAGCCACAGGCGGCGGTCGAGGCGCCTAAGGCGCCGGTGTGGGTCATTCAGCGCGGACCGGGCGTTGCGCCAGGCCAGCCAAATGGCCGCTGCGGCCGCGGCGGTGGCTAGGACGGCCGTCCAGGGGATAGCGGGGGCGTGTGCGGCGGGGGCCGGACGCTTCTTGGCGACGTGGGGCGCCTTGGGATGGGTTCCGGCGATCGTCGGCACCTTGACGGGCGGATGGTGGGGGATGACGGCCTCCGTGTACGTCCGCCCGGGCTTGGCCGTCAGCGGCACGGTCCAGCCGTAGGTGGGATCGATGGGAATCCACCCATAGGGAGCCACGTACACCTGGGCCCACGAATGCGCATCGACCGCCGACACCACATAATCGTGGGTTTTGATGTTATAGGTGCCGGGGCCGTAACCGACGACCCAGCGTGCAGGGATGCCAATCGAGCGGGCCATCATGATAAACGTGGTCGAAAACTGGTCGCAGTAGCCGGCGTGCGTGACCAGGAGGAACTGGTTGACCGCGTCACCGCTGGACGAGGGTTTGAAATTGAAGGTGTAGCGCTCGTGGGAGTCCAGATACTTGGCCAGGTCCTCGGACGCCTGCCACGGTCCCCGGGCGTTCGCGGTAATGTGGTGGGCCAGTTGCCCCACGCGCGGGGAGAGGTTGCTGGGGGTTTGGAGGTCCGCGGCCAAACTTTGTGGCACCGGGCTGAACGGCACCGCATTGATGGACGACATGTTGACGACCGGCACGGTCATGGTGACCCGATACGTGATGGGGTTTTGACCCATCAGCTCTTCGCGGTTAGGCAGCACCTGACCGTTCACTCCGGACACGGATGTGGGGGTGCCGCTGTATACGAGCGGAACCATTCCGGACTGGCCCGCCATCGCTACGGTGATGTGCCACTGATCGGTGGAAAACCCGTTGATGGCGGGGCTGAAAAACGGGTGTGGCGCACTGCCCGAAATGAACGGGGTGGCGGTGCCAGCGGGCGATGACCAACTGGTGCCGTTAAAGGTGTTGTACACCGCGGTCTGCCAGTACGACGCCATGGGGGCGCCGGATACCACCAGCACGGTTTGGTGCGACGGCGTGACAGGGTGGTTGATGCTCGTGTCCCCGATGCCGATGCCCGTGGTGTAGTTCCCACCGGGCATGTTGGCGAGGCCGATGCCGGATCCGCCCCCCACGGGCAGGGCGCCGCCAGCTCCCTTCACATGCCCCGGATGCCCGGGCGTGGACCACCCCAGCACGAGCGGCAGCACCAGCACGAGGCCTAACACCCCATACCAGTACCCGCCGGGTCGCCCAATCGTCGATGCAGCCGACTCTTCCAGATGCGTGTCGGCCAAGAGCCACAGCCCCACCACTAGATAGGCCGCTACGGGACCCTCCCCCTGGAGGTGCCAGAAGGTGTGGTTGACGATCAGGATAATGCCGCCCAATAGGAGCAGCAGCAGCACCCGGTCCCGTGACTGGGCCAGTCGGAAGACGAGCCAGCCCAACACCACGGCCACCAGGATCAGTACAAGCCCGGCGGTGGGCGGCAGGGTGGCCCAGGCAGCAGGAGATTCGGTCACAAGCGTGTGGGGGATGGCGGCGAGCGCGGCCAGAATAACCCCAAACGGCTCGGGCACTTGGACCACCAATTCCAGCATAAACGCCGCCAGCATGGCCACCACGCTGGCCTCCCAGTTGGGCAGCAGTTCCGCCGCGGCCAGGCACAAGGGAAACAGGCTCAGCAGGAGCGCCGACGAAAAGCCCCCGGAGTGGGCATACGGCCAGAACAAGGTCGTGAGCCACAGCCCCAGCAGCAGGGTGCGTGTGGGGGTCAGCGCCCGAGCTAGGCCCCTCATGCCGTGAACCCCTGAGCCAGCACCCGTGGAAGATCCGACAGTTGACCCACCGCGCCGGGAACGCCCTGGCCCCCCACGTACAGCACCATGGCCCCAGGCGTACGGCCGCGGTGCACCTGGCCCGGCTCGCGGCCCGTAATAATGAGCCGTGCGTGCGAGGACGCTGCGGGCAGCAACAGTTGGTCGGACGCATCCTCCCGGCGCCAGCGCACCTCCGACAGCATTCGCATGATTTGCTTTAAGTGTTCCGGGCCGGTGCGGGCGGGGAGCCTGAGGTCCGCACCCAAGAGGGTGAGCGCCACGTTCTGCTCACGCTGCAGGCCAAACTCCGCAAGCGATCCGGCGCATGCCAGCGCCGTTTCGAAATGGTGCGGGGTGAACACGCCGGGCTGGTCCACGACCACCTCCAGCTCTGGGACGGTCAGAGGTTCAAACTGCTTGACCTTGAACTGGCCCGTCTTCGCGGTGGTTTGCCAGTGAATGCGGCTAAGCCGGTCCCCGGTGACGAAATCGCGGATGCCACGAAGCTCGGATGACTCATCTACCATCATGGTGCGCTCGCGAAGGCCACCCTCCCACTCGCGTGGCAGGGCCGCGACGAACGACAAGGGCACCGTAGGCGGCCACACCTCCAGCTCCTGGGGGCATTCCAGGACCCGGCGGCGCGTCAGAAAGCCGAACGGATCGCCTGACGTGAGCACCACCTCGTTGAAGCGATGCACGCCCCGCGGCACGTTCAGCAGTCGGTACGTCACCGTCACCTCACGCTGGAACCAGGGAAACGCGACGAAGCTGGACGCACCCGCGGCCACCACCCCGAGTGGGAGGCGGTCCCGCACCGCCAGATACAGCCACGGCCACCACCGAGGCATCTCGACGGTGACCGACACCACCACGGTGTCGCCCGCCGCCACCGGTGTGGACGGCACCTGGCGGCGGGCGTGCAGCCGTGACAAGGGCGCAATGCCCGTCAACAGCACCAAGGCCGTCAGGACGACCACAAACACCACCACGTGGTATGCCAGCTGCCCCCCCTGGTACCACGCGAAGAAGGCCGTGGCCAAGAGCACTCCCAGGAGAAACCCGAGGCGGCCGGGCGCCAACACCCCCCGTTTCACGGCCGCGACTCGCCCGCGGGAACGGGAACCTTGGACAAAATGTCGTCCACTATTTCGCGCACCACGGTGTGACCTTCGCGCCGCACCCCACCGCGCGGGATGAGCCGATGCACCAGCACATCCGGCGCCAACAAGCGAATGTCATCCGGAATGACATACGGGCGGCCCTGCATGAGGGCCCACGCCTGCGCCGCCCGCAGCAGCGCCACCAAGGCACGGGGGCTGGCCCCCAGGTACAGGCGGGACTGATCCCGGGTGTGTTCGGCCACCTGGGACAGGTAGCGCAGCACATGGTCTTGCGCGCGGACGCCTGCGGCGGCACGACGCAACTGCAGGATGTCGTCCTGGCTCATCACCGGATGGACCGCGGTGGACATGACCTCCTGCTGCACGCGCTGGAGCAGTTGGACTTCTTCGTGGGGGGTTGGGTAGCCCATGTGCAGGCGAAAGAGAAATCGATCCAACTGGGCTTCCGGCAGCGGAAAGGTGCCCGCGTACTCGATGGGATTCTCGGTCGCCACCACCATGAACGGCGCTTCGACCGGGTAGGTGTGGCCGTCGACCGTGACCTGTTCTTCCTCCATCACCTCCAAGAGGGCGGACTGGGTGCGTGGCGACGTGCGGTTGATTTCGTCAGCCAGGAGGAGATTCGTGAACACCGGGCCGGGCCGAAACGAAAATTGCCGCGTGCCCGGGTCAAACACACTGACGCCCAGCACGTCCGACGGCAACAGGTCGGGGGTGAACTGCACCCGCGAAAAACCGAGCGACAAACTTTGCGCGAGCGTTTTGGCCAACAGCGTCTTGCCGACGCCGGGCACGTCCTCAAGCAACACGTGACCCCCGGCAATGAGGGCGCACACAAGGCGCTCCGCCACCGACCGCTTGCCGACGATAATGCGGTCGATGTTGTCCAACAGCTGGTCTACGCGGGGGTGGCCGGCATCAAACGCGGCCGCAGCCTGGCTCGTGGCGTCCATAGCGTGTTGTCCTCCTTCACTTCGCGGACCGCCCACTAGGCAGGTGGGCGGCGACCGCCGGCAGGTGCACCGGACGCCAACGGCGTCGCCGCTTCGCGTGTTATACTGACACCAGATTCTCCGTTCGACGGCGGCGACATCATCTGTAAGGGTACCGGGTTGAGCCGCCAGGTTCAAGCGGAGTCGGCCGGAATAGCTCAGTGGCAGAGCGCTCGCCTTGTAAGCGAGGGGTCGTGGGTTCAAATCCCACTTCCGGCTCCATTCGTTCCGATGCCCTCCCAGCGGCGCCCCCCGATGATCGGTCCTCATGAGGCGTAACGACGACTCGCGGAGTTTGGTTGATGCCGTTGCGGGTTTGACGTCGGATCCGGGTGTGCCGGCATCGCGCGCGTCGCCGGAGCCCGGCGGTTTTGGTGGTCTAGACATCGACGGCATGCTCGTGTATGATGCGCGTGGACCGTGCGGACGGGTGCCCGAGTGGCTAAAGGGGGCGGTCTGTAAAACCGTTGGCTAACGCCTACGTTGGTTCAAATCCAACCCCGTCCACCATTTTTGTCCACGTGTTGATTGCGGGGTAGAGCAGTCTGGTAGCTCGTCGGGCTCATAACCCGGAGGTCGCAGGTTCGAATCCTGCCCCCGCGCCCATTGCTCACGTAGCTCAGTTGGTAGAGCACGTCCTTGGTAAGGACGAGGT
>JAJZWS010000046.1 GCA_021846565.1 Bacillota bacterium
CAGTTGCCCTTCCGACTCATGCTCGCGGTCATGCCGTAACGCGCCAACCGGGCCTGGTAGGCGTAGGCGGCGTACTGACTGCCCCGGTCCGAGTGGTGTAAGACGCCCGCCGGGGGGCGATGCCGCGCCACCGCCCGGTCCAGCGCCGTCAGCACTAAGTCCTGCGTCATGCGGGCGTCCGCGGCCCAGCCCACAATTTGCCGCGTCGCCAGATCCTCGAGACTGGCCAGGTAGAGCCAGCCCTCGTCCGTCGGGACGTAGGTGATGTCGGCCATCCACGTGGCATGCGGCTGCGTGGCCATGAACTGCCGGGCTAACACGTTGTCCGCCACCGGGAGGCCATGACCGGAATAGGTGGTGGCTTTGTAGCGGCGCGCGACCCGGGCCCGGAGCCCCGCCTGGGCCATTAACTGCGCCACGGTCTTGACGCCCACCCGATCCCCCTCCCGCCGGAGGACCGCCGTGATCTTCGGGCTGCCATACCGCCCGGCGACCTCCGCATAGACCGCCTGAATCCGTGCTAGCCGCGTGCGGCGCCGCCCCGTGCCCGCACTGGGGGGGCGCTGCGCCCACGCGTAATACCCGCTTCGGGAGACCTGGAGCACCTGGCACATCTTCGTGACCGAGAAGGCGAAGCGGTGTTCGTGGATGAACTGAAACCTTACTTCTGGCCGTTGGCGAAGATGCGCATGGCTTTTTTTAGGATGGCATTCTCCTCTTGGAGATCGCGGACCGTCCGTTCCAGCTCCCGCACCCGCTGGTCATCGGCGCGGAGCCGCCCGCTGCCGACAAACGGTTCGGCGGGATACTGCCGTTCGACCTCCAGCCACCGATACAGCGTCTTGCGGGGCACGCCGAGTTCCTCGGCAATGCGGCTGGCCGGCTTGGTCTTCCGGCGGACGAGTTCGACCGCCTGGGCTTTAAATTCCGCATCGTACTGTTGCCGCGTCATGCTTCACCTCGTCAGATTGATTGTAGACCGATCCCCCTTTCGGGGTGTCCACGATTTCAACCTAACTCCACAGGTCCCCTTCAATGACCCACCGGCCGGCCGGGCCCTGCACGGTGTCCGTCAGGGCCAGTTTGACGCCGCGGATGGCGTGGTGGACACTGCGGCCCGGCCGAAATCCGTAGGACATCGGCCGGAAGTCGCTTTCCCAAATGGGGTCCATGGCCATCAGCATCGCGCGCTGGACGATGCGGTCCCGCAGACAGGGAATCCCGAGCGGCCGTTGGGTCCCGTTGGGTTTGGGAATGTACACCCGCCGGGCCGGTTGGGGTTGATAGGTTCCTTGCCGCAACTCCGTCCGCAAGCGGTCCCGTTCTTCCTCCTGATGAGCCGTCCATCGCCGTTTGGTCATGCCATCTACCCCCGGGGTGTGCGCCCCCGACGCGGCCAGGGTGCGTTGGGCCGCCTCGTCGAGCCACCCGGGGGTCGTGATGAGTCGCCAGAGCCGGTCGAACCGACGGTTCGGCTGCTCCGTGGACCATGTGGCCCGCTGGCTCTGCACTTCGCTGATTATCAAAGGTCTTCACCTCGCTCAGGTCAGGTAATCGGCCGAGCAACCCACTGAAACTGCTTTCCTTCGCCAGGTGACCGGCTTTCCCGGCCGCAGACTACTACGAAAGCTCCGTCAACCGGCCCCGCGTCGGGGACTCCCTCCTCTGAAAAATAGATTGGACGTACTACCGGTTGTGGTGCATTCTTCTCCGTGACCCCACCGGCGGGGGGCGGTCGTCAGCCCGCCGCCGGCGCCAGTGGTTCCACGGTCACCCGGTACCCCAACGCCTCGAGCCGACGCGTGTGCCGCCGCAGCACTGCGGCGCGGTCCCGTTGGTCGAAGTAGTCCGCGCCGAGGTCCTGGTACACCGTGTCCGGCGCGCGGAGGATGTGGTACGCCGCCACCAGAATGTGCCGCCCGGTCGCGACGGCGGCCCGTTGCTTGCCCCGCCGCCCGGCGAGGCGGTGGTACACCGCCCCCAGGTACGTGCGGGTCCGACCGGCCGCCTGGCCTGCCTCGACCACGGCCTCCCGCAGGGCTTTACTGCCCTTGCGCACGGGGGCCGCATGGGCGTGGCCGCCACTCTGGTGCTGTCCAGGGCTAAAGCCCGCCCAGGACACGAAGTGCGCCGCCGACGGAAACCGTTGCATGTCCGTGCCACATTCGGCGATAATGGTCTCGGCCGTCCGACGCCCCACCCCCGGGATGCTGGCCAGGCGAGTGAGGGCGTCCTCAACATTGGCGAGGCGTTGGGCGATCTCCGCACTGAGGGTGGCAATCTCCGATTCGAGGAACGTCAGGTGCCGTAACTGCGTCGCCAGCAGGAACTGCTGGTGGGCGCCCACCAAGCCGCGGAGCGCCCGGAGCAAGTCGGCCCGGTCCGCCCGCCCCCGCCGGTCCACGTGCGTCAGGAGCTGCTCCGGGTCGGTCTCGCCGGCGGCCACTGCCTGCAGAATGCGCGTCCCGGACTTCCCCAGCACATCGCTCACCAGGCTGCTCAGCTTGATGTTGGCGCCTTCGAGTACCTTCTGGATGCGATTGGCTTCGGCCGTCCGGGCCTGAATGAGGCTCTTGCGATACCGGACCAACTCCCGCAACTCGCGCTGCGGCCGGGCTGGAATGTCGCTCCCCTTCAACACGCCCACGCGGAGCAGCGACGCAATCCACTGGCTGTCCTGGACGTCCGTCTTCCGCCCCGGCATCCCGCGGATCTGCTGGGGGTTCACCACCAGCACGGCGTGAAACTCGTACTGCTCCAGCACGTTGTAGATGGGCTTCCCGTACACCCCGGTCGCTTCCATCGCGACGTCCGTCACGCCCGCGGCGGTCAGCCAATCCCCCAGCACCAGCAGATCGTCGGTCACGGTGCCGAAGGACCGGGTCTCTGTCGTCGTGGGCGTGAACAGCGTCGCGACAATCAGCGCCTTGTGGATATCTAACCCGGCGCCATGGGTGACTATGGTCTCCACGCGGATCCCCCTTCCGTTGTCCCTTCGACGGCCCCGGAGCGACGAGAATTCTCCTCTGCGGGCTCGCGGCCCCCGGCCGCGGCACCATACGTACATGCTCGGCGGGGCCGGGCTCCGTCTCCTTTGCGAGCTCACGGCATCAGAGGGAAACCGACCTCAGTCGAAGGACGCTCCACACTTCGCCCTCCGCCTTTTTCATCCCTGTACACGACCGGCACGGCCATGGGCGTCTCCTTTGAAAAATACCTCGGGCATACTACTGGTAGACGAGCGTACGAACGCGACCACAACTCCTAGATCCGGTCGCTGGGTCTCCAACGGGCCCCTAGAGCCCTTTTTCATCACTCCTCTGAAAAATAGATTGGACGTACTACCGGTTGTGGTGCATTCTTCTCCGTGACCCCACCGGCGGGGGGCGGTCGTCAGCCCGCCGCCGGCGCCAGTGGTTCCACGGTCACCCGGTACCCCAACGCCTCGAGCCGACGCGTGTGCCGCCGCAGCACTGCGGCGCGGTCCCGTTGGTCGAAGTAGTCCGCGCCGAGGTCCTGGTACACCGTGTCCGGCGCGCGGAGGATGTGGTACGCCGCCACCAGAATGTGCCGCCCGGTCGCGACGGCGGCCCGTTGCTTGCCCCGCCGCCCGGCGAGGCGGTGGTACACCGCCCCCAGGTACGTGCGGGTCCGACCGGCCGCCTGGCCTGCCTCGACCACGGCCTCCCGCAGGGCTTTACTGCCCTTGCGCACGGGGGCCGCATGGGCGTGGCCGCCACTCTGGTGCTGTCCAGGGCTAAAGCCCGCCCAGGACACGAAGTGCGCCGCCGACGGAAACCGTTGCATGTCCGTGCCACATTCGGCGATAATGGTCTCGGCCGTCCGACGCCCCACCCCCGGGATGCTGGCCAGGCGAGTGAGGGCGTCCTCAACATTGGCGAGGCGTTGGGCGATCTCCGCACTGAGGGTGGCAATCTCCGATTCGAGGAACGTCAGGTGCCGTAACTGCGTCGCCAGCAGGAACTGCTGGTGGGCGCCCACCAAGCCGCGGAGCGCCCGGAGCAAGTCGGCCCGGTCCGCCCGCCCCCGCCGGTCCACGTGCGTCAGGAGCTGCTCCGGGTCGGTCTCGCCGGCGGCCACTGCCTGCAGAATGCGCGTCCCGGACTTCCCCAGCACATCGCTCACCAGGCTGCTCAGCTTGATGTTGGCGCCTTCGAGTACCTTCTGGATGCGATTGGCTTCGGCCGTCCGGGCCTGAATGAGGCTCTTGCGATACCGGACCAACTCCCGCAACTCGCGCTGCGGCCGGGCTGGAATGTCGCTCCCCTTCAACACGCCCACGCGGAGCAGCGACGCAATCCACTGGCTGTCCTGGACGTCCGTCTTCCGCCCCGGCATCCCGCGGATCTGCTGGGGGTTCACCACCAGCACGGCGTGAAACTCGTACTGCTCCAGCACGTTGTAGATGGGCTTCCCGTACACCCCGGTCGCTTCCATCGCGACGTCCGTCACGCCCGCGGCGGTCAGCCAATCCCCCAGCACCAGCAGATCGTCGGTCACGGTGCCGAAGGACCGGGTCTCTGTCGTCGTGGGCGTGAACAGCGTCGCGACAATCAGCGCCTTGTGGATATCTAACCCGGCGCCATGGGTGACTATGGTCTCCACGCGGATCCCCCTTCCGTTGTCCCTTCGACGGCCCCGGAGCGACGAGAATTCTCCTCTGCGGGCTCGCGGCCCCCGGCCGCGGCACCATACGTACATGCTCGGCGGGGCCGGGCTCCGTCTCCTTTGCGAGCTCACGGCATCAGAGGGAAACCGACCTCAGTCGAAGGACGCTCCACACTTCGCCCTCCGCCTTTTTCATCCCTGTACACGACCGGCACGGCCATGGGCGTCTCCTTTGAAAAATACCTCGGGCATACTACTGGTAGACGAGCGTACGAACGCGACCACAACTCCTAGATCCGGTCGCTGGGTCTCCAACGGGCCCCTAGAGCCCTTTTTCATCACTGCCACGGGCCGGCACGGCCATGGGCGTCTCCCTTCGCCATGCCGCTTTTTCATTCCTGCCACGGGCCGGCACGGCCATGGAGGTCTCCTTTTGGTGATGACGATCACCGTCCCGGAATGGGTGCCGTGGTACATGGAATCAAGGCGTGAAGCTTTCTCACTTACTCGGCAGGATGAACAGGAGGAGCAGCCGTGCCTTCTTCCCTGTACCCGGACGTAGCGGCCTCAGAAAAGTTGCGCTTGTTGCGCGAAGTCCAGGCCGACCCGCGGTTTGGGCAGTACCTTTACGGATGCTACGAGTGCGGCATTTGTGTGGCGGCCTGTCCCTCGGCCCGGTTTTACGAGTTCTCGCCGCGAAAAATCGCCCAGGTTCTGGCACGGGAGGACGTCGACTGGTTCTACGAGCAGCTGAACGACGACATTTGGAACTGTGCCCAGTGCTTTTCGTGTCTGCGCTGTCCTCGCGGCAACAATCCCGGAGGATTGGTGACTATCATGCGGGAGGTGGCTGCCGCCAACGGGCTCCCGTCAATGAAGTCGGCGCTGGTCGGCTACACGCGGGTCATCTTCAAAATCATGACGACCGGCGTGCAGGTCACGCCAGACATGCTTCAGCCGGATGCTTTTCCCGATTGGGGCCCCCAGGTTGAGGAGGTGGCAGCCCACTTGGATTTATGGCGGAAGGCGCTGCCGCCTGAAACGATGCGCACAACCAGCCTCGCCTGGCAGGTTGACCCACACACCATGGCCGAGCTTTATGCCATCTGGAAGTTGACCGGGGCGCTGGACATGATGAAGGCAGTGGATCCCATCCTGTACGAGCTCATGGATGAGTTGATGGAAGAAGCCTTGGAAGAGGCGGGCATCGAGGTTTAGCATCCAGAGGAGGACGCCATGGCCTATTTGTTCGCCTGTGAGCTGCCGGACCATCTGTGGTACCACATCGAAAACGATGTCTGGGTTCAACCCGTCGCTCCTGGTTTGTTACGCCTCGGCATGACCGACCCGGCGCAGACGCGGGCGGGGAAAATTCTTCACTTCAGCACTCGTCCGTGGAAAACGGTGAAGGCCGGCAAAACCATCGCCACGATCGAGTCGGGGAAATGGCTGGGCCCAGTGCTGGCGCCGATGCCGGGTCAGGTTGTTGAGGAAAACCAGGTGGTGCGTCGGAAACCGGACCGGATTAACCGCGATCCTTACGGCGACGGGTGGCTGGTGTTGTTTGAAACCGACGTCACCCCTGACGCGTGGGCGCCGTTTGGCGTGCTGACCGGCAAGGAGGCTTGGTCGGCTTATCGCGCCAAGCTGGAACGGGAACGGACCACATGCGTGAGATGTCAGGAACCGCGGGAAGGAGGGCCAACGACTGATGAGGCCGTCTGGGGATCCGATTGAAAGTCTTCGCGGCGATCACGAAGACGTGCTCAAAACATTAGCGATGCTGAAGGACGTACTGGAAGACGACGAGGGAGAGTGGCGCCAGTCAATCCTGACGCGCGTGCTGGCCTATCTGGCGGAGCAGTTGCCGTCCCATATGGAGGAGGAGGAAGAGCTTGTCTATCGGCACTTGACTGATGTCTCGATGCAAATTGCCCTCACGGCGGACCATCGGCGGTTCCGGGATTGGCTGATACAAGGACAAGACGCGATCCAGGCGGCAGATCAAGCTCGGCTGGCCTCCGTTCTGGGCCACCTGGGAGAATGCCTCACGGACCACATCCTGATCGAGAACACCACCGTGTTCCCCTCGCTGATCGACCGTCCGGGGTAACTTCCCGGTCGTACGCATCTATAGCCTGGTGGTCACGGATGCCCGGGCCGGCAGCTCGCTTCCAAGACAGCGGACGGCAGGAGGTCGCTCGATCGGCTGCGGTTCGGCGCAGCGGGACCTCCAGGCACACCCCACGTGCACATCCCGTCCCGGCTCCTGTCCGGTTGTGAACCACGCTGCTGCACCCTGAACAGGCGCCCGGTGCATCGGCATCACCGGGAACACCCTACGAATTGTCCGTCGCACTGGCGGACACAATCAACCACCGTCCCGCAGGCCTGACATAATCCCGTGCAGGTGTCACCCGAGGGTGTGGCACAATGGCAGAACAAGGAGGGCTCCCGTCGATGCACATCGAGATTCCGGGTCGCGCCGCACTGACGCTCGAGCACGCCGTCTTTGACCTGAACGGCACGCTGTCTCTGGACGGTGGCCTGCTGCCGGACGTTCGGGAGCGCGCGCGAGCCCTGAGCAAGCAGTTGTCGTGCCTCTTGCTGACCGCCGACACGTTTGGGACCGGGGAGGCGGTCGCGCGCGAGTTGGGGTTTGGCTTTCATCGCGTGGCCGATGGGGCGGAGAAAGTCACGGTCATCCGGTCTCTGGGGGTCCAGGGCACGGTGGCCGTGGGCAACGGACAAAACGATGCCGCCATGTTGCGCGAGGCGATTCTCGGCATCGTCGTGCTTGGACCGGAAGGGACGGCCGCGAGTGCCCTTAAGGCGGCTGCCGTCGTGGTGCCGGACATTGGGGTGGCCTTCGACCTCTTGCTTCATCCGACGCGCCTCGTCGCCACCTTGAGGGTCTAGCGGGCCGCGCTGACGGGCTACGGGCCGCCGGCAATGCTGGTCCACGCCGCGGTGGTGGAGGATGCGGTCTGCGGGACGGCCCGGGGCCTCCAGGTGGGTTGGCCGGTCGGACTGAGGCCGAGGCCGTACTCGGTTGTCCCCTGTGCATTGCCCAAGAAGAGCTGCTGGCCCCCGACCAGCACCACGGTGGTCGGGAGAGGCAGGGGGGTGGACCACGCACGGGAGGTCCAATGAGTCCCTCCGTCGGATGTGGCGTACAGCACGAGCTCAAGCGACGCGGCGGACGTCGGAATGGTCACGGGCACCCACACCACCCCCGTTGGGGACAAGCTGGGCGCGCCCTCTATGGCGTTGGTGCCGTGCGCTGTTGTCGGGAGCGGGAGCTGCCCCGCCACCCAGGTGACGCCGCCGTTGTTGGTGGTGAGCACCCTAGCCGAATCGAAGGCGGGCGAGTTGATCGTTGCAATGCCCGATCCACCACGACGAAACACCACCGCATTGACGTCCTCGAACAGCGGGGCATGCCCGGATGGCGCTCGGGATGTTTGCAGCTGCTGCCAGTGGCGCCCACCGTCCACGGTGCCCAGTAGCACATTCATCTGACTCCCGGCCAAGCCTTGCGATGTGAGGAGCACCCACCCTCGGCGGGCACTCACAAACTGAAGTTGCAGAGACCCCCCGGCCATCGTGGAAGCCAAGGAGGATGACAGCGGCAGAGTCGAGCGCGCCCAGTGCACGCCGCGGTCGGTCGTCTCGTAAACCGTCACGCCGGTTCCGTTGGACTTTTCCACCGCCACCACCGCCACGTTGGGCGCCGGGAACGATTCGGCCACGGTGGCGTTCCCTTGACCGGCCACCTGCCCCGACCCGCTCAACGGTGGACCCAATCCCACGCCGGGCAAGCCGGGCGGCCCGTTGCCCACCCACTCCGCTCCGCCGTCCCGCATCTCCAAGGCTCCCGCCGACGGCAAGGCCCACCCGCCCGCACTCGACCCGGCCGCCATGAGGGAGAAGCCAAGTGGCAACGCCGTGCGATGGTCGGACGGCGTTGACCGCGGTGGTGTCCCCAAGGGTGTGGCGCCGGCGGTCGTGGACCCACATCCGCCCAGCAGGAGCGACGCCATCATCGCCGTCATCACGGCCGTCGGCCTCCGTGTTCCCTGCCCCATCCTGCACCTCCGGCTACGGGGTCTCGTGCAAGGCGGGATCTCCACGCCCTGCCCCGTGCGATTGGCCTTCCATACCTAAACGCATGGATGGCTCCGGCGGTTGCCGGCCGCTGCGGCGCCGAACCAAGCCGTCACGGACGTGGTACATGGTCGCTGAGAGGTGGTGCGGCGGGCGCGCGGTAGGCGTGAGGGAGGCCGCATGCGGATTGTCGTGGAGTACATGACGACGGGTGTGTCGCACATCCGGTCCGGTTATGGCCGCCTACCTGGTGCGCGAAGGCTATGACGTATGCGAAGCGGCCAGCGGACAAGAGGACCCGGACAGTTGGCGGGCGTGGGCTCCAAAGGTGATGGTGGTGGATTGGATGTTGCCCAGGGGCAGCGGACTCGACCTGGTGCGGGCCGTGAGAGGCGCGCACCAGGTCCCCATCATCATGGTGACGGCCCGCAACTGAGAGCCGGACATCGTGGTGGCGCTGGAGATTGGTCAAGCCGGTGAGCTTAAGGCCGCTGGTGGCGCATGCGCGCCGTCGCCCGCCGAGCCGACGCGCGAGCGTCCGCCATTATGGACACCCTGCGATGCGGCGCCCTGGAACTGGATGAAGCGGGGCACGTTGTACGCGAAGACGGTGTGGCGTTGGACCTGACGCTCACCGAGTTTAAGCGTTTGGCCGCGCTCATGCGGCACCCTGGCCGCGCGTTTACGCGCCTGCAGCTGTTGCAGGCGGCCACCGGTGACTACTTCGAGGAATACGAGCGCACGGTGGACAGCCACATCAGCCACGTTCGCCGCAAGCCTGCGCATCCGGATGTCATCCAGAGCGTTCCGTCGGACTCTACCGCGGCCGTCACGTCCACGTGGCCACCCGCTGGGGTGACGCGAGGGGCGTTGGCCGCGAGGTTGGCCAACGCCTGGCGCAGCCGGCCGCCGTCGCCCCGGATCGGCACCCGGGTCGCGGGTGTGCGGCAGGTCAATACCACCTGGTGGATACGGGCCAGCGGCTGGACCAGGGCGTCCACCCCATCCTGCAATGCCTCAATGCGGCCCAGGAGCAGCGTCAAGGGTGCCGCAACTCAGGGCCCAGGTCGGCAAAGAAGTCTCGGCGCACCCGCTCCGCGGTCGCCAACCGCTCCCCGAGCCGATTGACGGCTCGCGCGAGGTCGGCCACCTCGTCGACCCCTTCCACACGCACCACGGTGTCCCCGCCAGGCTGTTCCAAGCCTTCGAGCGCATCACGGAGGCGAGTGAGGCGGTCCGTCAGCCCGCGGCTCAGCGTAGTGGCCACCGCGCCTGCCACGGGCACGGCCGCCACCAAAAGCACCCAGGGTGGCAGAGGCCACACCGCACCCGCCAGGGTCACCCCGGCCACCACCCCCACGGTCAGCATCATCATGGCACGGGGCAGACGAGCCCGGATGCGGCGCTCGTACAGTCGGGCGGCTTGCACTCCCGCCGGTGGCACAAGCTTGTACCCCACGCCGTGCAGGGTTACAGCAACGGTCGCCGACACGGGACCGGGAATTTCGCCCGAAGACCTGCCGCATGTGTTTCGCCGCTGCTATCGCGCGGATGCGAGCCGTGCCCGGCAGACCAGCGGGACCGGCCTCGGGCCCGCGGCGGCGGACAGCC
This sequence comes from Bacillota bacterium, assembly GCA_021846565.1. Taxonomy (GTDB): domain Bacteria; phylum Bacillota; class Sulfobacillia; order Sulfobacillales; family JAIMBI01; genus JAJZWV01. The sequence continues at coordinate 10,348 of JAJZWS010000046.1, forward strand.
TGGTGCGTGCCCACGGAGGGCACCTCATCGTGGAGTCCGTCCTGGGCCACGGGAGCACCTTTACCGTCACCCTGCCGGTGCCCCGCGCCTAATCCGGGCGTCTGGCCGCCTGCCGGATGTGGGCCGCCACCCGGTCGGGCACGGTGGGGTCAACCCAGTGCACGTAGTGGCCCCCGTTCACCGGGACAGCGGTCACCAGCGGGTTGGCTTGACAAACGCGGGCCACGGCTCGGGCGACACCCCGCTGCTCAGTGTCGGAGGCGCGGGGACGGGTGCTGTACACCAACAGCGTCGGCATGGATACGTGCGCCAGAAGCCGTGGAGGATGGGCGCGGTAGAGCCGCAGGGAGAGCGAGAGGGCGTCGACCGTCATGGCGGGCTCGTAGGCCAGCGCCGCCCGCAGGTACTGGTCGTCGGCCAATGGGTACCAGCCGCGCGCTCGAATGGCGCTGACCCGTTCCTCAAGAGGTTGCGTAGGCTCGGGGTCGGTGAGCGCCGGCAAGCGGCCGGCGAGGCGGCGCATGCCCACCAGCCGTTCGATCCCGGACAAGAGCGGGGCCAGATAGCCTACGGCCCCGGGCTGGCTGGTAAGCCGGGGCAGCCGGAGATGTCCGGTGTCCAGCAACGCCAGCGACGCCACGCGGTCTGGGCAGTACCGAGCCCAAACCAGCCCCACGTATCCCCCCAGCGAGTGCCCCACCACGTGGACGCGTGCCAGATGCCGGCGGTCCGCATAGGCGGAAAGCCAGTCAGCCAGCGCCGGTTCCGTCAGCGGCGGCGCGATCCCTGCGCTGCGGCCGTACCCGGGCAGGTCCAGGAGATGCCACTGTCTATCGCTGGCCGCGGCCGCCAGCACCAGCCCCTCGGCGCCGGGCCAGCCGGCTCCCGGGAGAAACACCACCGGCTCGGCGCCGTCCGGGCCTGCGAGCTCCTCATACACGGGACTCTCATCGGCCAAAGGCGACACCTCCAGTGGATCCTGTCTTCGCCAGCCGAGGGCCACGTCCTGCACGCGGGACCGCGTTTAGGCGCAGGGCGAGCACGCGTCGGCCGCGGATTGGCCCGTCGGTGTCTCTGGATGTACGTTGCCGTTATCTGAAATTGTTTCTGAGGGCGGAAACAACGATGTTCGTATAATGGACGGGCATGGACCAACACCCTTTGCCTCAGATCGATCGTTCGCCCGAAACGGGGGATCGCGATGGCGGCATCCTGGACCATTCAAAGTCTCGCGCGCGGACTGGAATTGTTGGACCTGATCGCCACCCAGTCGACCGGGGCCACCATGAAGTGGCTGAGCGCCGTGTCGGGGATTCCGCTGAGCACGTGCTATCACTTGGTCAACACGTTGATCGCGGCGGGATACGTGGAGAAGGATCCATCCAGTCAAGCGTACCAGCTCTCCTACAAGATCGGCTACCTCCATAACCAGTGGCATCCACGGCGCCAAGTTCCGGAGGCCCTCACCCGGGTGGCGACCCAAGCCATGGCCGACCTGCATGAAACCACGTATCTGGCCAAATGGGAAGCGGACGACGTCGTCATCCAGTACATTGCCGAAGGAAATCAGGCGGTCAAAGTGCGTTCGCTCTATGTGGGGTACCGCGAACATCCCTTTTTGCATGCTCTAGGCAAAGCCGTGCTGGCCCAATTCGATGCGGGCCGGCTGCGGGATTACTATCTGTCCCACCGCCCCGAGGGGCGCTCCCCGCATTCCAAAGTCGCCTGGGAAGAGGTCCAGGTAGAACTCGCGCTGACCCGCGACCGTGGCTACAGCCTGGACTTGGAGGAATGGGAAACGGGGATTTGCTGCATCGGCGTGCCCCTCTTTCAATACGACGGAACGGTATGGGGCTCGCTGGCAATTTCCATGCCGAAGAGTCGGTACCGGCCCGGGGATCGCCGTGTCATTGCGTATCTTCAAGAGGAAGGACGGATGATGTCCGAGAGTTTGGGCTACACACCCCTCGGGGTGCAGGAAGCGCGGCGGACAACGGATGTTGGGGAGCCGTCGGCGGGCCGGTCCTGGTACCAAGCCCGTCGAGCGCCAGAAGGGGCCGTGATGGTCGAAGACCGGGTTGCCCGTGTTGCGAATGCGAGTGGAACCCATTAGCGAGCCACCAAGAAAGGAGCACTTGCCCATGTCAACCGATTCGATGCCCAGCGATGAGCTGGTGTCGTTGTACCGCACGATGTGTGTCATTCGGACCTATGAAGACCGGCTGGCGGAAATCTACACCGAAGGCAAGACCCCGCTGTTCAGCATCGCGGCGGGACCCGTGCCCGGTGAGATGCATTTGGCCGCCGGTCAAGAGCCGGTGGCTGCGGGCGTAATCGTCCATTTGCGTTCCGACGACGTGATCACGGCCCCACACCGTCCCCATCATTTCGCGATTGCCAAGGGTGTCGACTTAAAGCGCATGACGGCCGAGATCTTTGGGAAAAAGACCGGCCTCTCGCAGGGCAAAGGCGGCCATATGCACCTCTTTGATCCCCAAACGCACTTCAGTTGCTCAGGCATCGTAGGAGCCGGGTTTCCCCCTGCGGTGGGTGCTGCGTTTGCGTTCAAGCGTCAGGGCGAAGACCGAGTGGCCGTGGCCTTCGCCGGCGAGGGCGCCGCCAACCAGGGAACCTTCCATGAAAGCTTGAACCTCGCCGCTTCCTGGCACGTGCCGGTCGTCTTTGTTATCGAGGACAACCATTATGCCATCTCTGTGCCCAAGGAACGGTCCACGGCGGTAGCCAAAAACAGCGACCGGGCCAGCGCGTACGGCATCCCCGGGGTCTATGTGTCCGGAAACGATGTCCTGGCCATTGCCGAAGCGGCCGAGAAGGCGATTGCTCGCGCCCGTCAAGGGCATGGCCCCTCCCTGCTGGAGATTGAGACGACCCGGCTCTATGGGCATTTCCAGGGTGATGCGGAAGCCTATTTGGCGGCGGGGGAGAAGGATGAATGGCGCCACCTGGACCCCGTACCCCGATTTCGCGACTATCTTCTGCACAGCGGGCGGATGACGCCGGATAAGGACCAGATGCTTCAGGCCGAGGCCCGCGCCTTGGTCGATGAGGCGATAGCATTTGCGCGTGAGTCGCCCGATCCGGATCCGGCCGACGCGTTCACCGATGTCTTTGCCAACGCCTAGGTCGCACAGCGCGAGGAAGAGGAGGGTGGGAAATGTCAACCACGACGATTCGCAAGTTGACGATGGCGCGGGCCATCAGTGAGGCGATTGCTCAGGAAATGGAGCGTGACCCGCGCGTTCTGGTATGGGGTGAGGATGTCGGTGCCTATGGCGGCATTTTCGGAGCGACGCAGGGACTGCTGCCAAAGTTCGGGGAAGACCGCGTCATCGACACCCCGATTTCGGAGAGCGCGTTCATCGGCGCGGCCATCGGCGCCAGCGCGGAAGGACTGCGCCCCGTTGTCGAGTTGATGTTCGTGGATTTCTTTGGAGTGGCGATGGACCAAATCTACAATCACCTGGCGAAAAATCACTTCATGTCGGGAGGGAGTGTCCGCCACCCCGTCGTGCTGATGACCGCCATTGGCGGAGGCTACAACGATGCGGCCCAACACAGTCAGAGCTTGTACGGCTTGTTTGCCCACGTACCCGGACTCAAAATCGTGGTGCCGTCCAACGCTTATGACGCCAAGGGGCTCATGATTCGGTCCATTCGGGAAGATGACCCGGTGATGTACTTCTTTCACAAGGGCCTGCTGGGCTTGGGATGGATGCCCTCGGACGATTGGGCCGAGGTTGACGTTCCGGAGGAGCCTTACGAGATTCCGCTCGGCCAGGCGCACGTGGCGGGTGACGGCAAAGATGCCGCCGTCATCACCATTGGGGCCATGGTGCCCAAAGTGATGGCGGCGCGCGACCGGGTGGCCCAAGAGGGCATTTCGGTCGAGGTCGTCGATCTGCGGACCCTGGTTCCGCTCGACCGGCGGGCGGTCGTGGCCGCGGCTCAAAAGACCCATCGGGTGCTGGTCGTCGACGAGGACTACCGGTCCTTTGGAATGACCGGCGAAGTGGCGGCGACCCTAGCCGAAGAGGCGCTGGATTATCTCGAAGCCCCGATTCGTCGGCTGGCGGTGCCGGACGTGCCAATTCCCTACAGCCGGGTGCTCGAGAACACGGTGATTCCCTCAGTCGACGCGATCGCCGATGAAATTCGGGCTTTGGTGAAATAGGAGGGACCCTGTGGCGCACGTGGACATCACCGTGGCTTTTGGGGAACGGGAGGATGCCGAAGCGGTCCTGGTGCATTGGAACTATGACCGGGGCGCTTTCTTGCGCGCCGGCGCGCCCATAGCCGAAGCGATGGTGGACAAAGTGACGCTGGAGATTCAGGCGCCCCGAGCGGGGTACCTGATTCCCCTCATTGCCATCAACGACGTCTTTCATCCGGGTCAGGCGATTGGCCGCATCAGTGACGAACCCCCGGGCACCGAGGATGGGCCGCTAGAGTCTGTCCGCACCGAACCGGCCGTGTCCCAAGAGGAAGACTTTGTTCCTGCACCGCCGGCGGTGCGACGTTACGCCCGGGAACGAGGGGTCGATCTCGGGGCGGTGGCCCGTGCCTTTCCGGGACGGCGTCTCCGTCCAGAAGACATCGACACCTGGCTGCACACACCGAGTCCCATGCCGGCGACGCCCTATTCGCCGTTTCGGAAGGCGCTCATTCAACGGCTGACTGACCCAGCGGCGCTGCCGACCACCTTGATGAGACGGGTGGCGGCCGGCCCGGCCGGCACGCCTCCCCTGGTGCGGTTCGCTTGGGCGGTCAGCCACTCCCTGCCTGAGCACCCGTCCTTGAATGGCTGGGCGACGGATCAGGGATTCCTCTCGGCCTCAGAGGTTGTTCTGGGAGTCGCCACCGAAACGGTCGGCGGACTGATGGTGCCCACCCTGACGGCGCAGCCGGACCGCGACTCGTGGTTCGCGGCGCTGGCTCGGCTCCGTGACGCTGTTCGGGCCAATCGACTGGACCAACTGCAATTTGGCCGGCCCTCATTCGTGCTGAGCAATTTGGGTCCTCAGGGAGTGGAATACTTTACCCCGCGTCTGATGGTGCCCACCGTCGCCATTCTGGGCATCGGCGCCGGCAACGAAGTTAACTTCCCGGTCTCGCTCACTTTCGACCACCGTGCGGTGGACGGTGCGGAGGCCGCCGCCTTCTTAACCACGCTGGATCAGGTGCTGCGGGCGATGACGACTTGAGGCCACGGTTTGCCGGGGCACTCCGTGGGAACCCCGTGTGCTCCAGTGGTTCTCGGCGTACCGGTTCGGAGCCGCCGCTCCCCGTGGGCCCATCCCGGCACAGCCGCCCAACGGGCCACACCGTACCATCGCCGATTTTTTGGATAGAACGCACGGGGCCCGCGTTGTCGCCCCGGGGTATCGACAACCCGTATGAAGGATCGGGGCCAACGCCCCTCGCTGCCAGACCGTCCCGTCAACGACTCCGTCCCAAGGGCCGCAGGTTCGATCTGAACTGCACGGCAAGGCCGAAAACCTTCCCAGACGCTGGCTTGGGCTTCAGCGTCCGACCCGCTGGGGCTTATGGACCATGCGCATGGAGTTACAGGGTGGGTCCCCCGCGCATGCCGCCCGCCGCTGTGGCCGGATTCCTTAGGCGCTTCTCATGGCCGTCTCCGCGCGGCCGAGTATACTATCGCGGACGAGATACGCCGGGAGCGCGTGCGACTTGTCGTGCTCGTGTGGCGTTAATCACGGGGAACGGCAAGCGCGCTTTCCAAACGGAGCGTCGACGACCGCTGGACCGCTCAGAGATGCGCCGGGTGAAAGGTGTGGATAGCGTGCAGGGTGCACTGGTCGGGGTGTCGATGCTGTACCTCCTGGTTTGCATTCCGTACGCCGCGCGCGTGTACGCCTTCATCATCTTGGCGCTTCGCACAGACGGTGCGCGCGCGGATGCGAAGGGCCCCGCCCTGGGCCGGCACCAGGTGACCGTGATCATCCCCTGCCGCAACGAGGCGCAGGTGGTGTCGGGCACGGTGCAGGCGGCCCTGGCGCAGGTGCTGCCGCCCTTCATTGGCCGCTACGAGGTGTTGGTCGTCAACGACGGGTCCACCGACGAGACCGGTGCGGTGCTGGACCGCCTGGCGCAGGACGCGCGCGGGCGGTTGCGCGTCTTCCACCGCCACGCACCCCAGGGCAAGGCGTCGGCCCTGAACGAAGGCGTGCGCCAGGCGCGGGGTGACGTTCTGGTATTCATCGACGCGGACCATGTGCTCCGGCCCGATGCGGTGGCACGGTTGGCGGAACCCTTGATCGCGGGTGCCGCGCAGGTGGTCCAGGGGCGATGTGTGGTGAGGAACCCGCACGTGAATCTGCTCACCCGCCTGGTGGAGATTGACAACACGGTCAGCTATGCGGTGGACCTGGCGGCCCGGTCCGCGCTGGGCACGTGTCCGATCACCGGGTCCACCATGGCGATGACGCGGGCCGTGTGGGCGCGGGTCGGGGGCTTCTGTGAAGACCGGCCCGGCGAGGACACGGACATGAGCCTTCGGATCATGCGCGAGCGCCTGCAGGTGCGCTATGAACCAGCCGCCGTGTCTGAAGACTTGGCCCCGGCCACGCTGCGCGGTTATGTGCGCCAGCGGCGCCGCTGGGCCAGCGGCCAAAACACCGTGCTGTTTTACTGGATGCGCAGTGCATCGCTGGGTGATTTTTGGGAACTTCGCCGTGCCCGGTTCGAAGTGCTGCTGTACATGTTTATCTACATCGTGCCGGTGTTGGGGCTGGTGGCCGCGTTGGGCGTGGGGATGCAGGTGGTGTTCCACCTGCCGGTCTTGATGGGCCCGTGGCACTCGACGCTGGCGCTGTGGCTGGCCGCGGCGTACCCGGTGGAACTGGTGGTGGCGGCGTGCATCCGCCGCACGTACAAGGACATCCTGTTTCTCCCGGTTTACCTGGTGCGCGGGCCCGTGGAGTCCGTGACCGCGGTGCTGGGGCTCATCGACTGCCTGCGGCATGAGCGCACTTGGTATCAAACTGACCGGGCGGCGGTCCAGGAACTGGGATGACCCACCAGCGGCCCGGGCCGCTGGCCCGCGTCTTGGGCGCATGGAGGTTTTCATGACCAGGGATCGAACTGACGGCCCAGCCGTCGTGTATCCGTCCAAGCCGCGGGCGGGCGACCGCGTGGCCGTGCTGTCGCCCTCAGCGGGCTTGCCGGCGCATTTCCCGGCACCGTACGAGCTCGGCCTCGCGCGTCTCGTGGACCCGTTCCAGTTGGCACCGGTGGAATACCCGACCACGCGCGCCGCCCACGCCTCGCCCGCGGCGCGCGCGGCGGATCTTCACGCCGCGTTTGGGGACCCTTCCATCAAGGCGATCATCGCCACTATCGGCGGCGATGACGAACTTCGGGTCCTGGCACATGTGGATCCGGATCTCCTGCGGACCCATCCCAAGCCCTTTTTTGGGTACAGCGACAACACCAATCTCCTGCACCTGCTGTGGGGTCTCGGCATCGTGGGGTATCACGGTGGCTCGGTGATGGTCCAGTGGGGCCGGCCGGGGCGCATGCACCCCGTCACGGTGGATTCCCTCTGGCGCGCCCTCTTCACGCACGGCAAGTACGTGTTGCCGACCGTTACTGCCTTTACCGACGAAGAGCGCGACTGGAGCGACCCCGACGCGCTTACCGACGAGCCGCCCCTCGTGCCCGCCGAGCCGTGGGAGTGGTACGGCGTCGAGCGGATCGTGGAGGGAAGGTTGTGGGGCGGCAACCTGGAGACCATCGACGGGCAGTTGACTACGTCCCGCTACCTGGCCCCGTTGGATGCCTACGAGGGGGCCGTACTGTTTTTCGAAACATCGGAAGAGATGCCGCCCGCGAGCTATGTGCACCGCGTGCTGATGCGGATGGGGGAGCGCGGCCTGCTGCAGCGATTCTCGGCCGTGCTGGTGGGGCGGCCCAAGTGCTGGTCGCTCGTGCAGCGGTGGGACGCTGACGCCAAGGGTCGCTACGCCCAGGACCAGCGGGCCGCCATCCTGTCCGCGATGCGGGAATACCTCCCGAAGGCGCTCATGGTGTTCAACGTGGACTTCGGCCATACGGATCCCCAATATGTGATGCCCCACGGTGGATGGGTGCGGGTGGATGGGATAGCGCGCCGCATCACCGTGATGTATTAGGGGCCGGAGGGGTGTCGGCGTCTCTAGCCGGCACGCCGCTTCGCCACGAGGCTTCGTCAAACGTCCAAACACGGCGCTCGGTCAGCACCACGGCTCCCAGCAGGACGCAGGCGGCGCCGCCCACCATGACGGTCGCCTGGGGCCCGACGCCCGCCACCAGCAGGCCACCCAGGGCCTGGCCCAGCGGCAGTCCCACCCCCGACACCCCGTTGATGAGGCCAAACACACGGCCGCGCAGGTGGTCGGGCACCAAGCGCTGGCGCCACGTGGTCCACACGATGTTATAGGGCGCGTACGTGAAGCCGCCGAGCGCCAGCAGTGCCCCGGCCGCGACGGGGCCAGGCACTACGCCGACGAGCCCGCTGCACACCCCCCACGCCGCGATGATGCCGGCCACCAAGAGGCGGAGCGGGATCCGAGGCTGCCAGTACACCCACGCAAACGTGCCCAGCACCGCCCCGGCCGCAAAGCTGGACCAGAGAAGCCCCAGCACCTGGGCGCCATCGTGGTAGACGGTGGACACCAGCAGCGGGAGGGCGGGCTCCAACGGGCCGTAGGTAAGGGAAAACAGCAGGGTCACCAGCGCCAGCAGGGCTAGGACCGGCGTTTTCATCACATACCGGAATCCACTCCGGAGGTCATCCTTCCACGAGCCGAGGGGCGGGGATCCCAGCCCCTCGATGCCGCGGAAGCTTGGACGCGGCAGCCGCGCCAGCACGGCGACGTAGACCGCGTAGCACCCGGCAGCGATGATGAGGGTGGTGGGCACCCCCACGGTCGCCACCAAAATGCCACCCAGGGCGGGACCCAGCAGCGAGACCAGATTCATGTTCAGTTGCAGCACCGCGTTGGCCGGCTCCCAATCCCCGGCATCCACCAGGCTGGGCAGAATGACGCTGCGACCCAGGTACGCGAGCGGTGAGAGTGCCCCGGCGATGGCCACGAGGCCCAGCAGCAGGGGCAGAGTGAGACCGTGCCGCAGGTAAGCGGCCGTGATCGCCAGAAACAACACGCCCTGCAGCGCATTGGACCCCAGCAGCAACAGGCGCCGCGGCCAGCGGTCCAGCAAAACCCCCACCAGCGGGCTCGCCACGATGTCGCCCATCGCGTACACGGCCAGGACCAGTCCGATGCGGGCGGCCGACCCCGTGGTTTCCAGCACCAGCCACGTGAGACCCAGCACCGCCACCTGCGCCCCCAGCCGGACCATCAGGGTGCCGAGCCAAAAGTCGCGAAACACGGGGTAGCCCAACAGGCGGCGGTAGGCGGGATCCAATGCCTCACCCCTTTTTGGCCGGGTTCGTGGCGGACAGTCGGCCCCGGCAGTGTAAGGCGTGGCGCGCTGCAACGCATCCGCCTCCGGACGGATCTTTGGCCCGTCCTTCTCACGCCGTTGGCTTGACGCATTCGGGCGTATGGTGGTATACTATCCGAGGTACGCAGTAACTACGTCCATTGTCCCTAGAGCCAGCCAACCAGGATGGAGCCGTGGCGCTTGGGCGCCTCGTCACGAACAGCCAGGAACAGGTATGGAGGAGGTGCGGGATGAAGGCGACAGCGCATGCCCGGGAACGATGGATCGAGCGGGGCGGGGTCGGATCCTTGGAGGACGCGTTTAAGGCGGCGACACGACTGCCTAGGCGGCCAGACCGGCCCCATGCCCGGGGCTACGCGTGGCGCGACTGGGTACTCGTGGTGCGCGGCCACCGGCTGCGCTCCGTAATGACCCGCCAGCAGTGGGACCAAGTGCATCCGGACACGACGTGGGACGGTATTCCCGTGCGCGGGCCGCTCCCGGCGCGACCCCCCGCCGTTACGGAGGTGGTGTGATGGGAGCGCAGGAGTACAATCGCGCGGCGTGGCCGCTCTTGGTGCGTACGGCGCGAGCGGGCAAAACGGTTACGTACCAGGACGTGGCCAACGCGGTCAATCGCGTATGCCACAGCCGCCTAACCCCCTACACGACGGGACCCCACGCCCTGGACCGCATCGAAAGGTGGTGCCTGCTTCACGGCATTCCCGACCTCACCGCGGTGGTCGTCAGCCAGGAATTCGGCATCCCGGGCCACGACTTCTTTCAGCAGAACGGCCTCGACCCCGAGGCGTCACAGGGAAAGCAGCACTACCAGTGGTCGCTCATCCGGAACCTTGTGTGGGAGCACGCCTATGACGACGAGCCCCCATCCGACCTTTGAACCGGCGCGGCCACCTGGGTTCTCGGTGTTCTCCCTATCGTCGACTCTCAAGGAGGAATCATTGTGGACAAGCGCTGGCCTTCCGTGGCCCTGATGGCCGGTTCCGCGCTGGTGGCGGCCGGGTGCGGAGCAGCCCCAGTGGCCGCGCCGGTACGGCATGCTCATCGGACAGCCCCCTCGTATCAGGCGCCGTCCGGCCACTCCGGCTCCGCCCAGGCGCCGGCGCCCCCGACCCCGCCCGCCTTGACGCTGACCCAGGTAGGATGGGACTACTCGGAGGACAGCCCGGCGCTGTGGGTACAGGCGACGGACAACCTGTCCACCAGCCTGAACCAGCTGCGGGTCAAAGCGACGTTTGTGAACCCCGCCACCAACGTGGTGCTGGGCACCGACGTCGAATACCTGGCCGGTGGCGGATTCGGGACGGGGGGCGGCACGCTCCAGCCTGGCCAGTCGTCCGTCCCGGTGGAGGTGGTCCTCCTGGCCCCGAATTCGCTGGGGAATCCCTTCCCCGTCAACGCGCTCGTCCAGTGGAGCCGGCATGCGTTCGGGGGATGGCACACCTGGAAGACGGTGTCGGTGCCTGGCGGCCCACCGCCAGGCCCTTACACCAACGGCCAAACCGCCAGCCTGCCCACCCCCGCCAAAAATGTGCTCGCGTTCGAGCCGGTGTCGTCGAACAGCACCATTCTTCAGGATGTCATGACCGTCACCGGGCACACGAACCACGAGTCGGGGTCGACCTTTATCGGGACGGTGACGGAGCAGGCGCTGCCCAATGGCCAAGTCGAAGTGACGTGGAGCGTACCTCTCGCCACGTCGCCCAGCGCAGCCGCCTCGGGCGCGATGTCGCTGGTGAGCGGCAACCCCGCGCTCTTTCAGTTCGCCATCACCAGTGGGGGTTCGACGCTGACGGGGCTGAACCAAAATGCGCTGAACCTGATGAACGTCCTGGGCTAGACGCGCGGAAGGAACGCGGAAGCGGGCGGGCGGCGCCGACCGGCTGTCTTGAGAGCCGGTCGGCGCGTTCCGCAACCCGCGCCCGTAGGCGCACCGGCCTTGGCCGTCAGTCGGGCGAAGCTTGCAGTTCGGCCATCCACTGCTCCATGGCGCGCGCGTCCCTGGGAATGGTGTCCGAGAGCACCTCGACTCCGTCCGGGGTAATCAGGACGTCGTCCTCGATGCGGACGCCCAATCCGTGGTCTTTCAGGTACAGACCAGGCTCGACCGTCAGGACCATACCCGGCTCAAGCTCCCGGTACTCCCCCACGTCATGGGTGTCCAGCCCCAGGTAGTGGCTCACCCCGTGGAAATAATACTGGCCGATCTCGCTTTCGTCGCGCAGGTAGCCCAGCGCCTTCATGCCGCGGCCGAGGACGCGGCGCGTAAGGTTTTGCAGCTCGCGGTGCGGCACGCCGGGCCGCATCGCCGCCATAACCTCGTGGCTGGCTTCGCCCACGAGGTCGTGAAGGGCGCGCTGGGCCTCCGTGAAGGTGCCGTCAGCTGGGAACGTGCGGGTGATGTCGGCCTTGTAGTAGGAAAATTCCGCGGCCGCGTCCACCAACAGGACCTCGCCCGGCTGCACCGTGTCGCGGAGCGTGGTGTAGTGGAGCACGGCCGCGTTCGCCCCCGTGGCAATGATGGGTGGGTAGGCCAGGCCAGCGCCGCCCCCGATGAGCGTGCCGGTGAAGTGGCCATTTAACTGAAACTCGCTGACCCCGGGGCGGGTGTGGGCCAGGATGGCGGCCAGCCCCGCTTTGGTGTGGGCGATGGCGGCGCGCACGCGCGCAATCTCGCCCGCCGACTTGATGCGGCGCAGCTCCGCCAGAATGGGGAAGACGTTTGCAACGGGCGTGCCCGGGTGCTTCTCCATCAGCCGATGGGCAAACCGAATGGCGTCGGACGGAGGGCCGGCCCACTCTCGATGCTCCAGGTCCAAGTACACATCGGGGTAGTGTCCGCTCTCAATGAGGCGGTTGACGAAGGGGAGCCACCGGTCCACGGTCTCGACCTCGCCTATGTTCGAAAGGGACTGGGCTTGTTCGGCGGTCATCATTCGCCCGGTCCACGCCTCCGCGTGGGGATCGACCGGCTCGATGAAAAGCCTCGCCGTCCGCTCGCTGCCCCGGCGGGTCAGCACCACCACCTGATTCTCCCGGTCCAGACCCGTGAGATAATAATAGTTGTGGTTCGGGGCGTACCGGTATTCTTCGTCGGCCGTCCGCAGCAGCGGCCGGCCCGAAAACAGGATCACGATGCCGTCGCCCGGGAGGGCTTCCCAGAGCCTCTGGCGGTGGGATTCAAAGTCCAGGGTCATCTCGGCGGTGAGATCGGCCGGTAAACTATCCGACATGCACTTCTCTCCCATCGTCGTCTTTGCGCGTGACAGCACGCGGGCGGTCCCCATTCGCTGAGAGAGACCGACGCCCTCACGGTAGGAAGGGTGGGCCGGCGTGTCAATGGACGCCGACGCACGAGAGGCAGGATGGGCGCCGAGGTGCCGGCCGGGCTACGCGGGTGGGGCACCAGGACGACGGGTTCACCCCATGATCTACGAACCATCCGCTGATGGAGCCGATGCTGGGGGCATCGATCCCAGATAGGTCCGCCACCCCTAAAGGAGCGACCCGTCGGCCGCCCAGGCGAGCGCGGCCGCGGCCGCCTCATCGAGGCTCACCACCCTCCTCTCGCCGCCGCGGCGGCGATACAGCTCCACACCTCCCTGAGCCAGGCTGCGCGGACTCACGGTGATGCGAACCGGCATCCCCAACAGGTCCGCATCCTGAAACTTCACGCCCGCAGACAGCAGGCGGTCGTCGTACAGCGCCGCTTCTTCGCCCAGGCGTCCGTACACCTGGTCCGCGGCCTCCTGGACGTTCGGGTCCGCGTGGGTGGTCAGCAGGTGCACCGGCCATGGCGCCACCGCGGGCGGCCAGACGATGCCGCGTTCGTCGTGGTGCGCTTCCACGACCGCGGCCAAGAGCCGCGTGATGCCCAACCCGTAGCACCCCATCCAGGGGAAGAAGGATGCTCCGCCGGGTGCTGTGAACGCAAGCCCCATCTTCTCGCTGTAGACTGTGTCCAACTTGAAGATGTTGCCCACTTCAATGCCGCGCGCGAATTCAAGCGGTGCCCCACAGCGGAGGCACGTGTCGCCGGACTGCACCAATCCGATGTCGGCCGATATATCCACCGGAAAGTCCCGCCCGAGGCGCATGCCCACGCGGTGCGCGTCAGGGCGGTTGGCGCCGGTGACCCACGGGCCGCCGTCGACGGCAGTGTCGGCCACCACCAGAACGCCGCGGGGGAGTCCCGGGCCCGGTCCCACGAACCCGGGAGCAAGGCCCAGCTCGGCAGCGCGGGCCGGGCCGAGGGGCAGGAGCGGCTCACTCAGGGCTCGGCATAGCTTCACCTCATTCACCTCGCGGTCGCCGCGGACCAGCGCGACCACGATGCGGCCGCTGGCCGTCAGTCGGTACACGGTTTTCAGCATCCGGTCGGCTGCCCAGCCATACCGCTGGGACAGTGTCCCGATGCTGTCGGCGCCAGGGGTGTCCACCTCTTGCGGTGTGTCGGGCCCGCCCGCCGGCTCGCGCCGCACCGGCGGGGTCGAGACGGCCACCTCGCGGTTGGCCGCGTAGCCGCACGAGCGGCACAACACCAGCGTATCCTCGCCCCCCGGCGCGAGGAGCATGAACTCATGCGCGGTGGTGCCCCCCATGAACCCCGTGTCGGACGCCACGGTCACGACGGGAACGCCAGTGCGGGCAAAAATGCGCTGGTACGCCTTCAGCATCTCCTGGTAGAGCGCGTCCAGGTCGTCTGGACTCGGGTGGAAGCTGTAGGCATCCTTCATGAGGAACTCGCGCAGGCGCACCAGTCCGCCACGAGGGCGAAGCTCATCGCGAAACTTGGTCTGGATCTGGAAAATCAACTGCGGCAGCTGGCGTGCCGAATGCACGAATGCCTTGACCAAGTCGGTCGCTGCCTCCTCGTGGGTCATGGCCAGCACCATGCCATGGCCCGTGCGGTCCTTGAACCGGACCAGCGTGTCGTCCACGGACGAAAAGCGGCCGGACGCCTCCCACAGCTCGCGCGGATGGACCACCGGCAACAGCACCTCCTGGGCTCCCACGGCGTCCATCTCGGACCGCACGATGGTCTCCAGCCGGCGCAGCGTGCGCACCGCGATGGGTGTGAGCGCGTAGATGCCCGACGCCACCTGACGCGCCAGTCCGGCTCGCAGCACCAGTTGCTGCGAGGGCAGGTCCCCGTCCTGTGCTACGCGGCGGCGGGTTTCGAACAGCATTCGGGACATGCGCATGGCCGCTGCCTCCCTCGAAGAAAAAAGCCCGCCCCCAACAAGGGCGAGCAAGCTCGCGGTACCACCTTTGTTCAGGCGCCCAAGGCGCCCCTCATGGCCGCGCTATCGGGCGGCGCCCGGGCAGGTTGACTGCCGGCTCGGGAGTGGGTTTCGCGAGCGGCTCTGCGCCGGCTCGCACCTGCCGCCGGCTCTCTGGGCATGCCCCACGCTACTGGCTCCGTCATCACGCTTTATTGGAAGAAAGCATAACGATGGCAGGGCGGCCCGTCAAATGCAGGGGCTCCCTGAGCCGACCCTGGCGACCCGGTGCGCCGAGGGCCATCTGGGAATAAGTGAAGTCAACGCCGCATCCATGGCAAGTGCGCCCCTACGGGCTGGTCCGGGCACGGGGTAGTTGCCCCAACGCCCGAGGCACCGTTAACCAGCGGTGTGGGGGTGCTGCGGGGCGCCCGCCGCCCCGATCCGCGCCGTCCGGAAGCGACGGCATCCGATGATCGGCATCACCCCGTTCATCCCATCGACGACGCTGCCGCTGCCACGGTGCTGGGCTCGGACCATGATGGGCCCGCCATCTACAACATCACGGACGATGGATCGGGCCCGATGCGCGAAGGGCCGACCGTGCTGACGCCAAGAGAGGGCGTTTCGCGTGCCCCTTGGACGGCAAGCCGCTCATAGGCCGCTGGGGGCGCTACCCTGCCGCGGGTCAGACGCTCTTCGGGGTTGGTCCCGGGCCCGCGTGACCGAGTGCGGTCGTTGACGAGTTGGCCCGCATCGCCCCGCGTGCGCCGCCTACGGGTTGTGCTTGGTTGCTCAGAGTTTAATGGGAATGTCCGTGTATGATCCGTAGTGCCATTTGCCTGTACTTCCCGTGTACCGCCCCCACCCCGGCGGGCCCTGGGGTGTCACGGCGCCCCCTCTTGGTCGGCGCTGGCTTACAGCGCCCCGCGGCGCGATATCGGTCGGGGATCGCCCGCCGCCGTCGGGACTGCGGCGCCATCGTACGCGGCAGGATCCGGGGAAACAGGCGGAGGGCCATCTCCTCGACCAGTCGCCCCTCTAGCGCGGTGGCGTTTACGTCCATCCCGCAACGAGCATTCAGGGGGATGGCGTGACCGTCAGACGTGCAGAGGCTCCGTGGAGTCGTGCTGCCCCGATATGTTGGCGAGCCATCCCGGGAGCGCGGACAGCACCGGGTGGCATCGGTGAGCTGGTCGCTGGCGGGGAACTCCGCTACCACGCAGCCAGATGGCGGCGGTAGGCGGTCGCCAACGGAATTTCGGGGAGGGAGCCCAGTGTGTCCAGGTTGGTGAGCGCCACCCCGTGGCGCCCTGCACCGCGCAGTCGACCCGGGTGGCCACGGCATCGAACCATCCCACCCGGCGCGGGCGGCTGGTGGTGGTGCCGTACTCTCCGTCGTCGCCGCTCCGCAGGCGCAGCCTGTCGGCCGCGGATCCGGTGAGCTCGCTGACGACGGCCCGGCGCCCACGGAGGACAGGTACGCCTTTGTGGTCGCCCTGATGCGCGGCATGACAGGGCGGGATGCCCGCCCTCACGGGGGCGTACCCCGCCAGCCGGGAGGGCGAAGTGGGGTAAGGTAGATGGGTGGTTGGAGTCCCGGAGTGCCCGACACGGCCCCTTCAGGAGAGCCGTCTGGCCGCCCGCGAGCGCGTGCGACGTAGGCGGGACGGGTTGGACACCCTGGGCGCAAGCCGGGGCGCCACCGTCAGCAGGTGCTCATTCAGCGCCTTGGCGTCCTCCGCGGCCTCCCCATAAGAATGGGTGAACGGCTCGGTCTTATGGGGGACAAAGTCGTCGACCCGGGTGCGGAGTATCTTTGGGGTGAACAGGTCGGACCCTGTGATGATCACCTTCGAGTAGATGTCCGCGTAGAACGGCGCGATGTCGAGGCGGGTGGATCCAAACGCGCCGCCGCCGAGCGGGGGCTCCTCCAACGCGTTCGACGGGACGGTGGGGAGCGGCGTCGCAGAAGTTTGCCGCGTACGCGCGCGTGCTGCACCCGGCACCGGGTCACGCGGAACCCGTGCGCTGGTCCGAGGGGGCGCGGTGGAGCGGCGTGCGCAGGCGCCGCGACAGGGACTTCGCGACCCTCGCGATCCCGCAAACCAATCCGGACGTGCCTCCGCCACATCCGGACGAACCGCGTAAGGGTTCCCTGTCGGCGTCCGATCTGGTCTGCCTCCTAGGAGTCCGTCCAGGAATCGTTAAAGGTCGGGAGCTACGCCGCAGGCAGAAGGAGCCGGCGGGATAACGTCCGGGCGTCCCGGCCCGTCTGCGGGCCGAGACAGGCCTCCAGGAGGCGCTGCGTG
>JAJZWS010000047.1 GCA_021846565.1 Bacillota bacterium
AGCGCTCACGTGGCGCCTCCTTTCTCGTTTGGACCCGAATGGCCGCTTTCGGCCGCTCGAACCAGGGACAACGCGAACCTGGACCATCTGGACAGGTGCCCGTCACAGCATAACGGTCCTGGGCGCGAGTGGAGGTCATGAGGCAGCTCGGGCGCAGGTCCGGCCTGGCATCAGCGCCCGGGGCAGCTTGGGCAGACGGCTCTTGCGCCGGGGACGTTGGCCGCGGACAGGGTGGGCTCGGAAACCACGGTGGGCTCCAGCACCACCGACGACCCACGGTGAATGGCAAACGCCGTCTCGGCTGCCGTGCCGCGCGCCACTGAGCGCGTCACCAGGCCCCGGGACCCTGGCGCGGCGTCTACCGCCGGGCCCACATTGTCTTCCAGCACGCACGCCACCAGGGCCGCCTCCGCACCCGCCAGAATGGCCACGCCCACCCCGTGGCTTCCCCGTACCGTGCTGTCCGCCAAGGTGCACACGGTCGAGTCCTCCACTTGGATGGTCGGACCGCGGCTGTCCGCGAACAGGCACCGCTCCAGCACCGCCTGGGTGTCGCTGCCGCTCAGCAGCCGCACCGCGGCGCCCCCGCCCGCCACATAGCCATCGGTCACGCGCAGCTGGCCGCCTCCGCCGACAATCGGATCGTCAAAGCCACCGAGGCGAATGTGCGATGCGTCCAGGACTCCGGTGTCCTGGGTGATCAAGCGACCCCGCCGCGGCGCCCCCCGCCACCTCGAAGCACCCGCCGGCCACCGCCACGACCGCCTGATCGCCCACCTGGATCCACGCGGCATCCGGCAGGACCCGGGCGCGACCGCTGGCCAAGCATTCAGAGAGGGTGACTCGACTGGCTCCGGGCAGACAGACCCGGCCGCGCGTTCGAAAACGTACACGCGTGTGCCGTCAGCCGGGCGTCGTCGACCGTCGACAGCAGGGGGGACGACGGCTCCCGCCCCAGGGACGGGCGGGCGTGCACGTGACAGGTTGACGATGGACGCGTCCTCTGCCCGTACCACGGGGCCGCTCGCCGCCCCAACCAAGAACCGAGAGTCGAACACCTCGGCCTGCGCTTGGCCCGTGAGCTGCAGTACGGCACCGTGAAGCGCCTCCAGAGGACAGCTCCGCGCGGTGAGGTGGGCTTTGTGCCCCAGCCAGATGCCCGACGGTTCGCCCTGAGCTTCGCCAGCCTCGGCATCGTCGACAGGCTCACGGGCGGCCCGGGCGTCCGGGTGACGTAGGGCGCCGGCCGGTCGGCCGCCCGTGAGCGTGGCGCCCAGGATGGCCGCAGTCGTTCCGGCGCCCAACACCAGGCGTCCGCTCCACCGGAGGTCGACGAACATGGCGTGGCCCGACATCATGTGGATGGTGGCCGCCAGCACGGCGCCGGGCTCTCCTCGCACCATGACGGACCGGGTACGGCGCACGGCTTCCGCGTGGTAAGTGCCGGGCGTCAGGACGATGCTGGTCACGGTTGACCGTCGCAGCGCTTCCTGCAGGGTCGCTACCGCATATCAGAGACCGCGGCCCACCTTGAGTTCCACTATGTTCACGCCCCGTGGTGCGCGCCGCAGCCAGATCCCGACTGCCAAAGCGAGCGGCTGGGAGAATTGTGGGACGGTTCGCTGCGCGACTGCGATTTCCTGCCGGATCACGACTGTGAATCCGAAATCCTCCAGTTCAGGGGGAGTCAAGGGTTTGTGGTCGCCCGGACCCAAGCGGACCAGACAGGTCGATGACGTCATCCGCGCGGCGCAGTACCCCTGATCGCGTAGACACCGCTAGGATGGCGGTTCCCTCGTCCAGCAGCCCGTGCCACAGACGCTCCTCCGTGTTGGCGTCCAGTGCGTGCGTCAGGCTGTCAGTCACCAGGAGGCCCGGGGCGTGCACCAGCGCCCGGGCCAGCGCGAGGCGGGTGGCTTGGCCGCCCGACAGTGCCTGGGCCCCCGTCCCGACCGGGGTGTCGAGGCCCCGGGGGAACCGGGCGACCGTGGCATCCAGGGCGGACCGCGCGAGTGCCGTGTCCACAACACGAGGAGACGGGCTGGACGTCCACAGGAGGTTGTCTCGGAGGCTTCCGGAGAGAAACTGGGGGCGCTCGGGCACGTAGGCCGCATGCGGGGGCCTCAGTTGGCGCGGATCAATGGCGACCCCATTCCAGGTGAGGAGGACGACTCGGTCGTCCTCCAACCCCACCAGGTGCCGCAGCAGGGTCGTTTTACCCGAGCCAACTCCGCCCGTGATAACGGTGAGGCGGCCGGGGGTGAGGCGGATCGTGACAGGACGCGCTCCCGAGCCGGCCGGCACCGTGGCCGTGAATTCCGCGAGCGGCGGGAGGGACCTCGGAGGTGAGGCGGCGGAGAAGACGGCACCCCAGCCCAGCGTCCGGGCCGACCCTGGGCGAGCCGCGTCGGCCAGACGGTGGACGGCGACGCCAGCATCCCGTGCGGAGTCCATCAGGTAGCCCACAAACCCGATATACTGCGCCACCTGGATCAAGTAGGTGGCAAACAGCGCCAGAGCGCCCACGGAGAAGCGGCCCTGCTGCATCGCGGCCGCGGCGGCCAAGAGAATCAGCGCGGTTCCCAACTGGGCAGTTCCGGAAAACATTGTCTCCAGCGCCATCAGCCAGCGCCGGTCTCGAAGCTCGGCGAGGCTTCGTTCAGTATTGAGGTGGGCCAGGTGCTGGACCGCCCGCGTCTCGGCCCCGGCCGCGACCAACGTATCCCGACCGACCCATAGATCCCACAGAAATCCGGTAACCCGGGTGGTGGCGGCGCGGCGGTCGGCCAGAAGGCGCGTGAGCCGCGTGCGGGCGGCGCTGGCCGCTCCTACCACCGCGACTAGGGGGAGAAACACTGTCGCGGTGAGTTGCGGGCTGACACGCCATAAAATCGTGATCCCCACGCCCCAGAACACCAGGCCCGCCAAGGCATCAAACGGCCAGTCGATGGCCAGCGCCAGACGCTCGCCATCGTCGCGGAAGGTAGACAGCAAGCCCCCGGGTGCTCGGGCAGCGCCGGATCCCGGATGCTGGAGCACCAAGCCCAACAGTTCCAATTGGATTCGCACTCGCGTCCGAAAGTGCAGTGCGACGCCGGTCCGGACCGCCATCAGCATAAGGGCGGCCCGCATGAGCCCCGCGGCCGCGGCCGCGGTCGCTGCGTCACCGAGGTCCCACCCAAAGGGGCCGTGGTGCTGCAGCGTATCGAAAAAGGCGGCGGCCAAGAGGCCGGGCAAGAGCGCCCACGCGTGCCACAGCACCCAGAAGGTGGCTGTGGCCGCATACCGCCAGGGGTCACGGCGTATCAGCCGTCCCACCACCTGCCAGAGAGGGGCGGTGGCTCGGGAATCGGCCCGCACGCTCATTGCGGGCGCTCCCCGTCCGCTGCTCGTTCCGCGGCCAGCAACTGGCCGAAGCGGCCCATGGGATCCTGCAGCAGTCGTGCGAGCGAGCCGTGCTCGACCACGCGACCCTCGTCCAAAACCAGCACGTCATCGACGGTGCCGAGGGAGTGGCCCGCGCTGGCACCGGAGGAGCCCTCGGGCGCGTCCGCCACCAGCGTCGCCAGCCGGTGGGAGATGATCACCGCCGTGCGCCCCGCGAGAAGGCTCCGCCACGCGTGCGCCACTTGGCCGCGATCACTGCGGTCCAGCCGGGAGAGCGGCTCGTCCAGGATGATTAACCCGGGATCCCCCAGCCAGATCCGAGCCAGCGCCAAAAGTTCCCGTTCGCCGGCCGACAGCCTCGACGGGTCCAGCGGCTGGTTGAGCCGGTCTGCCCATGCCCCGAGTCCCATCGCGGCCAAAGCGCCGGCCGCCCGGTGCGTAGGGATGGTGGGGTCAAACAGCGTCACGTTGTCCAACAGCGAGGCGGCAAACAGGGCGGGGGTTTGGGGCAGATAGGCCACCCGTCGGCGCAGGTCCCCGGGGTCCACCTGACGGAGCGCGATGCCTCCGAGATGAATCGTGCCGCCCTCCGGGTCCGCGAAGTGCGCCACCAGCATGGCCAAGGTGGATTTGCCGGCACCGCTGGCCCCCACCACCGCCAGGTGCCGGCCGGGCGCCAGCGTGAACGACACGTCATGGACGCCGCGGGCGCCATCGTGACGCCAGCTGACCCGCGACACCGTTAGCGCCAGCGGACCCGAGGGCAGCCCCAAGCGCCCCGCTGGCAGCGCTGCGGGCCCATGGTCCCACGTCATGACCCGCCGGAGGCTGCCCTGGCCGCGCTGCAACTCGGCAATCTGTTCCCGCAGTGAGGAGAGCGGGGCCGCCAGCAGGCCCATGTAGGCCACAAGCACGTAGACCGTGCCCAGAGGCACGTGCGCACCGAAATAAAGGTGCCCCGACACCAGATACGTCGCGCCATCGGCCAAGCCGAACGCCCCCAGCAGCAGTGCCCAGGCCACGTAGGCGGACAGCTCGGCCCGCACGTAGTGCGGCTGCCAGCGACCCGCGGCGTGGGCCAGTCGATGCTGAGCGTAGTGCGCAGCGCCTTCGGCAGCCACGTCGTCTTTGGCCGCCAGCAATTCGCCCAACAGGCCGTAGGTGTCGGCATTGCTCTGCCGTTCCGCCTCCACCAACGGTACCGTCGCGCGTCGCACCCGTTCCAAAGCCCAGGCAACCAGGGCCACCAGCCCCGCCACTATGAGCCCCAGACTGCGGTTGACCAACCAGAGGCCCCCCAGCGCAGCCAGTGCCTGGCCGGCGCTCCCCACCACCTGGAGGCCCAGGTTGGACAACAGCGCCCCAAGCGCCGCCACGTCGCCGTCGACCCGCTCCACCAACGCACCAGGCGTCATGGTGCGGTGCTGATGGACCGGAAGGGTGAGGGCCCTGGCGGCCAGCCGCACGCGCAGCCGATTGGCCACCGTCCATTCCACGGTATAAGCCAGGGTGCCCGCCATGTAGGTGGCCGTGGGCGTCAGGAGCGCTGCAGCCAGAACCAAGAGGACCCATGGTTCCACACGCGACAGGGGTTCGTGTCGCTCGACGCCATCCAGAACGCGCCCCACCAGCCAGGGGGAGGCCAGGATCAGCCCAATGCGCGCGGCCAGCGCGCCGCCCATCGCCGCGACAGGCGCCCGCGCCCCACGCAACTGCTCCCAGAGATAGCTCACCGCGCCCATCGTTGGTCGTTGGTCTCCTTTCGCGCTGTGGTCCCGCAGCCTCCCAACGACCGTATCAACAGATGGTGCCAGATAAAGTCACTAATTGTGACGGCTCGTCGCGGGGATTTGGTATTCTGCGAGTGGAGGGATGCGGTGCGGCGGTCCGAGCGCCTCATGGCCCTGGTGCTGGAGTTGGAAGGGCGTCCCACCGCGACGGTGGGGGCGCTGGCGCGTGCTTTCGAGGTGTCCCGGCGCACCATGCTGCGCGATCTGGCGGCGCTGTCCGCCGTGGGCGTGCCGCTGGCCAGTCGGCCGGGCCCGCACGGAGGTTACCACCTGGTGCGGGACCGGGTGTTGCCGCCGGTGTCGTTTACGGTGGACGAAGCCACCGCCCTGTTCTTTGCCCAGCAGGCGCTCGAAGATTACGGCACCCTGCCGGTGGCGGCCGTGGCCCGCGTGGCGCTGCACAAGTTGTATCGGGCCATGGCGCCGGCCGCTCGACAGCGCGTAGACCGGCTGGCGGGCCGGCTGGCCTTGGTGAGCCAGCGGCGGAGGGCCGACCATCCCCACTTGGCGGCGCTGCTGGCGGCGGCGCTGGAGGGTCGCGTGGTGGCGATGACGTACCGAGGGCCCGCGGGGCTCGCCACACGTGCCATTCAACCGGTGGGGGTGTATGCCGAGCATGGGTACTGGTACGTGCCCGCGTATTGCTTTCTGCGACAAGCCATGCGGGTCTTTCGCGTGGACCGCGTCGAGGCGGTCGAGGCCGTCGACGACCCGCCGCCCCGACCGGACGTGGCCGCCCTCACGGTGGCAGACTACTATGAGCGCTTCGTCCAGCCCCACGCCGAGTGGCTGCCACTCAGGGTGCGGCTCACGGCCGAGGGGGTCCGGCAGATGAGTGGCGATCCCGGTGTCCATGTGAACCCGGACGGTTCGGGCTGTCTCGCGAGCCGCATGGAGCGCAGCGATGTGGATCTGTATGCGGAGCGGTTCAGCCACTGGGGGGCGGATGCGGTGGTGGAACAGCCACTTGAGCTGCGTCGGCGCATGCGGGAGCGCGCGGCGGCGCTGGCCGTCCTCTATGCGGAGGCCCCCGACCCGTGAAACCGCCGAGTGGGCGGGTGAGCCACGAAAGAGAGAGGGGCCGCCTTGAACCTGACGGACGCACTGCAGGTCGCCATCGCGGAAGAAGTGGCGGCCATGGGGGTGGGGCATCGGGAGCTGGCGGCGGCGGCGGCAGCGCTGTCCCGCCGCTACCGAGGTCCGGGGCCGGCAACCGGAGCCGCCTGGACCGATGCCGATGTCGCCGCCTACCTGGTGACGCGTCTGCCAGCCACCTGGGCCGCGACCGCCGCCGCGCTGTCAGCGGTGGCGGCCGCGCGGCCCGCTTGGCGTCCGTGCACCGTGCTGGACGTGGGTGGGGGCCCGGGCACGGTTCTCTGGGCGGCCACCCGCGTGTGGGGAAGCCTGGTGCGCGCGACGGTGGTGGAGCGGGATGCCCGCATGCTGGCCATGGGACGCCGGCTGGCCCAGCGCGCCCCACAACCGGTGGTGCGCGACGCCCTGTGGGTGGCGTCAGACGTCACCCGAGGCGACGGGGGGCCGTCGGCGGACCTGGTGGTGGCGGCCTACGTCTTGGGGGAGCTGCCCGCGGCCGCGCGGCCCACTTTCATTAGGCGCCTGGTCACCGCAGCGACCGTGCTGGTGGTGGTGGAGCCCGGTACCCCCGACGGGTCTGCCCGGGTACTGGCGGCGCGGGATGTTGCGCTTGCGGCCGGTGGGCGGACGATGGCGCCGTGTCCGCACGACGGGGCATGCCCCCTGGCCGCCCCGGACTGGTGCCACTTCGCCGCGCGGGTGGCCCGCACGAAGCTCCACCGCCAATTAAAAGGGGGCCAGGCGCCGTACGAGGATGAGAAGTTCAGCTATGGGGCGTGGGCTTCGGACGGCATGGGGTGCGAGCAGCCGGTGCCCGGCCGCGTCTTGCGGCACCCGCGGATAGACCCGGGACGGATCACGCTGACGGTGTGCACAGTGGGCGGAACGTCCACCGAGGTTGTGACCACTCGGGACCGAGCGGCGTTCAAGGCGGCACGGAAAGTGACGTCAGGCGGTACGTGGCCGCCGACAGCAGGGGACCGCTAGCGCGCGGGACGAGGCTCCTGGCATCAGGACCCCGCAGCGTCGGACGCCAGCGTCGCGGCCTGGCGCTGGGGTGCGTCCCGGATTGTAGCCGCACAGTCTGGTGGCCCCGAGGACCAACGAAGCCAGACGCGGGCTGTTGGAGAAGGTCGCGTCGATCCAAGCGCGCACCCGTCGTGGTCCTGAGAGCGGTCGTGGAGGAGCTCCGTCTATGCAGGACCGCGAGTCGTGGCCGCCGCGGGCGTGTCTCCGTTCACCCAATCCACCTCCGGCCACGTGGACTCGCCCGCTTTCCCTGCTGGACCGGCCGCCCCTTGCGGTCTCTGCGCGACAGGTCGCGGCTTCGCGTCGGGGTCGGGCAGATCCGCCACCAGACGCTCGAGCCGCCGGAGGGCGCGGGAAGTCCGAAACGGGGCCGCTTTCCACCACCGCACTGTGTGGGAAAGACCGCGGTCGTGGAGTCGCTCCACGACCGCACGGGTTGTCCAGCTCCTGGCTGTACGGTCGGGCTGCCGTCGCGGCTCTGGGGCTACCACCGTCTCTACCACCCAGTAGCGGTTGCCCAGCGGACACATGCGCTGAAAACCGTGTCCCTCAAACAGGGCGATGGGGCCGCTGGCCATAAACGGCAGTGACTAGCTAACCTCACGGCCGTTGAATGCGTCTGGATACCCCTCGACCCTGCCGCCGCCGTCCCGGGTGATGGCCTCCCGCGCACCGGCGAGGGCGGCGGCCGCCCACGAAGAAGCGCGTGAAGCCAGTCAGGCAGGGCGCCGAATCAGCCGTCCTTCTTAGGCGCTTAGGCGGACGTCAAGACGTCACCCTTGAGGGATCCGAGTGGTGGTGACTCGGGTTTGGCGCCGGTGCCTCTGGCGGTGAAGCGGTGAACCTCTGGAGATCCTCCAACGCGAGAGGCGCGTGGGAACGTGTGGCGGCCAGCAGCAGTAGACTCACGTCCACGGCGCCACATGCGCTGCCCTACTACGGGGACAAAACCGGTCTCGCTGTCAGCCCCGCCCCGCGTGTGGGTTGTACCGCTCCACGCCTAGGGAAAGAACCCGGACCGCGTGTGCCCCGGGGTGCCAAAGGCCTGGACGCTGGTGGAGCTGGCTCGTATCCCCCCGTGTGGGCATCCGCGCATCAGGGCTATCTGCCGGTCACCGTGGACGCGCCCACATTTACCGGTATCGCGGTGTACGCGGTCAACGGGTTGCACGCGACCTGGACCTTGGTCAGCTCAACACCCGCCCCGTCTCGGTTGGCCGCACGTCTTAGTCTGGCTGTTGCCACCGCGCGGTCGGCGTGGGTCGCGGCCGGGCGCAATCTGTAGGCCCGTACCGACGACGGTCATGATTGGCGCCACCTGGCGCCTACCCCGGGCCGGACGTTGGCCGGCGTGAGCTTTTCCGGGCGCAAAGACGGCATTTTGTTGGCCATACGCCGCCAAGCGCCACGTTCGACTAGGCCGTGTGGCAGACTAGCAACGGAGGGAAGACTTGGACCTGCCGAGGCTAGGGTCACCGTCCGCCCCGTGGGGATCCCGCCGGCGTCAGTCTGGAGGACCGGCCCTCCTGCGGCTGTGATCCCAGGTCCTGCACCATCTCCCTGGAAGGGTGGGGTGGAGAAACTTACCCGGCGAACGTCTTCCCTGGCCACCAGCCAATTGACAGCCGTATAATATCGGATATACTTATTCCATAGGCCGATGTCGGAGGAGGAGGTCGGGGTGGGGGTGGTGCTGCGCCTTGTCGGGCGGGGGTTGTGGTACGCCTTGCTCTCGGCGATCCTCGCCGTGGTGTTTGTTTACAACGCCCTGCTTCTAACCGTGGTCGTGGGCTCAGTCAGCGCCGAGCCGGTCGCCCTCGGCTTTGGTCTCGAAGCGGCTCTGGTGGTGGTGGGGCTGTCGCCGCCGGGCCAGTCGGTGCTGGCGTGGCTTGCGGGGTGCCGACCCCCGACGTCGGCCCAGCGCGCCTATTTGACGGGCGTGCTGTCCGCCGTCCGGGCCCGGACGGGGTATCAGCGGCGCATCGTGGTGCACGTCATTCGGGTGCGACCCGTCAACGCTTTGGCCCTAGGCACGCGCCACGTGGCCGTCACCGAAGGATGGTTCGGGCTGCCGCGCGACGAGCAGGAGGCCGTTCTCGCCCATGAACTGGGGCATCTCCGGGGTGGCCACAGTGTCATGGCCGGGGGGATGTCGCTCATGAGCACGGCTGGCAACGCACTGGGGTGGCTCGCGACGTGGGTAGGGCTCGGCATCTTGGTGGGCGGGGCGCTGACGAGAGGCCGCCGGCAAGCCAAGGGCGCCGGTCTGGCCCTGCTGGTCCTAGGGTTTGCGCTGGCTGCCACGTGCATGACGCTCACCGTGTGGGCGATGTGGGCCGTGTACTCCCGGCAATCCGAATACGAGGCAGACGCCTTCGCCAGCCGGCATGGCTACCGGCGGGCGCTGGCGTCGGCGCTGGCGCGCATTTCGCCCCCGCGCTTCACCGGTCGCGGCTTGACCAACACCGTGTGGGCGTCGCATCCCGCCACCTGGCGGCGGCTGCGCCGACTGGAACGACCCCAGCGCGCTCCGCGCGTGGACGTCGGTGCGTCCGCGGCGCCGGGTTCCCCCGAGGGGATACGGCGCTTCTGACGAGGTGGGCCAGGGTCGGGTGAGACGAAAGGAGCGGTTGACATGGACCAGCAGGACGAGCGATTCAGCGCCAGCGACCTGGTGGACTTCATGGCTTGTCCCCGTAAGGTGCTGCTGAACCGGGAGTCTCGGCGCGCGCTCATTGAACGACCCGCCCGCGACGAGCTGGGGGAGTTCGTCACGCAGCAGGGGTTGGCGCATGAGCAGCGCGTTCGTGAAGAATTGGCCGCGACGCATCCGGATCTCACGTCCATCAGCGGCACCAGCGCTCAAGAGCGCGTCGCGGAGACCCTGGCGGCCATGCGCCAAGGCGTCTCGGCCATCGATCAAGGAGATTTGTGGGTGCCGCCGTGGACCGGTCGCCCTGATTTTCTGGTGCGGGTCGACCAGGGTGAGAGTCAGTTTGGGCCATATCACTACCAGCCCATCGATGCCAAGCTGGCGACGCGGCCCCGGGGCGAGGCGGTGGCCCAACTGACCTTTTATGCACGGCTGCTGGGCCAGGTGCAGGGCGTCGCGGCCCCGCGGATTCACATCGCCCTCGGCACGGGGAACACCGAGTCGCTGGCCACCGACGATTTCTCGGCGTATGTGCAGGCTGCCCAGGACCGGCTCCTCGCCTGGGTGGAGCCGGGACCCGCGGCGGACGCGGTGTACCCCGAGCCGGTGCCAGCGTGCCGGCACTGTGATTGGCGGGCGACGTGCGACGACGTGCGCCGCCGCGACGACCATGTCGCGTTTCTGGGCGGGGCGGGCCTCGCCGAGGTGGCGAAGCTCCGGGCGGCCAACGTGGCCACGATGGCGGATCTGGCCGCGCTGGCGGAGGATCGGACCGTGGCGGGCATGAGCCGCCCGGCGCTCCAGCGCTGGTCGCGCCAGGCGCGCCTGCAGGTGCAGCAGCGGCAGGAGGGCACGGCGCACCATGAAGTGCTGCCCGACGCCGACCGGGGCTTTCGGATCCTGCCGGATCCCACCCCGGGCGACCTGTTTCTGTCGATCCAGGAAGACCCGTGGGCTCCCGAAGGGCCCCGGGCGTACCTGTGGGGTTGGGTGTCGGGCCGCGACGGGGGCCGCGCGTGGAACTACGGATGGGCGCACGACGCCGCGAAGGAACGTGAAGGCTTTCAGCTGGTCGTGGACCTGATCCTCCGTGAGCGGGGGGAGCACCCGGCCATGCATGTCTATCACTATGGGTCGGGCGTCCGCACGCGCATGGAGCATCTCATGGGCACGCGCGCCACGCGCCAAGGTGAGCTGGACGCGCTGCTGCGCGCTGGAGTGCTTGTCGATCTCCAGCGGGTTTTGCGCCGCGTGGTGCTGGTGTCGGCCGAAAGCTACGCCCTGCCCGCCGTAGAGCCGTTTTATGCCCACCTGGTGCCTCCCCGGGCTCCAGACACGCTGGAGGCGGCGCGCACCACGCTGTGCTACCACGGCTGGCGGGACACCGGCGCGGACGACTGGCTCAGCGCGCTGGAGGCGTACAATCGGGCGGAGTGCCATTCGCTCAGGGGTTTGCACCAGTGGCTCGGTGCCTTGCGGGCAGAGCATCGCGGCGCCCCGTACCAGCCCGTGCGGGAGCAAGGGCCCCGGGCCCCGCTGGGGGATGTGTCGGATCTTTTGGCCTCCCCCCACGCGGGCCATCAGCTGCTGGGCCATCTGCTGCAGTACCACTGGCGCGAGGAGCGCAGCGCGCAGGCCACCGTGGAACAGCGCAAGCGCGCCACTCCCGAGGAGCTGCACGACGATCCCGAGGCCATCGCCGAGGTGGCGTGGGTGCGCCACGAGGCGGCGCAGGGCGACGTGTATCGGTTCGACCCGTCACAGTCGGTCAAGCTGACCGTCGGCACCGAGGTGCTGGATGCAGAAACACACCAGTCGCTTAACAAGCTCACGGCGGTGGATCTGCTGGCCGGGACGGTCGCGCTGCACCGCCCGACGGGCGTGCCCCACCCGCGGCACCTGGCGGCCGGTACCATCATCGCGGCGGGCGTGATTCCCGGCGCGCTGCAGCGCATCCGCGGCACCCTCGACGGGGAGGAGTCCCGATACCAGGCGGCACGCCAGGTGCTGAACCGCGAGCCCCCGACGTGGCGGTCCGCCGCGCGGCAGGCGGCCGGGTTTGACGACCCGGGATTGCCGGCGGACGTGGTGGCGCGGGCCGAGGAACTGGCCCTGGATTTGGATCACAGCTGCCTGGCGGTGCAGGGTCCGCCCGGCACCGGCAAAACCTATCTGGGCGCCCAGGTGGTGAACCGCCTGCTGGCTGCCGGTCATGCCGTGGGGGTGATGGGCCCCAGCCACAAGGTGGTGGGCCACCTGCTGGAGGCCATCCTGGAGGCGGCCCCGCCCGGACAGGTGCGGGGCATTCAAAAAATCAGCGAGCCCAGCCAAGCGGTTCAGCACCCGGCGATAAAGGCCACGTCCGAAAATTACTCCGCGGAACGGGCACTGCGGGCTGGTCAGGTCAACCTGGTGGCCGGGACCGCGTGGCTGTTTGCCCGGGAGGCGTTGGACAGTTCGTTGGACTACCTGGTGATGGACGAAGCCGGCCAGGTGCCGCTGGCCAACGCGCTGGCCGCCGCCACCGCCGCGAAGAACCTCATCCTGCTGGGGGACCCGCAGCAGTTGCAGCAGCCACGGCTCGCGGCCCACCCCGAAGCCAGCGCCGGGTCGGCGCTGAGCCACGTGGTGGGGCCCGACCCGGTCATCGACCGGGAGCGCGGGCTGTTCCTGGACCAGACCCGCCGCATGCATCCGGCCATCACCCGGTTCATCGGCCGCCTCGCGTATAACGGACGCCTGACCGGGATGCCTGGTCTGGAGCGGCAGCAGGTGCACGTCGCGGGGGTGGACGCGGCCGGCCTGTGGTACGTGCCCGTGGACGGAGCCGTCCACAACGACTCCGCCTCCCCAGAAGAGGCTGACGCCGTGGCGACCCTGGTGGCGGCGCTCTGCCAGGGCACGT
Organism: Bacillota bacterium; assembly: GCA_021846565.1. GTDB lineage: Bacteria > Bacillota > Sulfobacillia > Sulfobacillales > JAIMBI01 > JAJZWV01. The sequence goes on from JAJZWS010000047.1 coordinate 12,860, forward strand.
GGACGGACGCCCGGGGGGTCACGCGGCCGCTCTCCCTGGACGACATTGTCGTGGTGGCGCCGTTCAACCGCCACGTGAACCTGCTGGCGGAGATGCTGCCACCGGGCAGCCGCATCGGCACCGTGGACAAGTTCCAGGGGCAGGAAGCCGCCGTGGCCATCTATACCACGGCGGCCGCTCTCGCGCAGCGGGTGGTGCACGGTGAGGAGTTTCTTCTCAACCTGAACCGGCTGAACGTAGCGGTGTCGCGGGCCCGGGCGCTGGCCGTGCTGGTGGCGCATCCGGCGCTCTTGGCGTCCCGGCCGATGGACCCGGCGCCGCTTGCCGTGGTGAATGCGCTGTGCGCGCTGGCCGCCGACGCGGCGCCGCTGCCGGCGGCGCTCGCCCGTCAATTGCCGCCATCACCCGGCGGCGCCATGCCCGCGCTCCGAACGTGAACGAAAGGATGAGGCGTGCAGCCGCGGGGAGGACAACATGAACGTGTCATTTGACGTCACCTTGGTGGGTCCAGCGGATCTGGTGGACGCCTGGACGGCCGCCTTTCGCGGCACCCCGGTGTCTGTGCAGGCCGGGGACATTCTCGCCCTGGCCCGGGGGCAGGCGCTGGTGTCGCCGGCTAACAGTTTTGGGTGGATGTCGGGCGGGCTGGATTTGGCCATTGCCTGGGCGTACGGCCCCGCGGTGGACATTGGCCGCCGCGTCCAGGCGGCTATTCAGCAGGACGCGGCGGGGGAGCTGCCGGTGGGCCAGGCGTTGGTGGTCCCGACGCCGGAAGGCCGGTTCTCGCACCTGGTGTGTGCCCCCACCATGCGCACGCCCAAGCCCGTGGAAACGTCCCTGAACGCGTACCTGGCGTTTCGGGCGCTCCTGCTGGCGGTTACGGCGTGGAACGCTCAACGGCCCTCCGACCCCATCCGCCACGTGTACTGTCCCGGCCTCGGCACCGGCGTCGGGGGCATACCGCCGGGGCGCGCGGCGCGTCAAATGCGGGGGGCATGGGACCAGGTCGCCGAGCCGGGTCTCCTGCCCAGTCTGGAGCGGGCGGCGAGCGACGAAGCGCGGTGGCGGGGCTGAGTCGGAGGCGCGAGCCACTGCGAGCCGCTGGCCGACCCTAACGGGTGGCACGCCAGCGGCCGTGGGCCGCGTGTCCACCTGCGTACACGAGCCCGGCACTCAGAACGCCCACGGCCAGCGCCACATCCGGCCGCCCGGGCTGGAGAGCCACCCAGAACCAGAGGAACCAATGCGGGGGGATGCCGGGCGCCCAGCGGTGCAGCCAAGGGCCGCCAGCCCAACGGGCAAACCCTTGCATGAACGGCACCGACGCGGCTAGCCCCAAGAGCCAGGCCGCAATGGGTCCCGCGGGGCGCACGCCGGTTAGCGCCACCGGTCCCGGAGTACGCCGCCGCCACAGCTGACGCGCGAGGAACACGCCGAGCCAAGGCGCCACAAGATAGGCTGCGGCGAGCACCCCTGCCTGCGCGTTTACGAGCTGGTTGGGGGCCGGCAGCGGATGCCGCTGCAGCAAGAGCCCGCTGAGAGGTTGGAACAGGGCCACCGCCGCCCACCCGGCCAGCAGGAGAGCGCCCGCAACGGAGGCAATTCTCATGGGAGGACGCCGCCACATGCCCGCGCCGATGCCGCTCATGGACGCCAGGAGCCCTACGGCCCCCGCCACCACCGCCAGCGTGGCGGCGCGTCCCCCAGCGAGCAGCGCTTCTTGGGCGGGGTTGCCAAACCCGACGCCGACAAGCTCGGTGCCCAGCGCCATCAGCCCCAGCGAGGCCACGCCGAACGTGGCGGCGATGGCAGGGGGAGCACCCCACCCGCCGCGCCCGCGTCTGCCGGACGTCGTGGTCGACTTAGGAGTGGGGCCGGCAAAAAAGGGAATGACCACGATGACCGACGCGGCGCCCAGCGACGCTAGGTCCACCAAGCGGGACCAGTAGAGCTGGGTCATGAACGCGGCGGACTGCGGTATGATCTGGTCCCCGGTCGGTACCATCGCGATCCTGACCTGGGCTGTCAGGTGGTACAGCCAGGGCACTTGGACCGCCACGCCGACCCACCCCACCACCGCCACCGCGGCCGCGAGCAGCAGCGGTCCCACATGCCCTTTCGCATAGAGCTGACCCACACCGCTCCCCGCGGCCAACAGCGCCGCGACGCGGATCGCGAGCGGCAGGGGCGCCAGACCAACCTGCCCCAGCACCTGGGCGGCCCACCAGGTCGTGACGCCGCCCACGAGCCACGAGGCCAATCCATAGGGCGATGGCCAGCACGCGCCCGCGGGGGCCAAACGCATCGGCCAGCGTCTGGCCCGCCCGCGACGCTCTCAGCACCAGGGCCAAGAGCACGGAACGACGGCCACACCCAGCGCCAGCGCTGGGAGCACCAGCGCCTCTGACATCAGCGACAAGGCCGGACTGGCCAGCATCCCGACCCACACGGGCAGCGGCGTCAGCACGGCCGCCAGCACGCCCCATCGCGGCTCGCCTCCCTCGGGACGGACGCGCCGGGGGCGGATCGCGGGATCGGGATGGGGATCGGTCACCGGATCGGGAATTCCCATACGCACCTCGCCGGACAAGTCACATTCAATTCGTCAAATACCGTTCAGCCGCCGCCCCTCGGGTTCCCGCGAAGGCGGCCGCGAGGTCACGAAGAGGCCTTGGGCACGGACCGGGCCTCGTACACATAATAGCCGTGTGCGTGCTGCAGGAGGCTCACGTACTGGAGTGCCCCCAGGGATGTCGGCGAAAACGCCTTGGGGGTTTCCTGAAAAACTGCGCTCGGCGGCTTGGCGTTTAAAATCACGGGGCAGGCGCCCTGGCTTCGACAGTATGCCGCCGCCGTGTGGGCCACGCTCGGAATGTTGAGGTTCGTGTTGGCCGCATAGGTCAAATGCGGATAGCCCATGAGGTCCAGCATGTACACGTCCCAGTAGTAGCCCCACCCCGTCGTGTCATGGTGCTCCATGAGCCAGCCTGCCTCGGTGCGGGTCGCCAGCACCGTGGCGTCGGGTCCCGTGTGGGCCACACCGTGCACGAAGCTTTGGCCGTCGTACGCCAGCGCGGCCACTAGGACGAGTGCCGCGACCGGCAGCAGTGGCTTGGCCGTGGCCGCCCACACGCGGCTCTGTGCCGCGACGAAGATGGCCGTCGTGATGCCCAGCGTGTAGAGGCCCGGGTACAGATACCGAATGCTGTACATGTCGATGGGCATGGTGCTGGCCGCGTACAGCACCATGTTGACGTACAGCGGCGAGATGACCAGTACCCGCGTGCCCAATGTGCCCCACGGCGTCCAGAACAAGAACGCCGCGGACAAGGCCAGGACGAACAGTCCCGTCATGATGGCCGCCGGGTGGCTGGCGTAGGGGATCGAGAAGATGCCCCAGGCAAACGCCTGCAGCATGATGCGGATGTTGGGCACGAGGTGAGCGAGCGTCGTGATGCCGGTGTGGAGGACGATTTTGCCCCCCTCGAGCCGGTACACGATGGCAGGCAGATAGCCCACCAGGAGCCCCGCGACACCGGCGAGCGCCGCCGTCAGCCGTGGGCGCTGAAGAAAAGCCCACACAATCATGACGGCGAAGGGAATCAGGGCCGACACCACAATTTCGTCCGAATACCAGAAGAAGCCCAACACGAGGCCCAGGCCCAGAAAGCTCGCGGCGGACACCGGCAGCGACCGGATATCCCGGTACTTCAGGATCCAGCGCAACAAAATGGCGGCCCCCAACAATCCCATGACGTGGCCCGACGGGCGGAGGGTGTTCAAGGGCGCCAGCGCCCAAAACATGGCCAGCAGGACGAAGACCAACGCGGCCCGCCGGGACACGTAGCGGTCTAGTCCATCGATCAGAATGCCAAATGCCAAAGCACCAAACAGTCCCCAGCCGAGCGTCAGCGTCCAAAGGTGGGGGCCGAAAAGGTTGGCCAAGCCTGCCGCCACCCAAGCGGGCGCCATGCCCATGTACGACTGGTTGGCCAAAAAGATGGGAAAGTGCGAAAAGCCCTGCTGGGCCAGCTTGAACGCCTGCAGGCCGGCAATGGCCGCGTCGGCGTTGAACAAGTGGCCGGCCGACAAAAAGGCGGTGAGATGAGCGACCAGCCAGACGGCGGCAATGGTCGCGACGGCGGCCCATGATGGCCAGCGGGTTTTCAATAGGGCATTCATGTGCATCCCCCTTAGGTGTGCTTCGGATGCAATATCATGGCAACGCAAGAGGCTACCACGCGCGGTAGCCACCTGTAGTACCTAACGTTTGGCGAACGGTGTGGGTTGTGCGGGCTGGAGCGCGATTTACTTCGACTGCTGGAGGTGCGGCCACAGCACCTCGACCTCGGCGGCGGTCTCCCCCTTGGTGGACACACGGTAGCGCACCAGTGCGGTGATGGCCCCGAGCCCGTCGCGCCAGCCAATCTTTTTGCCGTCCTCTTTGGTGCGGCTGTGGTAGCTGATGGGCACCTCCAGGATGGAGACGCCGCGCCGCAGAATCTTCGCGGTGACTTCGGGCTCAAAGTCAAATCGACGCGCGCGCAGGGGAATCGAGCGCACCAAGTCGGCGCGGAACACCTTGTAGCACGTTTCCATATCAGAAAGCCGCGTGCCGTACAGCAGGTTCGTGAAGCCCGTGAGGGTGAGGTTCGCGATCCGGCTCAGCGGGCGCATGCGGACGGTTTTGCCCAGAAACCGCGACCCGTAAACCACCACCGCTTCGCCGGCCAGCACGGGCGCCACGAGCCGGGGGTAGTCGGCGGGGTCATATTCCAGGTCGGCGTCCTGGATCAGGATGATGTCTCCGGTGGCGTACTTGAGGCCTTCCTGGATAGCTTTGCCCTTGCCGCGGTTCACACGCTTTAAGACGACCAGCATGTCGCGATGTGTCGCCGCTTGTTCGCGCAGGATGCTGGGGCTCTCGTCCGAAGACATGTCGTCCACCGCGATGAGTTCGAATGACCCGATGCCGTCTATACCCGCGGCCGCTGTCCGGACGCGCTGCAACAGCGTCTCTAACGTCGCCGCTTCGTTGAACACCGGAATGATCACCGATAGCTTTGCCGGTGGTGCGTTCGTGAGCGGTCGCCCCCCTTGCGCCTGAGATTCGGCGTGACCGCTGCCCCTCCTGCCGACCGCATCCGTCAATCACGGGCCACGGAGGGCAACCCACCGGGGGGCGCCATCTGCAAATGCCAAGCCAACCCCATGATATATCATTTCGGTTCGGCCCGGCGGCTTGATGCCGAGGACGTTAAATCGTCCGGTAGGGATGCCGCCCACGCCCGCGGCGGCTACAATGCTCACCAACCCTGGCCACGTGAATCCGTGCGGCGGGCGGCGTGCCCGTCGGCGTTGGTCCGATCATTCCGATCATTCCGATCATTGTGAGGTGACCATGCCAACCGTCGTTCCAAGTGGCGTCATACCCGTTATCGCTATTCCCGCCATAGCGGCTGGCGTGGGTCTGGTGTACTGGGTAGGGCACTGAGGCCCGGCGGATCGATTTTTTCTCCGGGCCGCGGTGGCGCGGGCGGTGTTCTGGATCGCGGCCAGCTCGTGGATGGCCAGCCCGTCTGACACGGCGGCCGTTTGGTGGCATCTGTATTTGCCCGCGGCACGGCTTATGGGGCTGTCGCTGCTGGTTGGGGTGGGGTTTGGGGGTAGGGTCCTGGCGGCTGTTGGAGCGGCTGGCCTTTGAGCGCGTCGCGTTTATTCCGGAGGCGGACCACTTCAAGGGAGCGGTGAGTCACGAATACCGGTATCGACACAAGCGCCCGCCTGCCCGGGGCCGGGCGGTGTCGTGACTGAAGGCGTAGCGTGGCCGGTTCTCCTCCCGGTGCGCCAGGGCGCGCTCGGCCGCCTGCTGCACAAACGGCAGCGAGAAGGTCTCGGACAGCTCCCCACTCACCATATACCGCGAGAACCCGTCCAGGATGGCCACCAAGTAGAGCCACGCGCCGCGGAGGCGGATATAGGCAATATCGATGCCCCCCACGTGATGGGGGTACGCGGCCATCACCCCCCGTAGCCAATCGGGATACACCGCGTGGGCCGGATGGGGCGAGCCCCAGGGCGAGGCCCGGGATCCCCATCGCCCGCATGGCGCGCTGCACCCGTTTCCGATGCACCGCATAGCCCTCCGGGCGCAACGCCACGGTCAGTCGGCGCGACCCGTCAAACGGGGTCGCCGTGTAGAGTTCGTCGATCCGGTGATATAGGGCCACGGTCGCGGGCTGCGGGGGGCGGGGCCGGTAGTAGCGGCTCGCCCGGCTGACCCCCACCAGCGGCGCTGGGGTACGCACCGACCACACCGGATCCGCCTGGCCCACCAGCGCCCGCCGCGCCTCAGGCGTCCGGGTCGAGGCCAGATTTTTGAGCCAGGCTACCTGGGTGGTCAGCCGACCAATCGGGGCATACAGCGGCTCGACCCGCGCGGCCTAGCGGCGAGCCGCTCGGGCCGCGACGGCCGGGTCCGCGAACAGGTCCGGCAGGTGGTCGACGGCCGCCTGCCGCCACCGATGTAACAGCCGGGGGGCGATCCCATACTCGGTCGCCATCGCCGTCACCGGCCGCAGTTCCGGCAGCATTTCCAGCACTAACTGGGCCTTCAGGGTCGGGGAATGTGGCTTTCTCATCACTTGCGAGTGTACCGCGACAGGGACTTCAGGGCCGGTCTAAATTCCCGGGTCCACTATAAGCTGCCCCACCGGGGTGAGACGCCTTCGCCCCGCGCACTGGGCGGCGCGGGGCGTTCATGCCCGGGGTCCTGTCAGACGTGCTGCATCAGATACTCGAGGGTGCGTCGCGCGCGGTAGCGGTTCACAGCCTCGCCGCGTGCCGAGTGCCGGGACGAGGGCAGCGCCACCAGACCAAAGTCCTTGTCGGCGGCAATCAGCGCCTCGATGAGGCGGGCGGTGTGCCGGAAATGCACGTTTTCGTCAATCATGCCGTGTACGATCAAGAGGTCGCCCTTCAAGTTGGCCACGTGCTCCATGACGGTGGCGTGGCGGTAGCCATCCGGATTGTCCTGGGGCGTGTCCATGTACCGCTCGGTGTACGCCGTGTCGTACCCGCGGAAGTCGGTGACCGGTGCGCCGGCCACGCCCGCCCGGTACACGTCCGGGGCCTGCATCATCAGCATCAGGGTCATGTATCCGCCGTAGCTCCACCCGGTGACGCCGACGCGCTCCGGATCCGCGCCGTGGTGCTCCACCAGCCAGCGGACGCCCGCCACCTGGTCGGCCACTTCGACCGTGGCGAACCGCCGATGCAGGGCCCCCTCGAAGCGGCTGCCCCGGTTGTACATCCCCCGGTTGTCCAGCTTGAACACCAGGTAGCCGTTCTGGGCGAGATACTGGGCCTGGAGATCCAGCGTGAGCATCCAGCTGTCCGTGACGGTCTGCGCATGGGTGCCGCCATACACCGACACGACGACCGGCGCCTTGTGACCTGCCGGGCGACCCTTGGGGTGGTACACCGCGCCGTACAGCGTGGTTTCTCCATCGGCGGCGGTGAGCGTGACCAACTCCGGGGGCGTGAGCCCCAAAGCCTCAGCGGTGGCGTCAGGTGGCCGGTGGAGGAGGCGGCGGTCGCCTGTGTCCTCCAGGCTCACCAGATACGTTTCGGGCGCGTGTTGGCGCGTCGACACCTGATCCACCATCCAGGTGCCATCCGGACTGACCACCGCCGTGTGGATGCCCGCCTCCGTGGTGATCGGCGTCATTTCGCCGCCTGCGAGGCTCACGCGGTACACTTGGCGTTCAGTGGGGCTGGCTTTGGTGGCGGTGCAATACAGCACCTGTCGCTTTTCGTCCACGCGGTTCAGCTCGGTGACGACGAAAGCTCCCGACGTGAGCGCCGTGACCTGGCCGTCCCCCGACCGCCGATACAGGTGGCGGAAGCCGGTCTCCTCGCTGTCGTAGACGACGTCGCCGCCTTCCAAAAACACCAGCCCGTGCGGCAGGTTGACCCACGGGTCGCCCGTCTCGCGCCACCATAGCTGACCGTGCCCGGTCGTGGGGTCGATGCGCCACCACTCGAAGGACCGGTTGTCACGCGGCAGAAACAGCACCGCCAACTCACCGGCCGGGGTCCACTGAACGCGGCCAATGTACCCATCGGGCCAGTCCACCCCGACCCAGCGGGGGGCGGCTGCGCTGTCGCCGTCCATGGTCACGAACCCTAGACGCCAGCGCACGTTGGCCCGCCCGGCAAAGGGGTACGCCACTTCCTCCAGCCACACATCGTCGCCGCCCTGGTGGGTGATGGGGTAGCAGGGGACGTCCGTGCTGTCGACCTCTTCGAACGCGAGCCAGGCGCCGTTCGGGCTGGGCCAGTATCCGCGGCGCCGGCCCAGCTCTTCCTCGGCGGCGAACTCGGCCACCCCGTGAGTGACCGGGCTCACGGCGCCCGTGGTGAGCGGGCGGTACGCGCCGGTGTCCAAGTCCAGCAGCTCGACGTCGTTGTGGCGGACAAACACGACCCGGCGCCCGTCCGCCAAAAGCTCCGGGTCGGTGGCACCGTCCGAGCCGTCCACCCGGGTAACGGGACCCGCGCCGCGTTTTATCCACAAGGCTCCTTGATGCCGCAGCAACCACGTATCGCCCACGTGCTGATAGCCGGTGAATCCCTCCCACATCATGCGGGCGCGCTCGCGCTGCAACTCCTCTTCCAACGAGTACTGCCCCGCCGCCGGCGGCGCCGCCTCAATGTGGCTCTCACCCCGCGCCAGGTCGTATACCCACAGTTGCAACGCGGGCGACCCTTCTTGGGGCAGCAGGTACGACACGCTCTGGTTGTCCGGGGCAAACTGAATCTGGGTCGGCACCACGGCCCCCGGCTTGGGAAACTGGGCGAGGTGGTCAAACGTGATGTCCTCGTATCGCTTGGGGTTCACTATCGGCAACCATCCTCTCGCGGGGAATTTGGGCCGCCCTGGGGGCACGGGGCGCGCGGGAGCTATGTTCATGTGCGCAGCCAAGTCTCTGGGCAGATCGCCCCCGACGGGACAAGGCTCTTCCGCCGCCATGATAGCGCACCGTGGCGCAAGCGAGGCGCCGGTCGCCGTCGGCCCGCGCGGCGACGCTTCGGGTTTTATCGGCCCCTATGGGAAATGTCCGATACAAGGCATATCCTGATGCGTCCTGGTGCGACGGCGTGATGAAAAATCCCTACGCGCCGGGAGCCGGCGTGAAGCTCCCGGAACTGGCGGGGCGTGACGAGGACCTGGACGCTTGGTTGGCTGGCCCAGGATCGGGCAGAGCGGTCGCATGCGGATCGGCTTGGACGGTGTAGGCAAGACCGTACACCGGCAAGCGCGGAGCTGAGGCGGCGCAGCAGGGCGGGGCGATCGGATGGGTGGACGTCCCGCCGGAAAGGCCGTCGGGCCCTCCCCCGCCCGCGCGATCCAACGGGTGATGCGCCCCTTGAGCCGCGCGTACCGAGCGCACGAAGCCTTTGGCCACTTGGCCTCGGTCGTCCGGGCCTTTAGTTTAAGCGTTCACCTGACGTCGCTGTGGAGCGTCGGGGTGGACCGGACACCGCCCAGTGGCATCGCCGACACCGGCCGGTTGGACGTGGACCTTCCCGAGTTGTTCGTGGAAACGGCACGGAACCTCGAGCGCTTGGGCGGGCCCGGCCTCGCACTAGCCTGGATGAACTGCAGGACGCAGCCCCGGCGGACCCGTCCGCCCTGTACATGGATGGCTGGCTCCGCGGTGCACATGCGGGGGCAGCTCGACGACGAGCCGGTCTTGGTAGAATAGGGGCCGATTTTGGCTTCGAGCTTCCACCCTGAGCTCACAGCCGATCTGCGCATCCACCGCTGCTTTGCCGCCAAGCCCTGCGCTTTCAGGAGGCCGGTGCCGCCAACCCCGTCACGTAGTCTCGGTTCCGACGCATCCGTACCGTGGCATACGGTTTGAAGGCTCACCAACGCCCCGGTCTCCATTTGTTCCGTATAGAACCGTCCCCCACAACCGATTGCGCGGCGCTGGTCCGGTGCGGTGCTGCACACTCCGCTGGACAGATTTGTGTTGACAGAAATGGGCCCCAAAGTCGCCACGTCGGCTCCGCGCTTCGTAGACATACCGCACCGCAAAGTCTCGGCAGCACTCCACCACCCGCTGCTCCCAGGTCGGATGGGATGGCCCAGCTCGCGGACCCTGGACCACAGGTCCTCCGCGTATCGTGTGTCGACCTCACCGAGGCGGGGTCCCTGCACCGAACCATGCTCGGCATCGGCGGCATAGTGCGCCACCAGCCGCGGGCTCACCGACCGCCTCGTCGCCAGGTTGCCCGGCAGGTGCTCTGCCAGGTCTTTGGCGTCGCCCAAGGCGGTGACCCCGCTCTGCGAGCGCCAACCGGTCACCGCGTCGTTCCCTGTGCTGTACATCAACGCGCCCCTTGTCCCCACGGGTCACAACCGACCCGCCACCCGAATCAGGATCGGACCTCGCGGCCCCATGCTCGTACGAGAGACCCCCCCATGCTGGGCACGCGGTCCGCGAATGGCCGGCCAACCTCCCGGGCTCAAATGGCTCGCTGTGCATCGACCAGGGATCCCGCCCTCGCGTGAGGGAAAGGCCCGGCATATGCAGCTCGATCCCCATGCCGTGGGGCGGCAGCTACGTATTCCGGCGCACTTGCCCACGCGGTCCAGAAAGTGCTCCCACGCTGGCCAAAAAGAATGCATCACGACGCCTGCGCCGGTGCCTCGGACGCCACCGTTATTCCGCAAGGGACTGGTGTTTGGATCGGCCCGTGGGCACCTTGGCTTTACGGTACCTCAGTTTGCCCCTGAAATTTTTCGACTGACCACTGAAGCGCTTCGCTGCCTTTAGATGGTGACAGTGCGGCGTGGCGAAAGCACCCCACCAGATGATCCTGCACCATGCCGGTGGCTTGCATGAAGGCATAGCAGATGGTAGGGCCGACAAACTGAAAGCCGCGGCGCTTCAAGTCCCGACTCATGGCGAGGGACCGAGCGGTTTGGCTCGGCACGTCGCTGGCCCGTTCCCAGCGGTTGATGAGGGACGCGTTGCCCGCCAAGTCCCACAGGTGTTCGCGCAAGGAACGGTTTGTGGCCGCCAGCTCCACCGCGCACTGGGCATTGTGGACGGCCGAGGCCAGCTTGGCGCGGTTGCGGATGAGGTCCGGGTTGTTCAACAGACGGTCGACGTCGGCCGGGATAAACTGGGCCACGCGGTCGATGTCGAACCCAAAAAATGCCTTCCGGTACGCGTCCCGCTTGGCCAGCACGGTGCGCCAACTCAAGCCGGCCTGCGCCCCCTCCAGTACCAGAAACTCAAACAGACGTCGGTCCTCGGTGACCGGCACGCCCCACTCTTCGTCGTGATAACGAAGGGACAGGGGGTCGCTCCACGCCCAGTCGCACCGGGGCAACCCGTCAGGCATCATCACGGGGCCACTCCGATCCCAGCCACCCCTCGTAGGTGGCCCGCTCACCCGCGGTCGGACGCGCCACCCTCTGAACCCGATACTGGTTCGGCGGGGCCGTCCCCAGTTCCAGGGTGCGGGTGATCAGGCGGTCGCGGCGAAAGACGCAGAGCTCCACGCGATCCCCCGGATGGTGGTTGGCGGCGACCCGTTCGGATAAGGCGTCGGCATCTGGGATCCGAATCCCGTTCAAAGCCACCAGCGCGTCGCCTGCGTCCAGGACCCCCGCGGCCGGCCCAGGGTCGTAGGCCGTACGCACCACCGGTCGGCCCTGTTCCATCCGCGTGCTGACGCCGAGCCAGGCGTGGGGCGCGGCGTCGCCGTTTTTTCCCTCACCCGGCGCCGTCGTGCGGCGGGTGAGGGAGAGACCTGCCGTGGCCAGCAGCGCGTCCAGCGGCAGGGGATCCACCCCGTTGATATAACGGCCAAAAAACTGGGCCAAAGAACCACCCGCCACTTCCTCCGCGGTCTCCTGATACACGCGCTCGGGAAATCCCTGGTCAAATTGGCCGTAGCGCTCAAACAAGAGGCGCAGCACGTCGTCAAGGGACTTTTCGCCGCGGGTGCCGCGGCGAATCTCCAGGTCCAAGACGAGGCCGACCAGGCTCCCTTTCAGGTAGTAGGACATGGCCCGGTTGGGGGCGTCCGCGTTGGGATGGTACTCTCCGAGCCAGGTGTCAAACGAGGACCGGGCCAGATCCGTCACGAAGCGGCCGGGCTGGCTCTCGTAGCGCTTGATGTCGTCCGCCAGCAATTCCAGATAATCCGCCACCGAATAGAGGCCCGACCTCCGCAGCAGCAGCGCGGCGTAGTAGCTGGTGAATCCCTCCATGGCCCACAGGAGATGCGTGTGCACTTCCTGGGTGTAGTCGAACGGCCCCAGCATGTCCGGGTGGATGCGTTTGACATTCCACAGGTGGAAAAACTCATGCGCGATGAGCGACAAAGCCCGCCGATAGCGCGCCTGCGGCTGAAACGTGAACCGCTCAAAACCACAGGTGGTCGAGTTCTTATGTTCCAGTCCCCCGGTGCTCCGCTCGGTGATGTGAAAGATAAACGTGTAGTACGGATACGGCAGACTGCCAAACAGGCTGGCCTCTGCCTCCACGATGCGGCGCGTGTCGCGCACCAGCCGGGCGTCGTCCTGGTTCCCCTCACCCCACAGCGCGATGGTGTGGCGCTTGCCCGCGACGGTGAACGTGAACCGGCGGTGCGTGCCCACCTCCACCGGGGAGTCCACCAGCTCGTCGTAGTTCGCCGCGTGGAACCGCATCGGGCCGTCGGGGTCAGGCGAGAGCGCGGTGGAGGCATACCAACCGGGCGGCGCCAAGATTCGAACGGCCACCGGCCGGTCCTTGTCATCGTCCAGGTAAAAAAACAGCGTGCCGCCGTTCCAGTACGCGTGGGTGTCATCCAGGTGGCTTCGGGTGGTGCCCAGGTCAAACGCGTATACCGCGTACGTCACGGTGGCCGTGTCGCATGCGGCATCAAAGACCCACGTACTCTTGGACGCCTTGTCCACCGGCACCGGCTCGCCCTTGGGGTCGCGAACCGCCAGGTCAAAGACGTGGCGGGAGAAATTCTCAATCTCGTAGCCGCCTGCCCACACCGGAAGGGTGAGGCGGTGGGGGCCGGGGGCGAGGCCGGATAGGGCCAGCGACACCCGATATACATGACGGGACGGGTCGGTGCAGTCCACGGTGTACATCAGGGATGGGGGCGCGGGGTTTTCGGACAAGCCTTTCAACAACGACATCACCTCGATCGGGAGAGCGTGGGGGCATCTCGGCCGGCATCATACCGCATCGCCGCCCGCGGTCGGGTTCGGCCCGATGCGAGGAACCGGTATCACGGGTGCGTCTAGCGCGGTCAGCCACGGATGGGGGACTCGCAAGGCGGAAGCCCCTTCCATGCGGAGCTGTCGACGTCAGGATCCACACGGTAGATAAACGCAAGCCAGCTCGGCATCAAGGCTGTAACTCAGTGTTCGATACGGGATTCTGCGGCTCTGAGTCGGCAGGGCGGCGGATCCCATACTCGATTTCCGCATGGCCATCGAATGCCGCTACGGCGTTGAAGCGTCTCGGATAAACTCGGTCGGGCTTTTGCCCAGACGGAGCGCGTATTGAGGAGCCACCGCGCCCAGCCGGCCCGACCTAGGGCGACTCGGGTGTGAGCATGCCAATCCGTGAGCGACTGGCCCCACGGTGCCGAGGGATCGGCCATCAGTTCGGCCGCCGCGTGGTGCAGGATCAGCAAGCCGGTCGGATCCTCGGCCGCCAAGCGGTCAACGCACGGTGCACCGCGGCTGGGGTCCCGCCATTGCGGGTATAGTGGACCCAGGAATTTAGACAGGCCCCGAAGTCCCTGTCGCGGTACACTCGCAAACGATGAGAAAGCAATATTCCCCGACCCTGAAGGCCCAGCTGGTGCTGGAAATGCTGCAGGAACTGCGG
>JAJZWS010000048.1 GCA_021846565.1 Bacillota bacterium
GCGCCGCCGCCAGTCCCCGGTTCGGCCCCCGCACCACCCGCACCCGCGGGTCCGCCGCCTCCAGCCGGTACACCTCCGCCACACTGGCCGCGTCCGTGCTCCCGTCTTCGACCAGCACCACTTCGTCAGGGGGCCGCGTCGCCCCCAGCACGCTGGCGACCGCCTCCCCCACATACCGCCCCATGTTGTAGTGCGGCATCACCACGGACAGCGTCGCCGGGGCCGGCGACACCGGCTGGGGCGGCAGCGGCCGCACAAACGGGTACCGCCGCCGCGGCCCGGCCGCCGCCGCCACCCGCTCCCACAGCGCCACTTTGGCCGCTCCCACCGTCTGGGGGTCACACTCTGCCGCCACGGTGGCCCGGGCCGCCTGCCCCATCTGGGCCCACGCCGCGTCCGGCGCCTCGAGGGCCGCCTCCAGCGCCGCCGCGAAGGCCGGCGGATCCTCCGCCGGCGCCAGCCACCCATTTTCCCCCGCCCGCACCAGCTCCCGGTGGCCCCCGGCATCCGACGCCACCAGCACCCGCCCGTGGGCCATCGGCTCCAGCGCCGCATACGGCAAGGTCTCAAACCGGGACGGCAGCGCCACCACCCCCGCCGAAGCCAGCTTCTCGGCCACCGCGGACGGGGGGAGGGGTCCGCCGAGCGAGAGCACGCCGCGGTCCACCCATCGGGCATAGCGCCGTGCCAGATAGCTTCGCAGGGATGAGTTCAGAATGTGGGACCAGGCGTCGCGCCCATGCACCTGCAGTTTCAGTTCGGCGCCGCGCGTCCACAGCTGATCCATCGCTTGGACCAGCTCGAGCACGCCTTTGTGCAACTGATAGCGACCCAGCATCAGCACGGTGGACCGATCGCGGGGCGGGTCTTTGGGCACCGGCGGCAGTCGCAGGGGATTTCGCAACACCGTTCCGTCGAGACCAGTCAGGTCTTCGCGCAGCCGGTCGCGCACGTAGGCGCTCGGAAACACAATGTGGTCCGCCTGGCGCAGCACTGAGCGCTCCATCCAGCCCACCCAGTACCCTGGCAGCTGGTACAGCGGCTCTTCTTCATAGCGGTCCACCAAAAACTTGGGGCCGTGCACGGTGACAGTCACGGGCAGGTCCTTGAAGGCCGGATGCAACGCGTGCTTCTCGGCCAGCACAAAGTAGGCGAGCCCACCCCAGTCCTGGCTTTCCACCACGTCGGGCCGGCCCGCCTGGTCCATCCAGTCCAAAAGCGCCCGCTCGTACTGGCGCGCCTCCCGTGCCAAACCCTGCATGGCCGCGGCCGCGGGGGGCATCAGGCCGTCGCCAAAGCGCACCAGCGATACGCCGGGCCGGGGCACATCCACCTGGAGCGCGGGGCTCGCAACGCCCGAGTCCCGCACCAGCACCGCCACCTGGTGCCCCATGTCCGCCAGCACCTCCACGGTCAGCGCCGCGTACGTGCCGATGCCGCCACCAAAAAATGGGGGAAACTCGCGGGTCAGCAACACCACCTTCACAGCGGCGGGGGCGGGTCGGTTGGGCCGTGAAAGGGATGACGCAGGTGCTGTAGCCACGCCGCGCGGTCCATGAGGCGCCAATAGCGGTCCACCAGCTTCCAGCCCCGCGACGCCTCAATCACTGCGAGCCGCTCGGCCTGCTGCCTTAGGCGCGGCTGCTCCGCATCGAGCTGCTCCAGCGTGGCGCGCACCTCCGCCAGCTCCTCCTCCAGCCGATCGACGGTCAGCACCCGCTCGGCCAGGAGGGAGTTTTCGCGCCACAGCGCCTCGCGCTCCTCACGCCACTCTTCCGACAGCGCCGTGAGCCGCTGCACCTCGTGTGTGGTGCTCTCCAGGGCGCGCCGCTCGGCATCGAGGCTTTCGCCCAGTTCGCCCACCCGCCCCCAGAGGCGCATCAAAAGGCGCCGGCTGCGCTCCGTCAAAAATCCATCGAGGCGCACCGCGGCGACTGCCGATTCCTGCCGTCCGGCCGCCGCCACCAGCGTGAGGTGGGTGTCACATCCCGGGGGAGCGGGCGTAGAGGCGTCTTCGGTGAGCGCCACGGCCCACATGGTGCCCTCGCGGCGCACCCCGTCGGGCTCCCACAACAGGCTTCCGGCCGCCAGCTCCTGTCGCCAAAGGCGGACGTGGGGAAACTGGGCCGTCAGGGCTAGAGCCAGCTCCGCGGCGGTGAGCTCGTGGAGGTGGTGGGGGTTCGGGTCCCCAAAGTCCTCGGTCCGCGTGCGGTCCGGCGTGGACAGCAACAGCAGCCCGTCCGGCTTCAGGACGCGCGCACACTCAGCCAGAAACAGGGGCTGGGCGGCCAGGTCAAGATGCTCGAGCACCTCGAATGCCACGACGACGTCGAACGTCCCCTCCGAAAATGGCAGGGACGTGGCGGACGCCTGGCGAAAGGCCAAGCCGGGCGCGGCGTACCGCGCCGCCGCCCGGTCCACCACCGCCGGGTCCACATCCACCGCGACCACGTCCGAGGCGACCTCCGCCAGGTGGGCCGCCCCGTAGCCGTCCCCGCACCCCACGTCCAGCACGAAGCGACCCTGCGTCAGCGGCGCCGCCACCTGGTAGCGATGCCAGTGAAACAGCAGCTCGGCATCATCGTCAGTATCTGGACGGAGCCGCTCTTCCACCCCTCTTCGCCCTCCCGCCTAGTCGATCCGGTGTCCCGCGCCGCCCCGCCGCGCGGGGAATCCTGTCGACGAGTGTAAGGATGCTCATGGAAGGGGTCAAGCCGACGCCTAGCCCGTCCCCCATGCCGGGGGACCGCCCATCAGATGTGCGCCGGCCGCAATTCCCGCCGCCCGCGTTCGCCAGGGATGACGCATCTTGTCGATCCGGACTGCTACAATGTGGGCGTTCCACACTTCAGGTGCCCAAGCAAAGGGGAATGCAAATCAATGGATGCGGTGGTAGTGGCGGGCGCCGGACCGGCCGGCCTCAGCGCGGCGTACGAGTTGGCCACCCACGGACGCCAGGTGACGGTGTTCGAGCAGGACCCAACATTTGTCGGCGGCATTTCCCGCACCGTGGAATACCATGGGTATCGCTTCGACATCGGCGGACACCGATTTTTCTCCAAGAGTCAAGAGGTGGAAGCGTTCTGGCGCCGCATGCTGGGCGAGGACCTTATCACCCGCCAGCGGTCGTCCCGCATTTTCTACGGCGGCAAATTTTACGACTACCCCCTGTCTCTGGCCAACACGCTCAAAAACCTGGGGCCCGGGGAATCGGCCCGGTGCCTTCGGGATTATGCGCGCGCCAAGGCCCATCCCACCGCCAATCCCACCAATCTGGAAGAGTGGGTCGTCAACCAGTTTGGGGAGCGCCTGTACCGGATGTTTTTCAAAACCTACACGGAAAAGGTTTGGGGCATGGACTGCCGAGACATCAGCGCCGATTGGGCCGCACAGCGCATCCGCGGCCTTAGCATGGGCACCGCCATCCGCGAGGCGGCCAAGAAGGCGCTGGGGGCCCGCCGATCGGGGGAAATCAAGACGCTCATTGAAGAATTTCGCTATCCCCGCCTGGGACCCGGCATGCTGTGGGAGCGGGTCCGGGACCAGATCGTGGCGGCCGGCGGGGACGTGGTGATGGATGCCAAAGTCGTGGGCTTCCAGACGCACAACCACCGAGTGCGGGAGGTGGTGGTGCGCGACGGGGCCGGCCGCGAGCGCTCGGTTCGAGCCGACGCGTTCATCTCGTCGATGCCGCTCCGGTCGCTGGTGCGGGCGCTGGGCCCCAGCGCCCCACCCTCGCTCCGCAGCGCGGGCGAAGCGCTGCACTACCGCGACTTTCTTACGGTGGTGCTGATGCTGGACCAGTCTTTTGCCTCACCCGACCAATGGCTTTACGTGCACGACCCCGGCGTCCAGGTGGGCCGCATTCAAAACTTCAAAAATTGGAGTCCAGAGATGGTGCCCCACCCCCACACCACGTGCTTTGGAATGGAGTACTTCTGCTTCGAGGGGGACGGGTTGTGGTCGCTGTCAGACCAGGAGTTGTTGGCGCTGGGCGAGCGGGAGCTCCACCACATCGGCCTCTTGCCCCAGGCCCGCGTGATGGACGGCACGGTGGTGCGGGTGCCCAAAGCCTATCCGGTCTACGACGACGGCTACCGCGACCGCGTGGCCGGACTGGTCGCCGAGCTGGCGCGTGTGGCCGAGAACGTGCAGGTGGTGGGCCGCAACGGGATGCACCGGTACAACAACCAGGACCACGCTATGATGACCGGCTTTCTGGCCGCCCGCAACCTGATGGGCGGGCGGCACGATCTGTGGGCCGTGAACGACGACGCCGAATACCTGGAGGTGTTGCGCGAGGAGCGGGCGGTGCCGATGGCCGCGGGCAGCGCCCCCAGTCACTCAGCCGGCTGAGGGGCACGGATCTGGGGGGCGCAGGAGCTTCCCAGTCGGACCGCGCAACGGGGCCCGAGAGGCCGCCCGGTGCATCGTCGGACGACGTAGCCTGACGCTCTGCCTAACGGCCCCATCGTGGTATAGCCTTGACCCGTGTTGCAGCGCCGGCTTACGCTGACCCGTGGCCGCGGACAACCCCTATGCTTGGGCGAACATCGGCTCGCGATCAGACAAGGCGGCGATAGCATGAAGGCACTGAATGGGGCCCAGGTACCCGGCCTGCGCGCTGCCTGGGCGGCTGAAGGTGGGCTGGCGGCGCTGTGGGTGCTGGCCAACGGCGTGAACGGCCTCAGCTATCGCCCGCAGCTGGACGACTGGTTCTACATCGGCCGCGCCGCCACCTGGGCGTGCGGGGCACCCTGGGGCCTCTACCTGGCGCATTATCTGTACGCGTCGCGGCCCCTGTCGTTCATGGCTGACGTCATGCTGTGGTCCCGCTTCTGGCCGCATCTGGCGGTTCCCTGGGCTTTTATGCTCGCGGTGATGTTCGTCACCGCGATCCTGACGCGGCGCCTCGTCCAAAGCCTAACCGGCCAGCCGTTTTGGTGGGGCACGGCCGCCATCCTGTTTTTCCCCGGGGCCGTCGAGGGCCAGGACTGGCTCGTGGGGAGCACGGGCATCGTGGCCATGCTGTTTTTCGGGGTGCTGGGCTTTTGGGCGCTCGTACTTGCTCTCCGGGCGGTCTCCCGCCGCCGCACGTGGATCTGGGTGGGTGCGGCCTTTCTGGCGTTCTTAGTCAGCGATCTGTGCTACGAGCAGGCGTGGTTCGTCGTGGCGGCCCTCCTGCTCTTGTTCGGATGGGTCAACCGCCGCCGTTTTTGGCAGATAGTCGCGCCGGGCGCTGCGGCGCTGGCCGCCACGGCCGGCTGGTACCTGGCCCACCGGGCTGAGATGGCCGCCAACGGTCACGTTGCTGTACACTCGCTGGCCGAGGCCCTGACCGAGCTCCGTCTGGTCGTCCCCCAAGTTGTGGCGCTGTGGACGGTCATCCTGAAAGCCGCCACCCACGAGTCGCTCATCGTCTGGCGCGTGTCGGGCTGGTGGTGGGCGGCGGCTCTGCCGCTCGCGGCTTTGACGGGATGGGCGGTGGCCCGGGCCGCGCGCCGGGCGCCGGAGGGTCCTGGGTGGTCCTGGGTCGCGGTGGGGGTCGCGGTGTGGGGGCTGTCCTACTTCACGTGGCTGTTGGCGCAGTACGGATGGGTGTCCACCCGCTCCATGGCGCTCGCGGCGTTTGGAGCCGCCGCCGTACTCGAAGGGCTTTTGATGCTGGCACGGCGGGCGTGGCCCGGGCGGGACGCCGTGGCCGCCGCCACCGGCTTTTTGCTGGCGGTGGCGCTTTTGATGGGTGCCAACCTGCGCGCACAGGACCTGGTGGCCTATCGGGCCTCGGGTCGGCTGGACGCCTCCCTGGCATCGCGCACGCTTGCCATCCTGAATGCACACCACATCAAAAGTGGCGTCCTGGTCACCTCGTTCAGTCCGCTGACGTGGGTCCCGTGGGACTACTTCTACCACAACCACATTCAGGACAACTGGTCGGCGCCGTCCGGCATCCAGTTTATGCTGGAGGACATGTCCCACGGCCACAACCGCTACGTGGTTATGTTTCCGAGCCCAGCCGCCCACGAGGACCGCGCGGTGGGCTTGGTGGCCGTCACCACCCCACCGAAGGCCCAGGACCTGAGCATGGCCGGTGCCACGAGTGGAATTGTGCTGGAAGTGCGATATGGCGGCCTTCACCCAAGCCTCGTGCGCGCCGTCTGGTACGGCCCCACCGTCCAGCCGGTCGACCGCTCGGGCCCGCCCTTGAGCTGCGTCTTAGGGCCGTGACACCGGTTCACCGGCCTCGGCGCCTGGCGCCGAGGCGGCCGCCTTTATCGCCGCCGACCGTTTGATCCCGCCGACGATCGGCTCTCTTAAATCCAGGGGGATCTGGTCCGGGAATAGAGTCCCAGCAAAATCTTCCGACGATCGCGGTCTCGATGGCGGAACCCGTCACTCTGCCGTCTTTGGCGCTTGAATTTGATGTGGCACCCCTCGACGTCCCCGTCGGTGAACGGTGGGTCCTGTGGCCAAGGCCCCGAGCTCCGCCGCCACCGGCGGAGCGTCTGCGTCAAGGGCAGCCTTCGGCGGCGCGCCGCCTCGGCAGATGCGCGTCCGCACGTTTTCTTTCACGCGATGGCGTGGGCTAGTGCCGGATAGGCCGCTGGAATCTTAGAAGCCGCCTTCTCGGTCGTGAGGGCTGGCTCGGGGCAACGCAGGGAGAGCGGCCGCACGCTCTGTCGCCGGTGTCCGCCTTTCACGAATTAGACGTGCCGAAGGTTCTGCCTGCCGCTCGACCCCACATGTTTTAGCATTGCGCCACCAAACTCTTGCAGCGCTGGCGCTATGGTGCAAAAGAACCGCCGCCCCCGGTGTGGGGGGACGGCGCGCGCGCAACCTGCCGTTGGAACCGGAAGGGATCCCTGCCGAGCGTCTTAAGCGGTAGGTAATCCGCTCTCTTGGGAGGGCGGATGACTTGTTGCCCAGGTGCCGGAGCACAGCGCCACGGAATCGGGACCACGAGCATCCAGACGACGATGCACATCGGCATCACGGCAGCGCCGGTGGCCGCTGCCGGGCACCCTTGGGGTGCGACGGGACTCGCGTCTCTCCTGCGCCAGGGCCACAACGCACCCGGGCCGCGGGGCTCTCGACCCCGGCGCTCGCTTGAGGGTGGACGGCGGCCGCCGGTCCAGCTGCCTGGCTACGGGCCACGGAGGCGGGATCACGGGAACCCCCGGTCACCGGGCGGGTGAATCGGCCCGCCGTTGGATGCCGGACAGGCGGGATGAGGAGGCGCGGGGTGGTAGGATACCGGCAGAACACGCTGGTGGGAGGGGAACGCGTGCGCGTGGCGCTGGTGCACGACTGGCTCCTCACCATGGGTGGTGCGGAACGGGTGCTGGAAGCAGTCGCCGATTTGTATCCGGACGCCCCCATCTTTTCCTTGCTGGCCAACCCCCAAGCCCTGTCGCCGGGACTGGCCCGCCGGGTGCATGTCCAGAGCCGGTTGGCGCGCATGCCCTATGCCCGGCGGTGGTACCGCCGGTATCTGCCTTTCATGCCGGCCGCCATCGAAGGCCTGAATCTTACGGACTTTGACCTGGTGCTCTCTGACTGCTCGGCCGTCTCCAAGGGAGTGCGGACGCGCCCCGATGCCGTACACGTGAGCTACATTCATACCCCTATGCGCTACCTGTGGGATTTGTACGCTACATATCGGCGAGACGCCGGCCCGGCCGCCCGACTGATGATGTCGGCGACGTTCTCACGCTTGCGCCGGTGGGATTACGCCGCCGCCCAGCGCCCCACGCGCCTCATGGCCAACTCCCACGCAGTGGCGACCCGCATCCAGACGCACTATGGGCGCCCGAGCGTCGTGGTGCCGCCACCGGTGGATGTGGACCGTTTCACCCCCGACGCGCCACGCCAGGACTATCACCTGGTCCTGTCGCGGCTGGTGGCCTACAAGCGCTTTGATTTGGCCGTCGAGGCGGCCAACCGCCTGGGCTTGCGCCTCATCGTGGCCGGGGACGGCCCCGAGCGCGAGCGGCTCAGCCGGCTGGCCGGTCCCACCGTCACGCTGGTGGGCGCCCCCACCGACCGCGAGGCGGCCACGCTGTTGGAAAGCGCGCGGTCACTGTGGTTTCCCGGCGAAGAGGACTTCGGCATCGTCATGGCTGAGGCGCTGGCCGCCGGCACTCCGGTGGTGGCGTACGGCGCGGGCGGCGCCTTGGACATTGTGGCGGACGGCGACACCGGCATCCTGTTTGGGGCGCAGACCGTGGACAGCCTCGTGGACGCGGTGGAGCGGCTTTCTTACTTCCCCCTAGACCACCATCACCTGCGCCAGGCGGCGCTCGCCTTTGACGTGAGCCACTTCCGCGCGGGGTATCAGGCGGTGGTGGCCGAGGCATTGGCGCGGGGTTCCGCCTGATGCAGGTGGTGGTGGATGCCCTCCAGTACGACGCGCATCCGGCCGGCGTCGGGCAGTACATCGCGCACCTGGTGGCCGCCTACACCGCGCGCTTTCCTGAAGACACCGTGACGGCGTTCGTCCCCGCTGGCCAGTCCCTGCCCGCGGCCCGGTGCATCCCCCTCATTGCCGCGGGTGCCGGGAGCGCCCACCGGCTCTGGGTGGAACGGCGGGTGCTTCCCGGCCGCATCCGTCCTCTCGCACCCGATGTGGTGCACTTCCCCGACTATCAGCGGCCGGCCATGGCGCTGGGGCCGTCGGTGCTCACCGTCCACGATTTGGCGGCCTTTCTCTATCCCGAAACCTTCCCCGCCCTCACCGGGCGGGTCAAGCGAACCCTCATGCGCCGATCCATGCCGCGCGCAAGCCGCATCATTGTGCCCACCCACGCCATCTGGCGCGATTTGGTGGAGCAGCTGGCGGTCAATCCCGCGCGCGTGCGCGTGGTGCCGCATGGGGTCGCCCCGCCCCCGCCGGTCGACCCCATGCGCGCCGCGCGGCCCTATCTCCTGTACGTGGGCACGCTGGAGCCCAGGAAAAATCTGGTCCGTCTGTTGACGGCCTACGGTATGCTGGCTCAAGACCATCCCGATGGTCCGGACTTGGTGCTGGCCGGGGGCCGAGGGTGGCTCACCGCGCCGCTGGACGCTGCGCGGCAGGCTCTCGGGCGTCAGGGCCTGGGTGGTCGGGTGTCCATGCTGGGGTACGTGGGCCGCGACGACTTGTGGCGGTGGCTCAAAGGATCGGTCGGATTCTGTTACCCTTCGCTGTACGAAGGTTTTGGGCTCCCGATTTTGGAGGCGATGGGGGCGGGCGTCCCGGTGCTGACCAGTCAGGGCGGGGCCACCGGTGAGGTGGCCGGGGACGCCGCCGTGCTGGTGGACGCGCGCGACGTGTACGACATCCTGCGCGGCCTGAACGAGCTGGTATACGGTGGGGCCCAGGACCGCATGGCGCGCATCGCGGCGGGACTCGAGCGGGCGGCCCAACACACGTGGGTCCAAACCGCCGAAGCCACCCGCCAGGTTTACGTGGAGGCCGCCGGCGCGCTCGGGTGAGTGGCGGAACGCCCCGCATCGCTGTTGTGAACGTGCAAGCAAGAGGGGTGGGATGCTTGATGGAATCCGGGGAAGCGAACGAGCTACAGGGGGCTCTGACGTTGGAGCCCGAGGGCGGGCGTGGATGGCTCTTGCCTCGCGTGGCCGTCCGGCCGCTGGTGATCATGGCAGTCGGCATCCTGGTGGCGCTGCTGGTGCGCACACCGGGCTTGGTCATCTTCTTTGCGGGCTACGTGTGGCTCGCTTTCACGGCGCTGGACGTGTCGCTGGCCGCCTTTGTGCTGGTGGCCAGCATTCCGCTGGGCCTCACGCTGCACGGGCACAGTGTCAACTATTCGGACCTGATGGCCATCGTCATGGCGCTGGGGCTGTTGTGGAAGCATCGTAACGTCGGTTTGAAGCAGGTGGCCGCGCGGGTGTTTCCCCGCGCCTGGGCCGCGCCGCTGGTGGCGCTCTTGTTTTTCGCGGTGGTGTCGCTGGTGCACGCGCAGTCGCGCTTGGGAGCCACCGTGAAGATCTTGGAGCTGGTCGAATTTTTTGTGGTCATCGTGGCGGTGGCGGCGGATATGGGCCTCGCCCACAAATCCTGGCGGCTGGTCATGCTGGCTTTGTTTGTCTCGGGTGCGGCCATGGCGGTGTACGGCATCGTCCAGTTTCTGTGGGCGCTCGGGCCGCCGTCGTTCCAGGTGTACACCGACCACGTGCGGGCGTCGGGCACGTACGGCCAGCCCAATGTGTTTGGGGCATTTATGGAGCAGTTGCTGCCCTTGGGCATCGCCATCCTCATCCTGGGGCCCAAGGCGCCCCGCGCCCGCCCGTGGCTCCTCGGGACCATTGTCTTGCTGGCGCTGGGCGTGTGGGTGTCGTTCTCGCGGGGAGCGTGGGTGGCGGACGTGGCGGCCATTGGGCTGATGGGGCTGTTTGTGTACGCCAACCGGCGCAGCGTGGTGGCCCCGTACATTGGGTGGGGCATCGCCATGCCCGTGGTGATGTTTGGCGTGGCGACGCTCTTGGGCAAGATTCACATCGCCCCCAACATCCACTTCCTTCAGTCGAAGCACTACTCGGTGGGTGGACGGCTCGCATCCATCACCAACGGCATCAACTCGTACGACAACCAGCAGCGTCTCTTGATTTGGCGGTCGGCCCTGACAGCCATCCGTCAGCACCTCCTGACCGGCGTCGGCATGGGCGAGTTTCACAACTGGATCGCCACCCGCATGCCGAAGGGTTTGGTCGGAGTTCCCCCCCAGGCGTCGAACCTGTATCTCGAAATCGGCGCTGACACTGGCGTGTTTGGGATTGTGGCGATCGTCTGGCTGCAGTACCGCTGGTTCGCCCAAACCGTCAAAGCCATCTGGGGCCGCTTCGGCAGCCTGGATCCCTGGTTTTATGCCCTCGCCGTAGGCTCGTTGGGCATCTTCACCGCCTTTAGCGTGCACAACCTGGTCGACTACATGATCGACCATGGCGTCATCGTCCCCCTGCTGCTGGCCATGGGGGTAATCGCGGCCATCGTGCGGGAGGGAACGACCCGGTCGGCGGCCGCGGCGGCTCCGTCCACGCCGAAGGGGGTCGAGGGCGCATGACCGTCGCATGAGCGTCACAGTGGGTTTGGACACGGCCGCCTTGGCCGGTCAGCACACGGGCACCGAAGAGGTGCTGGAGGGCCTCTTGTACGGCCTCGAGCAGGTGGGCCAGCCGGTGGTGGCACTCGGGCATGCGGGCCAGCGGCTGGATCCGTCCGTGCCGGGCCTGGGTCTCGCGCCCACCCCGCGGCCGAGCCACCGCGCCAAATGGCGCTGGGAGACGACCGGCCTCGCCCGGGCGGCCGCCGCCGCGGACGTGAACGTGGTGCACGTGCCGTATCTCGCGCACCCGCCGCGCGCGCTTTCGGTGCCCACCGTGGTGACCGTGCACGACCTCATCCCGTATTTGTACCCGGGCTACCAGCGACGGGTGGCTGCCAAGATTTACTTCCGCCGGGTGGCGCGGCACGTGGCCTACGCCCACCGGCTGGTGGCCGTGTCGGAATCCACGTGGCATGACATTGCCGTCGTGTTCCCCGCCTGGCACTCGCGGGTCGCCGTCATTCCCAACGGCGTGCACCCTGCCTACTTTGCCGCCCCGGATCCCGTGGAGGTGCAGCGCGCCCGCGCCGAGCTTCATCTGGCGGGCGATGAACCGCTCCTCCTGTATGCGGGCGGATACCAGGCGCACAAAAACCTGTCCCTCCTGATGGCTGCGACCGAGGCGGCCCGTCGCACGACCCCAGGCCTCCGGCTGTTGCTGGTGGGCGCGGATGCTGTCGCCCAAGCTGACAGCGCGGTGGCCACGCCGCTGCCGCGGGTGTCTCGCGCGCGCCTGCGCGCGCTGTACGCGCTGGCCACGCTGGTGCTGTGCCCCAGCCGCTACGAGGGGTTTGGGCTCCCGGCGGCGCAGGGACTGGCCGCGGGCACGCCGGTGCTGGCCAGCGACATCCCCGCGCATCGGGAGGTGTTGGGCGACGCGGCCTGCCTCTTGCCCGTGGATGCGCCCGAGCGTTGGGCCAACGCCATCGGCTCCTTGGTGCGAGAGGCCCATTGGCGGGAGGATCTGGCAGGTGCCGGCCGCGAGCGGGCCGATGCGTTTCGCTGGGAAGTCGCGGCCCGCCACTATCAGGCGCTGTACCGTGAGGAAGGGTCGTGAGCCGCCGGCTCACTGTGCTCATGATTTCCAAGGCGTCAGTGACCGCCCTGTATCGGGAGAAGCAGCGCCAGATGGTGGCGGGCGCGGGCGCGGACGGGGTGAACCTCACCCTGGTGGTGCCCCCGGAGTTTGGGGGCATTCCCTACGAGCCGGATCCCGCCGACACCTATTCCATTGTGCCGCTCCCGCTGTGGTGGGGGCGTACGCAACACCACTTGCACTTGTATCGGGGTTTGGCGCGTGTCTTTCAGGCCGCGGCTCCAGACCTGGTGCACATTGACGAAGAGCACTACAGCCTGGTCACCTGGGCCGCCACGCGCCTCGCCCGGCGAGCGGGTGTGCCATCGCTGTTTTTCACCTGGCAAAATCTTTATAAAGACTACCCGTGGCCGGTGTCCGCCTGGGAGCGGTCCGTGCTGCGCCACAGTCGGGGCGCCATTGCCGGCAACCAGGAGGCGGCGGCCGTGCTGGCCGCCAAAGGCTTTCACCAGCCCGTGCAGGTGATTCCCCAGTTTGGCACCGACCCTGCCCGGTATCGGCCGCTCGCACCGTCCGAGCGGGCCGCAGTGCGCACGTCATGGGGCGTGGCAGCCGACGCTGTCGTGGTGGGCTATGTGGGCCGGCTGGTGCCCGACAAGGGTCTTGACGTCCTGACCGAGGCCGCCGCGCCGCTCCTGCACCAGCATCCCGACTGGCATCTGGCATTCGTGGGCGACGGCCCGTGGCGCTCAGACGGGGTCAGGTGGCGAGATCGGGAGCAGCGCGCGGACCAAGTGCACTTCCTGCCGCGCGTACCGTCGCCCGCCATGCCCTCGGTCATGGGCGCGCTGGACGTTCTGGTGCTGCCGTCGCTGACGACGCCGCGCTGGAAAGAACAGTTTGGCCGCGTATTGGTGGAAGCCATGGCGGCAGAAGTAGCGGTGGTCGGCTCCACCTCTGGAGAAATCCCGGCGGTCCTGGGCGACGCGGGCGTGGTGGTTCCCGAGGGGGACGCCCAGGCCCTCCGCGCCACCCTGGCCACGCTGGTCGGCGACCCGGCCCGGCGCCAGGCCCTGGGCCAACAAGGACGCGCCCGCGTGCTGGCCCACTTCACGCCCCAGGCGGTCGCGGCCGACACCATCGCGTTCTACCACCGCCTCTGTCCTTAGCGGTCAGGCACTTACGCGCGCCCGCGCCGTCGCGCGCCGTCGGTCCAGCGCCGCCTCGGCCCGCACCAACTGCGCCGCCGCCTCTCGCCGCGCCTCGTCGGAGACCGCCCGCCGAACCTCCCGCCGTGCCGCCTCCCGCTGCTGGATCGCCTGCATCCACGCCATCAGCGCTCGGGTTTCCGGACTCACGCGCCGCACAACATCGCCTCCCCTTCTCCGTCCTCGCGCTTTTTCTGTTCGGTGATGGGTCGAGCGCGCCTAGAGTGGCCAGAATTCATAAATAGAACGTTTGGTTCATGTATAAAGTACCAGGCCATCGGGTCTGGTGCAAGGGAATCCCCGGGGTCGCCTGGTAAAGATTTTATGAAGGAGTCCCCCGAAGGCCAAAACCGAACCGGCGCGCTGGACGTTAAGGCATGATAGGCTCCAAGGTGGACCTGTTTAGGGTTCCTTGGGCTCCGCTAGCTTGGGCGCGGATGAAGGAACGGAACAACCCGGGCGCGGGACCAGGGAACAGCGGAGGGGTTTGGGCGTGCAGGTATTGGTGCTGGGTGCCGGGTATGTGGGGATGGCCACCGGGGTCACGCTGGCGTATTTGGGACACGACGTGGTGCTGGTGGACATCAAGCCGGAACGGGTGGCCGCGATCGCGGCGGCCCAGTCGCCCATCCTGGAGCCCGGCATGGACGCCATGCTGGGCGAAGTGCGGGCCAGCGGGCGGCTCAGCGCCACCACCGAAGCGGGCCCCGCGGTCGCGGCGGCCGATGTGGTCTTCATCGCGGTCAACACCCCCCCGGACGCGTCCGGCGACGCCAACATGACGTTTGTGCAGGCCGCCGCCGTGTCGCTGGGCCAACACCTGGATCCGACGCACCCGGTGGTCATCGTCAACAAGTCCACGGTCCCGATTGGGTCGGCCAACCTGGTGAAAAGCTGGGTGGAAGACGGTCTGCACAGTACGCATCCCGGCACGCCGGCCAACGGGACGTTCACCGTCGCGTCCAATCCGGAATTCTTGCGTGAAGGTCAGGCGCTGTCCGACAGTCTCTATCCGAGCCGCATCGTGCTGGGCACCGATGTCCCGTGGGCCATGGAGCGCCTGCAAGCCTTGTATGCGCCCCTCATTGCCCAGTCGTTCCCCGCCCCGGCCTCCGTGCCCCGGCCCGCCGGGTTTTTGGCCCCGGTCCCGGTGGCGGCCACCGACCGCGTGTCGGCGGAACTGGTCAAGTACGCCTCCAACGCGTTTCTGGCCACCAAAATTTCTTTTGCCAACGAGATTGCGGCCATCTGCGAGCGGGTGGGGGCCGATGTGACCCAGGTGATGGCGGCCGTGGGTCAGGACCCCCGCATCGGGTCTCAGTTTTTGGACGCGGGGGTGGGTTGGGGGGGCAGTTGCTTCGGTAAGGATCTGTCGGCCCTCATGCACACCGCCCGCGAATACGGTTTGGAGCCGGTGCTGGCGGCCGCCGCCGTCGAGGTCAACCGACGCCAGCGACGCTGGCTGGTGCAGCGGCTGCAGGCCACCCTGAAAACGTTGAAGGGACGGCGGGTGGCGGTGCTGGGACTGACCTTCAAGCCCGGCACGGACGACCTGCGTGACAGTCCCGCCGAAACCGTGCTGGCCGATTTGACGCGGCTCGGCGCACGCGTGGTGGCGCACGACCCCGTCGCCACGGAGGCGGCCGCCCAAGCGTGGTCGTATCCGGTGGAGTACGTAAACCACGTCGACGACGCCATCGCGGGGTCGGAGGCGGTCCTGCTGGTGACGGCGTGGCCGGAGTATGCCGCGCTGGACTGGGTGCGTGCGCACGAATCCATGGAGCGCTCGCTGGTGCTGGACGGGCGGAACCTCTGGTCCCCCGACGTGTTGCGGCCATTGGGCATCGAATACTACAGCGTCGGTCGCTGACGGGTTGAGCGACACGCGCGCGACACGCGTCCAGGAGGTGCCCGTGACCAGCGATGCTTGGCTCCCGCCGACGGTGAGCGTCGTGATCCCGACGTACAACCAGGCAACGACCCTGCCCGCGACGCTGGCCGCGGTGGCCGCGCAGTCTATGCCGCCCCGCGAGGTGGTGGTGGTGGACGACGGCTCTACCGACCACACGCCGGCGGTTCTGGCCGACATCGCGCGCAACTACCCGCTGCCCCTCGTGATACGGCGCCAGGCCAATGCCGGTCCCGGCCCAGCCCGTGACCTGGGCTGGCGGACCGCGACCGGCAGCCTCATCGCCTACACCGATTCCGACGCGCTGCCGCACCGGGACTGGCTTGAGGCAGCGCTGCCGTATTTCACCGATCCGAGCGTGGCCGCGGTGGAGGGACGCGTGACGGCCGAGAGCGACCGTGCGCCCACAATTTGGACCCACCAGGTCAAAAACTTGTTTGGCGGTCAGTTCATGACGGCCAACATGATTTACCGACGGCGTGTGATTGCCGAGGTCGGCGGGTTCAAGACCCGCCACCGGGAGGACTCGGATTTGGCCTTCAGTGTGCTGGAGCGGCATGGCCGCATTGTCTTTGCCCCCCGCGCCGTGGTGGAGCATCCGCCCCGGGAGGAGAGCCTGGCCTTTTATTTTCGCGTCGCCAACCGCCGCCGCTACGAAGGCGGGCTGTTGCGGCGCCACCCTACGGTGGCGCCACAGTACGTGCACCGGCTCCAGCCCACCGGGCCCCTGGTGGTGTTGGGCGAGCTTTTGGTGCTGTTCGGCCTGGTCCATGCTGGATGGCCGGTCACGTCGCTGGGCCTCGCCTGCCTGGTGGTGGGCCTCCCCAAACGCGTGCTGGCCTGGTTGGACGGCCGATCCTATTCGTACCGGGATTACTTGACGGTGCTCATCGTGTCGCTCGCGCTGGTGCCGGTCGAAACCTACCACCAGTGGCTGGGGCTCATCAAGCCCCCGCGGCATCCTCCCGGGCCGGCAGCTGATTGATGCGCGTGCCCGCCGGCAGGGGTCCCCCGAGGCGAGTGTCGGGGGGCGCCCACACCCAGCGCATGCCCACCGTCCGCGCATAAATCAGGAGCTTGTACCAGGGCGTGACGATGGGCAACACCAGCGCGTACACGGCCTCGCGGGGCCGGTAGGCCCGCATCATCAAGAAGCTGGCGGCTCTCACATACACCCCCAGCGCCCACGCGGCCAAAAACGGCCACATCCACGGCTTGTCTATCCACACCAGGGTTCCCACCAGCCCCACGTACTGCATGACATCCGTGGTCCCCACCATAGCGGCGGGCAGCCGGTGCTTTTGGGCTAAGCGCACGGCGGCTGCCTGGTATCGAACGCGTGCCAGATGTCCGCGGAGGCTTGACGGCCGCGGGGGATGGTCCACCGCCATGTCCTCCACAAACACGGGATCGACACCGGCGCGGCGGACGTGCAGCGACCAGTCCGTGTCCTCGTAGGCGGGGTACGGGAACCGGCGGTCAAACCCCCCATACCGGTCAAACACGTCTCGGCGCACCGCCAGATTGCACGTGGGAAACGGCCCCGAGGGCTTGGCCAGCACCGTCAGCTGGTGGCTGAACACGCTGGGCGCGGCCGTCATGGTCGATGTGGTTTGGCCCACCAGCACTTCGGCGGACGGATCCGACGCCGCCGCCCGGATGGCGGCCATCCAGCCCACCGTCGGCACCACGTCATCGTCCAGGAAGGCGACCCAGCGCCCAACCGCGAGGCTCGCCGCCTGGGAGGCATCATCCGCCACCGCGATGCCAAGGTTTCGGGCCCGCGCGGGCCCCCCGTTGGGTGTGGACACCAGCGTCACGGCAAAGGGCAACGCGAGGCTGGGCACCACGCTTTCGGTGTCGTCGGTCGAGCCGTCGTTGACCACCACCACGGAAAAGGCGCGGTCCGTCTGCCGAGCGAGGGCCGCGAGCACGCGCAGCAGCAGTCCTGCCTGGTTCATGGTGGGGATGACCACCGTGATGGCGGGGCTGGGGCGCGCGTCGTTGGCCATGAGGAGAGTGTACCCGGGGAGCGGTGGCCTGCCAACCGGGCCAGTCCCGGGCGGTCGTGACCCCTGTCCGCCATCCCGCGGTTATCCACCCTTCGCCCCCGGGCGCCACCGTCCCCGCTATTACCCAGCACCACCGTTTAGTGGGTGACCACTTTCTCTTTCGCAAAAAGAGGATTTCTGCGGACAGGCCCGTATACCCCCAACAGGACAAGCCGTTGGTCTTCGTGCCGCTTCTGGGTGGCCCGGGAACAAGTTGGGGTTCACTCTGCTTAAATCCATATGGTTCCTAGGTCAACACGGTGCAGAGTGCCCGCCTGCCGGGCGCCGCGCCACCACGGAGTGGTTGTGCAAGCATTGTCTGCCGAGCAATTTGAACGGAGGGTCTCACCGCATGAACTCCATGGACAAGCCAACGTCCACGTCAGCCACGTCAGCCCGCTCAGGCCCTTCTCGCGTTGCCCGCGCGCCCGCGCGCCGCTTGGCAGCCCGGGGCGCGCTGGGACTCGCCTCGTCGCTCTTGTGGACCCTGCTCCTGCCGGCCGCCGCCTGGGCTGCCACCCCGGCTGCCCAGGTGGAGGCGGGGTCGGTCACCATGACCGCCAGCGCGCACACGGCGCCCGTCGGCGGCAGCGTGACGTTTACGGCCAGCGCCAGCGACCCGGGCGGGACGCCCGAGTACCAGTGGTGGGTGGAAGAACCCAATGGCCAGTGGATTTCGCCCCAGAACTACTCCACCGATGCGACCTTTCATCTCAGCACCCCCAGCGCGGGCGACTACCTCGTGGTCGTGTACGCCCTGGACCAACAGGCGGTTGCGCAGAAGCAGTGGGCCGCAGCGCAGCGCCCGCTGCCCGACGGGGTGTTTGTGAACAGCACCGTGTCCGCGACGGCCAGCGGGGACACCGCCGGCCAGCCCGTCACCCTGTCGGCAACGGCACAAAACATTTACGACCCGCTGTATCAGTTTTGGGTGGAGTCCCCGTCGGGCACCTGGAGTCAGAGCGGGAACTACGGCACCAGCAACCAGTTCACCTTCACCCCGGCGAACACGGGTCCCTATCGCTACGTGGCCTATGTGAAAAGCCCCGCGGCCGCCAACGACGCGTCAGGCGCGCTCATGACGGCCGTGGGCACGGCGACGGCGTTGGGGGCGGCCGCGTCGGTGTCCCTCGCCGCGTCTACGGCCCGGTTTGCCGCCAACGGCAGCGGCAATGACCAACTCACCGTCACGGTCGCCAACGCCTCGGGCCAAACCATCCCCCAGTTCTCGGGCCAGGTGGCCTTGTCGGCCGGCAGTGGGCTGCTGTTCAACGACGGGACGTCGTCCTCCGCCACGGTGAGCATCAGTGGGGGCAGCGGCACCGTGACCCTGGCCCTGCCTTCGACCAACGTGGGCACCTACACCGTCACGGCGGAAAACCTCACCGGCAATGATGGCCCGGGCGTAGCCTCCACGGTGTCGTATGGGCAGGCTACGGTCACCGCCACCTACCCCCTGATTTCCGTGGGTTGGGGCTACTTCTACCCCCAAAACTTTCCCGGGGGCTACTATGACCTGACGCACCACTACGCCGACCTCACGGCCATTGTCCCCGATTGGTACTATCTCAACATCAACGCCTCGGGGACCGTGGGCACGCCCGTCCTGGACACGTACCCCTCTGCCAGCATGATTGCCCAGGTGAGCGGCCAGGCCGCCGCTCACAACGTCATGATGTGGCCGTCCATTGGCTGGGCCGCTCCCGGCAACCTCGACGCGCTCCGAAGTGCGGCCAACGTGTCGGCCATCGTGAGCGGCATGACCAACCTGGCGGTGTCCAACAACTACCAGGGACTCACCATCGACTTTGAGGGGATGGGGAGCCCGTCCGCCACCACGCCCACCGATCCCACGCCCGCCTACCAGGTGTTCAACAACTTTGTGGCCGCGCTGGCGGCGTCCCTGCACCACGTGAACAAAACCCTGATGGTGGCCGTGTATCCGAGTGCCTACCCCTACACCATCTACGACTACCCGGCGCTGGCCGCCTCGGCCAACTACCTGAACGTCATGGGCTATCCCGAATACAACACGGGGTATCCCTCGGCCAGCGACCCCTATCCCGGACCCACCGCCGGGTTTCCCTGGCTGCAGGGTCTCTTGTCCGGCGACCTCACCACCGGCGTCAACCCGCACCAGCTGATTTTGGGTCTCGCCCCCTACGGGCACGGGTGGACGTACACCTCCAGCGGGTACGTGTGTACCCCATCGGGGAAGGTATACCCCGAATGCGGAAGTTACATCTCCAACTACACCGCCCAGGCTCTCATCAACGCCAACGGCATCACGCCCACGTGGGACCCGTGGCAGAAGGAAGAGGTGTTCACCGCTGGGCCCGCTGCCGTGGCGCCTCCGTCGGGACTGTCGTCCGCCACCACCACCGCGGGGCCATCCAATGCCGTGCGGAGCCTGCAGAGCCTCCTCGACTACGTCCTGATTCGCTACGCCGTGGCAAGCGGCCAGAGCGAGCCGCCCCTCATGATCACCGACGGCTACTACGGGCCGGTGACCGAAAGCGCCGTCGCGCTGTTCCAGCAGGACTTCAACGTGGCGACCACCAGCGGATCGCTCGGCGTGTACAACGCTGCTACCGCAGCGGCCCTGTCGGCGTTGATCTCACAGTGGCACATTGGCGCCACGGTGTACTGGACCGACACGGGCCGGTCAACCCGGGACCGCGTCGCCCTCTCGGCGGCGGACCATTTGGGCGGAGTGGCCATGTGGCGGCTGGGGTTTGAAACGGAGAACTACTGGCTCGGCTTCGAATCCGTGGGGTCCGCCATCAAGCAGGGCGGATGAACGAGGAGGTGGACCATGGGTACAACGGCAGCACGACAGCGCACACGGGGCATCACCGGAACCATGGCCGGCTCGCTGATGGCCGGATCGGTGCTGTTGGCGGGGTGCGGACTGTTTTCGTCCGCACCGCCGCCACAGCATCACACCACCGGACCCGCGAAGAAATCCGGACACCATCACACCAAAAGCCCACCCTCCTCCACCGGCAACGGGACCGCAACCAGCAACGGGACGGGCAATGGCACGAGCAACGGGACGAGCAACGGGACGGGGAACGGCACCGGATATGGCGCTGGCAACGGGACCGGCAGCGGCACGGGGAGCAGCCAGGCCCCGCCCGGACCTGGCTCGTATTCCTCGTTGACCGTTCAGGTGGTGAGCATGACGCAGGTGGGCACCGCGACGACATCCGGCAACCGCCTGCCGGTGTGGCTGGTGCGCCTCTCGATCACCAACCCCACCACCGCCCTGGTCCCCTTGATGCTGAACGACTTCACCGTGGTGCCCAGCGGGGCCACGGGCACGAATTCGTACAATGACAGTGCCGCCGGCGCCCTCACCAGCACCAATTCCCTGTTTTGGCCCATCAGCACGTCGGACCCGGCCGCACACCCCGCGTATATCCCGTCCGGGGCCACCGTCACGGGCGACGTCACCGTCGAAGTGTCGACGGCGACCCAGTACCGTTGGGTGTGGGGCAGCCCCACCACCGGAACCGCCGCCACCACGTTCAGCGCCAGCGGGTAAGACTCCGAGCCTGTGCACAAGCGGGAGGGACGCCTTACGCGTGGGTCTCTCCCGCTTTGCGCACGTCTTTTAGGGGCACGAAGAGATGCAGCGGGTCGGTCGGCGACGGGACAACGTCGAAGTGCGTAAAAGGCGCGCGCCGCCTCATCCTTTGCCTGCACGGCCAGCGCCCAGATGCCCGCGATGTCCGCGGCCTGGAGGCGGCTGCATCGCATCCCTGAGCAGCCCCGCCCCCAGTTTCTGGCCCTGCCACGCCGAATGGACCGCCAAGCGCGCCAGCAGCATAAGAGGGACAGGGAGCCAGCCCCTTCGTCAGCCGTGCCGGCGCATCGTCAAAAGCCACGGCACCAGCAACGAGCGTATAATAACCACACACGTGGGCGCCATCCAGCGCCACGTAGGTGTGCGAGGCGTTGGCCTGCTGGCTGGCCAGGGCAAACCGATGCCAGAAGCGATCGAGGGCTTCCGGTCCGCAAGAAAATTCTTCCGTAGAATGCTTTCAGGTGAGCTTCTCCACGCACAAACGCGTCACGGCGCCTCGGACTCCAAGACGCTCGGTTCACTAAAGAGCCGCTTTAACCGCGGCAACTCGCGCGGCGGGGCGTCCAGTGCCGCCCTGAATGCTTGCCGCCGCTCGAGGTCCAGCCAAAAGTATTGTCGGTCGGCGAGGGTTTTTTCGGCGCGGACCAACGCGCTGTCCAGCACAAACTCGCTCAGGGTCCGGTTCGTGGCCCTCGCCGCCGCGTACAGCGTCTCTTTGGCGCGCGGCGTCAGCCGGATATCCAGTTTCTCGGTGCGGCGCGCTGTCGTTGCCATGTTGCCACCCTCCCAGAACTGAGCATAGCCCGACCGCCCGACAATGTCATGACGCGGTTGTTCGGCCAGCTTCGCTCGGCAGCCAGCGCGGGCAGAACCCATCACCTCGTCCCACGCGGCGTCTTTGCCCTCTATTGCCGCCGTTTATCCAAAGTAATCCTTCACAGCCGTCTCTACCGCCTGCAGCTCCGACAGCTGGGACCCGTAGGCCAACAGCAAGCCATCGGCGTAGGTGCCCGCCACCCGCGCCGCCTTGACGAGGTTGGCGGGGGGCACCTTCAAGGCATAGAGCTCCGCCCACCAGGGCTGCGAGCCCAGCCGGTCGCGGAACCCCGAGGCGATCACCTCCAGCCAGTACGTCGTGCTGTACCCGAGGTCATAGAGTGGTACCACAAAGGCATCCACCAACGGCGCCAGCTGCTCCAGGTCGAGGCCCCGTTCGTTTTCCAGGTGCCCGGGGTAGGGGTCGGGGTAAAGCGTGACGTACAGCGGCCGCGTGCCCGCCCGCGCGCGCACGGCCGCCACAAACTGGGTCAGTACGCGCTGGCGCCAGACGACGAGCGGCACCCCGGCCGAAGCGGCGCCTTGCTGACAAAGCACGCAGGCGCAATAGCCCCGCCGCGCAAACGTAACGTCGTCCAAGCGCAGGGCACCGGCCACCTCCAGCGCCTCTTCGGCCCAGGCGAGCGCCAGCGCCATCACTTCCGGCCGGGAGGGACAAAGCGTATCCCAATCGAAATAGCGCGTGGGCCGCGCGCCGCGCTCCCCGTCCGGACCCACCTGCACCCACTCGGGATGGGCCGCCGCCACCCGATTGTCCCCAAAGCAGCTGACCATGGGGATCGTGCCGGCGAGCCATGCCCGGCGCGCGCCGCCCACGTCCTTGGTTTCCCAGAACGCGACGTCAAAGTGCGGCACGTGTGTCTTGTACCGCGTCACCACTCCCAGCGGCTTCGGCACGGCAACTCCCCCTTGGCGCTCGGTGGCGCCAGTATACCGCGAGCGACTCAAGACCGCGCCGGCGGCAGGGCGCCCAACTCCGGCACTAACCGGGCCAGGTTGGCCACGGCCGTTGTGTACAGGGGCGACAGCGCCGCCGGTTGCGCCGGGACGGTCTGGGCGGCGGTCCACTCCTCGGTTACGGCCTGAGCTGCTCGGTGCAGTCGAACGCACGCCGCGTCATCGGGATGCACCACCCACGTGCTGTAGCGGGCCAGCACCTCCTGCATCGCTGCCCGCAGGCGGTTGAATCGCACAAACTGCCGCCGGTCGGCGGGCGTGAGCTCCCGCACGGTGTCCTCCAGGTCCAACACCCGCCAGGTGAGCCGCACCAGCATGCGCTCCGCCCGTCGGAGGCGCTCAAGACGCCGGCGCCGCCCGCGCAGCAACGGCGCAAACCGAAGGCTTTCGGAGGCCCCCGCCACCACCGCTCGCGTGGTGGCCAGCCGGTCCACCAAAGGCTGACCCGTTCCGACGGGGTCCGGCAGATCGGTGAGTCGCTGGCCGATCAGTGTCGACAGGCCCGACACCGCATGAACCGCGGCGGGCGTAGCGTCGGGCGGGATCAGCAGGGCGTTCACCAGCACGGCCACCAGCGCGCCCAAGACCGTATCCACGAGTCGCGCCGCCGCGTAGCTGGCGCGGGTGCCCAGCGCCATGACCAATAGCCCGGTGATGGCCGACTGCGTGACCGCATTGGGGCCCAGCCCCAGCGCCGCGGCCAGCCCCATCGCGGTCAGCACCACGAGCGCCACCGACCCCGCAGACACCCCCAGCCAGTGCGCCACCGCAAAGCTCACCACAATCCCGCCCGCCACACCCAAAATGCGCTGGCCGCCCAGGCTGACCGATTTGGCCACGGTGACCTGAATCGTCAGAATGGCAGCCAGCGGGGCAAAATACGGCCGCGCGCGGCTGAACAGCGCCTCCGCCAGCCACCACGACAAGCCCGCCGCCAGAGCCGTCTTGGTGAGCTGCAGACTCACCCCGGCCCGCGCGAACAGCTTCCGCATCCCCTTGTTCGCCCCCTTTGTGTCCACCAACTTGCCTTAAGGTGCCCTACGGGAGCTGGCCGCCTCGTCGGTCGTTGGCGTCACACGGTGCGGCGGCGCGCTGGCTTGGACCGCTCAGGGTCGTTTACAATAAGGCAATGGGTTGGCAACGCGCTGGCCGACAGGCGACTCGCAGTGACGCCGGCGGCCCGACGCGGCCGGGCAAGGAGCACATCATGGTGACAACATTAGACAAGGGCCTTTTGGACAAGGCCCTCTTGGGCGCGGAGGACCTCGCGGCCTTGGCCCGCAAGGCGCCGCCGCCAACACCCACGCCGCCCCCGGAAGGCTTTGCCATCGCCGCTTGGAAGCCGGCCGGCCCGTTTCACCGGCTGTTTTCCGGCGTACTGGTTTATGAGAGCCCGACGGAGCGGCGCTACTTCATCCCCCACGGCAGTCGGGTGTGGAACTGGTCAGACGGGGGGTGGTCGTCCTGGCGCACGCGCCACCCCTCGTTCAAGCGATTCTTGGCCGGCCGCTGGTGGAACGAGACCCTGATGGGCGACCCGGTGTCTGGTCGGTACTACGACATTGCGTCGCCTCCCTGGTTTCACCCGCAGGGCGCCGTGGGCTACGTGGACATGTTTTTGGACGTGCAGAAGCGGCGCGGGCGGCTCCGCATCCTCGACCAGCGCGAGTGGGCCGCCTTTTTGCTGGAGCATCCGGTAGACCGCGAGGTGGTGCAGCGAGTGAGCGACGCCACCGCGGAAGCCAGCCGCTATGGGGCGGAGGCTTGGCGCAACGCCTGGGACCGGATGGAGGGCGAATGCCGCAGATGGGTCAAGACGCGCGTGGTGGAGGCCATGCGGGACGCGGACGTGAAGCCCGCCCCCCGCGTGCTGCCGTCGGCGGCCTTGAAGGCGGTGCTGGACCGCGTGGGCTCCACCACCGGCAAAACCCTGGCGCCCAGCCAGTTCGGCAAGACCCCTGCGGAGCGGTTGCCCCGAGCCATCTACGATCACCTCACGGCGGTTCCGGCGTCCACGGCGGCGGGCCGTCCCCGGCGCGCTCGGCCCCGGCCGCATCGCTAGCGCCCGGCCCCAGGGGACGGCACCAGGCGGCCACCGTCTCCGAGGCTTCCGCCAGCACGAAGTGACCCACGCCCTGCCACACGACCGGCTCCATACCCATGCGCTCCCGCACATACCGAGCGCCACTCCAAAAGTCCAACTCCCCGGTGGCCACAGCCACGGAACACCGGACCGCGGCCACCAGCTCTGCCCAGGGCGCGCGAACCATGGCGTCCAACTGGGCCAGGCCGGCCGCCGCCGTGGTGCGGGCCATGTCTGCGCACACGGCCTGCAGGATATAGGGCGATAGGGTGCGGCTCGCCCCCGACGCCACGAGATCCCACAGGCGCCGCGGGTCCTCGATGGCGTCCTCCAGCGCCCGACGCCCTGGCCCGTCCGCGGGCAGCGTGACCGGTGGCGCCAGCAGCCGAAGGTGCGAAACCAAGTCCGGCGCCTCGTGCGCCAACCTCATGGCCACCAGCGCACCGTACCCGCACCCCACGACCACCACCGGCCGCTCGGCCAAGCGGCCCACCACCAGCGCCGCGTCCGCCACATCCCGCCCGAGCCCATAGCCCGCGTCCGGCCGGTCCGAATGACCCGTGCCGCGTGGGTCCAGCGTCACGGCCGCCCAGTTCGCGCACGTCAGTGCGGGGACCAACGCCAGAAACCCTTCGCCGGACGCCAGCCAATCCGGGAGCCACAGCACCGTACCCGCCTCACCCGTCCCCCACCGGCTGGCTTTGAGCCGCACCCCATCGTCCGCCACCAACTGCATGACGCCACCTCCTTCTGCCTCGGCCGACCGCGCCGCCATGTCCGGGTGTATGCCCGGATTCCCGTGGACAGTCCCAGGCCCATGCTGCGTCACCGTCGTGGCGAGATGAAGTTCGCCGAGGGAGCCGCGAGGAGCTGACGTCGCGGACGCGGATGGGGTCCTCCCCGGCGATGACAACGGCCCTCGAGACGGCACCGACCGCGTCCGAGCAGGTGCGGCGGGTTCAGGTACGGCTCGGCCAACCGGGTGAAGAGGATCGCTGGAACGCCCTCTTGCACGCCCACCCTTACCTGGGATGAACACCCCCAGGTAGCCAAGCGTGCGGTATGGGGCCGAGATCGACGGCACGTGGGTCGTGCGGCTGGGCTGGACGGCAGGGCTCACAGTGACCCCGGAGGGTCGGGGGATCGGGTGGACGGTGGCTCAAAGGGCGCGCCGCCGCCGAGCTGTGGCCAATAACGCACGGTTTCTGATTCTCCCGGAGTTCCAGATCCCTAATGTGGCGTCGCGGATTTTGGCCAGGAACGCGCGCTTTGTGCGGCACGGGCGGCACTGGCGGGCGCGGACGGGTGACCCGCGGCGTTGGCCACGGTGCCGGACCCCCGCCATCGGCGCGGATCCGCCATGCCCAGGCGGGGTTCGGCAGTCACCGTCTCTGCCGTGCTGGCGGGCGCCCCCAGCTTCCTCGCCGTCGCCCAGGGTTGCGACGCTAGCTTCCAACCTACTCGCCCGCTTCGGAGTCCACCGGGCTGGTATCCATGGTCGTGGGGCTGCCCCGGTCCACCACCCGAATGCTCACGAGTGCCCAGGTCAGCGGCGTCACGCTAGGGTCGGTTCTCTGCGCCGTCAAGATCCGGCCCCACGCGGCGCGGAGGACCAGTCTGGCAGCCGTGCCGCGAAGCGCACCACACACCCCACTCGGGAGGCAGACAAAAGCCGGGACGGACCGCCCAAAACTGGACAGCCCGTCCCGGCAGGAAGCGCGCAATTACGGCTGGGTTACTGTGAACGTGTAGAACGTCCCGTTCAACTCGACCCACTGGGTGATGGTTGCCGCCGATGCCAGACTCCAGGACGTGCCACCGGTTGTGCCGGTCGCCACCGGGAAGTAGAGG
>JAJZWS010000049.1:0-2020 GCA_021846565.1 Bacillota bacterium
GGGCATCATGCCGGACGGATGGCCCGATCTCTTGATGGGTCGGGTGGGGGAGGCGGTGGCACCGGGCGTGCACCGCGTGCTGGTGGACAGACTCTGGCCCCGCGGCGTGTCCAAGGCCGCAGCGTCGTGGGACACCTGGCTCAAAGACGTGGCGCCCTCGACGGCGCTCCGAACCTGGTACGCCCATGACCCCGCCCGTTGGGGCGAGTTCGCCGAGTGCTACCGGCAGGAGTTGACCGACGACGGGCACCGGGCCGCCGTGGCTCTTCTCCGGGCCATATGGCAACGGCAGCCGGTCATGCTGGTGACCGCCACGCGGCAGATCGACGGGAGCCAGGTGCCCGTCTTGCAGGCGTTTCTCCAGAACTCGTAGCGCTACAGGGATCCTGGGGACGCGCTCTGCACCTGGGGCGGGCTGGTGGCGCCCGCGCCCGGCGTGTACCACCAGAGGCGCCCATTCGCGACCGTGAGGCCCTGGGCGTCGGAAGGCAGGACCGATGCGGGAATGGTCCGCCAGCGAGAGGCGCCCGGGGACAGGACGTTCCAGACCGGCGAGCCCGCGTTAGACAGGCTGCTGCCCACGAGTGAGCCGCCCGGCAACATCATCAGCGCTTGATATACGTTGCCTCCCCCCTGGGCGCTTGCGCCTGGGGGATTGGGCAGGGCGACGCTTTGCCAAGTGCGTCCACCATTGGTGGTCATTTCGACCGGGTAGGCGCGTTCGCTGTCGATCAGGAGGGCGTCGCCATTGGCGAGTCCCACCAGCTGCATGGGAGCGAGCCCAATGTTCCCCTGGGTGGACTGCACCCACTGGTGGGAGTGATTTTGACGCCACACCGTCTGGATCACCAGGGCGCCCATGCCCGGATTGTTGGTGGGACCGGGGCCTAGCAGCAGGCAGGGGCCGGCGGTGGGGCAGACCAGCGGGCCGGACATCCAGGTGGCGCCGCCATTCGCCGTGAACTCGGTCGCCGTGGTGCTGCCCTTGGTCCAAAGCGCATATTCCCGCGGGCCCACCGCGCGATAGCCGGCAAAGCTGCCAAAAGTCATCCCAGGCGGGATGGGCACCGGATGCCAGCTGCCGCCCCCATCGGTGGAATAAAACGGACTGTAGAAAATGGGGGGGCCGCCGCCGTATGGCGGCGGGGCCGTGTCCACGCTGATGAACAGGCTTTGGGGGAACGACGCCAGCACATGTGTACTGGCCACCCGCACCGTACCACCACCGGTCACGGGATAGCCGAGCCGCGATGCCTGGGAGGCGATGCCCGCGAGCGGCACGGACGTCAGAGCGCTGGGCGATCCGGCCAGCAGCGAGGTGCCGTTGACTCCGAGGGTCGTGACCTCGGACCCGGCGACGGACAGCGAGGAGGGCCGGGCGCTGAAGCGCACGGGCGCGGACCGGACGGCGGACCATGACAGTCCGGCTGAGACGGCAAAGGGGGTCGGGGCGAGGGTGACCTCTGGCGGCAGGGACTTGGTGCCCGATCCCTTGGAGACCGCGCCTTTGTTAGACATGAACATGTACAACAGGGTGAGTGTAACGGGACCGGTGGCTGCCGGTTGGCTGTTCACGTAGGCGGGCACGGTGAAGTGGCCGAAAAGATTCCCGGCCAAGTTCTGGTGAATCGTGGTCACCTGCATCGTGCTTGATCCCCACACCAGCTCATAGCCGAACGGTCCGAGGCCGCTGATGATGTTGGTGAGCGGGGCCCAGCCGGTGACCGCCACCTCTTGACCAGGAACCGCGTGCGCCGGGGAGAACGTCAGGTACGCGTGCGCCGGTGCCGCGGCCACGGGGCCGGTGACCGTGAACGTGGCTTGTCCCTGGGCCGGGCCCACCGCGCACCCTTTGGCGATGGGACCCAGGCAGCGCACCGACACCGTGACGGCCCCGGGGGTCAGGCGCTGCGTGCCGCTCGGGGCCAGCCACGCCGTCTTCGGCACCTGGAATGCAGCGGTGAAGTGCCCGGGACGGCGGGTGGACCAGTGAAGGTCGTTGGCACTGATGTCCAGTCCG
>JAJZWS010000049.1:2615-26511 GCA_021846565.1 Bacillota bacterium
CCGTCCGGCAGCATCAGGAGGCTTTGATACGGAGGTCCCGAAAAGACGCCGGGTGCGTTGGGCAGCGCCACGCTTTGCCAGGTGCGGCCCCCATCGGTGGTCATCTGGACCGGGTATGGACCGGCCCCGTCGATGAGGAGCGCCGCGCCATCAGCCAGGCTCACCAGTTCCAGCGTGGAGTTGGTGATGTCGCCCTGTGCCGACAGGACCCACTGGTGTTGGCGGTTCGGCCGCCAGATGGGCTGCAGCACGTTGGCCCCAATGCCGGGGCTGAACGGCTCCCCCGGCCCCATCAGGAGGCAAGGGCCGGATGCGGGGCACGCGAGCGACGCCGGACGCCAGGTGAGTCCCCCATTCGTCGTGACCACACTGACCACCCGGGAACCACGCGTCCACAGGGCGTCCACCCCGGGTCCTACGTCCCGGTAGCCGGCGAAGTTGGCGAGCGTCATGCCCGGGGGTGGGGAAACCGCCTGCCACGTGACCCCCAGATTGGGGGATGTGAAGGGAATGTGGAAGAACGGGGGGTTCCCAGCCGCGTTTGCGGCGGTGGCGTCCACGGTGATGAAGAGGCTCGCGGGGAAGCCGACCGTCCCCTTCACCCCATGCACCCGTGGTGTGGTCCCCGTCGAAAATCCCAGCCGCTGCGCTTGGGTGGCTATGTCGGGGAGCCCCACCTGGCGCGTCGCGCCGGACGAACCGGTTACCCACAGGGATCCATTGGCGACCACCACGTCCGCCTGCGGTTCCACCACGATGGGAGCAGGTTGGGAGGTGACTTGGATCGGGCGCGAGCGCACCTGGGCCCACTGGAGACCCGCCAGAACTTGAAGATCGGTGTGCGCCACCGCTGCCGCAGGGGACTGAGCTAGGGGGACCAGGGTCAGCGCGACCGGACCGGTGGGCACCGGGGCTCCACCCAGATAGGCCGGCACCAAAAAGCTGCCAGACAGGCGGCCGTTCAGCGCCTGCTGCACAACACCCATCAGGTTGTCGCCGGGGCCCCACATCAGGGAGTAGCCGAGGGGCTGCCCGAAGAGGCGGGTGAGAGGAGCCCAGCCCGTCACGGCCACGCGCTCGCCGGGCACGGCGCGGACCGGGGATAGGGTGACCGTCGCGTCGGATGGCGCGGACGGCACCGACCCCACGAGGGTGAACGTTGCCTGGAACTGGTTGGGCCCGCTGAGGCAGCGCTGCTGCTGAGGCTTGGTTCCCGGGACGCCGAAGCACCGAAGCGCCACCGCATAGGCGCCGGGTGCCAGTTTCCGTTCACCCTGCGCCGTCCACCAGGCGGTCTCCGGCACGCGAAAGACCGCCGTGAAGTGGCCCAGATGTTTCGTGGACCAGGTGGCGTGGGTGTTGGCGACAATGCCCGCAGCAAAACCGCCGAACCCAATCTGGCCCCAGGGTGAGGGGCCCTGGCGCTGTGCCGTGATGTGCGGCACGTACCCGCGCACGGTGACCATGGTCCCGGGGCCCCCGGAGCTGGGAGATAACGTGATGGCTGTCTCGGCCGACCTGGCGGCCGGTCCGCCACAGCCCGACAGCACTAGGGCCGCCAGCAGACCGAGCAACGACGGAAATGCACCCAATCGCATCGCATGCGTCCACCCCTCCGACGAACCTGGCCGATTAACGTCGGGGGGGTCGACGCCGTTGCACTGCGGCCAGCAGACCACGGCGCAGCCGACCGTACGGCCCCGCACTTCGGACACCTCTCACCCGACGGATGAGAAGTCGACGACTGCGAGTATCCCAATGGTGTTCTAGTGATATACTGCGCAGTAGAATACGAGAGGAGGTGGACGATGGACGACCGCTCGTTCAAGTCCGGCATCTACGAGCAGGTGGCTCGACTCGGCAAGGCGACGGGTCATCCCCACCGGATAGAAATTCTAGACTTGC
This sequence comes from Bacillota bacterium, assembly GCA_021846565.1. Classification (GTDB taxonomy): domain Bacteria; phylum Bacillota; class Sulfobacillia; order Sulfobacillales; family JAIMBI01; genus JAJZWV01. The sequence goes on from JAJZWS010000049.1 coordinate 4,521, forward strand.
TGTCCCAGGCGCCCATGACGGTGGAGGTGTTGGCGCGCCGCATGGATCGGCCGGTCGGCAGTGTGTCCCAGCATCTGCAGCATCTGCGGCAGGCTCGCCTGGTGACAGCGCACCGCCACGGCACGTACGTCACCTACCGGCTGGCGGACGAAACCGTCTCCACGTTTCTGGTGCAAATGCGCACGATGGCCGAGCGGCGCTATGCCGAAATGCGGGCCGTGACGGAGGCCTTTCTCGCGGACATCGGGTCGTTAGAAGCCGTGGACATGGCGGGGCTGGAGGCGCGCGTCCGTCGGGGCGATGACGTCGTCCTGATCGACGTGCGTCCCCGGGACGAGTATGCGGCGGGCCACTGGCCCGGCGCCTGGTCGATGCCGCTGGACGAACTGACCGCTGCGGACCGCCCGCTTCCGGCCGGCGCGCTCATTGCGGCGTACTGTCGGGGTCCGTACTGCGTTCTGTCGATGCGGGCCGCGCAGCATCTGAAGGCTGCAGGCTACAACGTGGTGCGCCTCACGGAGGGAGCGGGGGAATGGCGCGCGCAGGGCCGCGCGCTGGACGCAGAGGACGCGCAACTCAGCGGCGGTGAATCGGGGAGGGAGTGAATTCCAGTGAACCAGCGCGTGCTGTTTGTGGTCAACGAGGCGCCGTACGGTTCCGAACGCACCTACAACGCGTTGCGGCACGCCAACGCCGTCGCGTCGTCGGTTGATGTGGTGCAGGTGTTTTTTATAGGTGACGGCGTCGGTGCCGCGCGCCGAGGGCAGCAGACGCCCAACGGGTACTACAACGTGGAGCGCATGCTGCGGCAGGCGAACCGGGCCGGCGTGGTGATGGGGGTGTGCGGGTCCTGCATGGATGCGCGCGCCCTGTCGGCCGATGCGCTCGTGCCGGGCGCCCACCGGAGTTCGATGGACGAACTGGCGGCATGGACGCTGGCCGCGGACCAGGTGCTGATCTATTAGGTTGCCTGCTGATCGTCGAGGGAAATCGAGGCACGAGGAGGCAGGAGGAGGTAGGAGGCGGATGGGTAGGATGCACACCGTGCTGGTGGCAGGAGGCGGCGTCGGGGGACTGGCGTGCGCGCACCGACTCGCTCGACGGCTTCCGGAAGGCGATCGGGTGGTGGTGTTTGATCACAGGCCGGTCCACACGTTTTGGCCCTCGCTTCTGTGGGTGATGACGGGTACGCGGAGGAGCAGCGACGTCGCGCGGCCGTTTGGAACGCTCCGCGACGCGCGCGTGGAGGTGGTGCAGACCCCTGTCACGGCCATCGACCCGAAAGCCCGAACCGTCCAGGCGGGAGGGCAGACGTGGACTGGGGACGCGCTGGTGGTGGCTCTGGGCGCAGCGCTGGATCCCGACGGGATTCCTGGGCTCGGGGTCGAACCGGGAAACTTCTACACCACCCAGGGCGCGGAGGCGGTGTGGACGGAGCTGCAGACCCTGGAGCAGGGACGGGTGGTGGTGGCCATCCCCACGACCCCCTTCAAGTGTCCCGCCGCGCCCTATGAAGCGGCGATGCTGATCGATGGCTATCTGCGCAAGCGCGGCCGGCGGGCGCGTGTGTCTGTGGAACTGTGGGCGGCCGAAGCCGCCCCCATGGCGGTGGCGGGGCCGGGGGTGAGCCACGCGGTGGAGGAGGCGCTTGCCCACCGCGACATCGCGTATCACCCCAGCGAACGGCTGGAGGCGGTCGCCGGGGATCGGCGCCAGCTCGAGTTCACGGGGCATCCAGCCGTCGGCTATGACCTCCTGGCGTACGTGCCGCCCCATCGGGTGCCCGAGGTGGTGGCGTCTGCGGGGCTGGCGCCGGAGGACGGCTGGGTGTCGGTGGACCGCCATACGCTGGAAACGTCGCACCCCGGCGTGTACGCCATCGGCGACGTGGTGAGCATTCCGCTGACGATGGGCAAGCCCCTCCCTAAGGCGGGCGTGTTCGCGTTCACCGAAGGGGAGGTGGTGGCGGACCGCATCGTCGACCAGGTGGGCGGGCGAGTGTCGGGCGTCCGCTTTGACGGGCGTGGCGAATGCTTCATCGAAATGGGGCGAGGCCAGGCGGGATTCGCCCGGGGACAGTTCTTCGCCGAGCCCGCCCCCGCCGTGCGGGTGTATCGGAGTGGTCGTCACTGGCACGCGGCCAAGTTGGCTTTCGAACGCCAGTGGTGGTCGCAGTGGTGGTAGCGGGCATTGGGGCGCCCAGGCGCCCCGGGCCCCGCGCGCCGCAGGCGGTGTGGGCCGTCGCCCACGCGATCAACGACGCCTATCCCACGCTGTACCTGCCGCTGTTGCCCATCCTAATGACCCGCTGGCACTTCAACATCGCTCAGGCCGGCTTGCTGGTGGGGCTCCTCGCCCTGAGCACACAGGCTACGCAGCCGCTGCTGGGCGCGTGGTCCGACCGCCGCGGCGGCCCCTGGTTCATTGTCGGCGGGTTGATGGCCGGCAGCCTCGGCAGCGCCGTGGGGCTGGCGTGGGCGCCCTCCTATGGCGTGTTCGCCTTGGCTCTGATGATGGGAGGCCTCGGCAATGCCGCCTTTCACCCGCACATGGCGGCGCTGGTGGCGAGCCAGGGGGTGGACCATCGGGGGCAGCGCATGAGCGCGTGGATGGTGAGCGGCCTGGTGGGCCACGCGTTGGCGCCGCTGGCCGTGGTAGCGGCGTGGGAGTGGGGCGGACGCTGGGGGGTGAGCACCCTGGCGCTGCCCGGTTTGCTGGCGGCAGTTGCCCTGTATGGGTCCGCCCGCCCGTTGACGCGTCGGACGGCAGGGCGCGCCCCGCGCGCGACCAACTGGCGGGACGTGTGGCGGCATGGGCGCCCGCTGGTCGCGGTGATCGTGCTGCGCAACTGGGCCGCCATGAGCCTCTTGACGCTGTTGCCCCTGCTGTGGCGGCAGCGGGGGGGCTCGCTGGCCGATACCGGTCTCCTCATCATGGTCGTGTACGGGGCCGGCGCGGTCGGCAACCTGTTGGGCGGGAGGTTGTCGGATCGGTGGGGGGCGCGTGCGGTGCTGGTGGTGTCGGTCGTGGGGGCAGCCGGTGCAGCGCTCAGTTGGGCAACAAATCTTGGCGCCGGCCCCTGGTTGTTTGCCGAGGTGGCGCTGTGGGGCTTCGCCATCAACGGGGCGGGCGCCGTCATTCTGGTTTATGGGCAGCAGCTGTTTCCCGGGCGCGCCGCGATGGGCGCTGGCCTCACCATGGGGCTCGGCAACACCGTGGGGGCGCTGGGCGGATGGATCATCGGAATGGTCGCGGAAGCCGCCGGGCTGGTGCCGGCCGTGGAATGGGCGGCCGCCGTGATGGGGTTGGCTCTGCTGCCGGCGATGTTTCTACGACCCGCCACGTCAGAGGGACGCACCTCGTCGCAACCACTGGCGCGAGACGTTTAAACCGCCTGATCCCTCTGAACGGCTGCAGCCGTGCTCCTCTCTGGGTTCGACACGCACCGACACATGTCATTGAGCCCAGGAACCGCGTCGCCGTGACCGCCGACAGCCGTGGGGTGGTCACCGTCGTGGTGGGATGGCGGGCAGCCTCCGCCCCACACCGAACGGGCGGGGCGGCTGTCGCACCTGGCCGCTTCGGGTGGGCCGAAGGGTGCGCTGGGCAGGGCACAGAGACCCACGAGGGGGGTGCCGCGTGGGCACACAACTCACTCCCATCGATCGTGGTAGCGGGCGTCGCGCTGCCGCAAGCTAACCGCAGACGTTGGCCGATCCCGTCAACCGGGGGCGACGGGTGGCGAGGGGTGGCGACGGATGGGAGGTGAGCTGCATGTCCCCCAGTTCGGGCAACTTCATCGTCGAGGGGCTGTTTTTGGTGACGTTCCTGGTTGGGGTGCTGTGGCCCACGCGGCACCGTGAGTGAGCGCCTGCGAGCTGACCCGGCGGGCGGAGGAAAGGAGTGTTCGCGGTGGCGAACTGGACGGTGACCTCAAAGCGCCTGCTCTCCGGTGTGATGTCGGCCGAGACCTGGCTTCCGACGGAGTTGCCGGAGTACGCCCGCGGCTTCATGTACATGTTGGGATCACTCACGGCATCGAGCTTTGCGGTGCTGGTGGCCTCGGGCATCGTGCTGGCGATGAACGGACCGGCAAGCTGGTCCTACAACGGCGCCGTGCACTTCGTCGCGGCCACACACTTCTGGGCGGTGCAGGCGTTCTTCTTCTTCATGATGCTGCATCTGTGGCGGGTATTTTTCACCGGCGCGTGGCGCGGGGGCCGGGGGCTCACGTGGCTCTTGGGAGCCATCGCGCTGCTGGTGGCGATTCCGACGGCCTTCACCGGCTTTCTGATCAACGGCGATCTGTATTCACAGTGGAACGCCGTTCAGGCCAAAGATGGTTTGAACGCGTTGGGGCTTGGCTGGGTGAACCTGACGAACGCCGGTCAGATGTTCGGCATGCACGTGGTGGTGCTGCCGCTGACGCTCACCGTGATCATTGGGCTGCACATCACGCTGGTTCGCATGAAGAGTGTCGTGCCCCCGTATCCCGAGGCCGACACGCCTGCGCTGGCAAGGGGGGATGACGCATGACGCGGCAGGATGTGGCCACCGGCTATCGCCAGGTGCCCGAGGATTTCGTAAAGCACCTCCTGGGCACGCTGGGCATCGTGATGGGGCTGGTGCTGTTGGCATCGATTCTGTTCAGCTATCCGGAGAAGTCGCCGCTGACGATCCGGTCGTATGCGACGGCGCACCCCGTCGCCTTTGAGCAGGTGGTGCTGCGCGCGTTGGATGGCCAGGGACAAATCGCCAACTACGGCCCGCCGTACAATCACGGCACGGGCAGCGTGCAAAGTTCCTTGCAGTCGTGGGCGGGTGTGTTGCATCCCATAAACGCAGCCACTGACTTTGTGCTGAAGCCGCTCGGCATGGCCGCCTCCATCAATCCTGCGATCGGACCCGCCCTGGCCGACTTTCGGCACGCGTCGGCGTCCCAGCAGACCCGGTGGGAGCAGGCGGCAACCACCGGCCTCGCGCGGGCGACGTTGCAGAAGGGCCAGGTGGTGATGCCCCGCGGACAATACGGGCCGCTGCCGGTGCTGCTCAATGCGGCGCTGGGCCTGGGGAAGAGCGGACTCATGTCGGGAGCCCTTACGCGGAATCCCGCCGTGTTCACGCATTTCAACACCCAGAACGACCTGTTGTTCCTGCAGGGGGCACCCTTGCAGACCAACCCCGGCACCCAGACGCTGGCGGGACCCAACTGGGGCATCATTCACCCGGCCGTCAACGGCTACCCGGCCGCCTGGTGGATGACGATCCCCACCTGGATCTATCAGTGGCCGGCCGTCGCGAACTCCGCCGCCCCGGATGCCCTCGCGCTGATGATCGGGTTTGTGTTCTGGGCGATGTTGGCGTTCACGCCGTGGATCCCGCTGTGGAATCGCGTGCCGCGCTTTGTGGGGATTCACCGGCTCATCTGGCAGGAATACTATCGGACCCATCCTGGTCGCCGGGCCCGGATGCTCCGGGAACGCGAGGTGCCCCGTGCATAGGCCGCCGGCCGCTCCCCTGATCCGCCTCGTGGTGGGGTTGGTCCTGGGGGTGCTGGGGTTTGGCACGGTGAGCTTGGGCGTCGTGAACTTGAGCGAGGCCAGCATTGCCCTGGGTCTCGCAGAGATTGCGGTCGGAGGTTTTGTGGCACTCGGCGTGCTGACGCCGCTGAGGCGGCCGGGAGGCCGCCGCGGCCGAAGGTCAAATACCCCGTAGGCACCGCCGCCGATCGCGATGGCACGCTGACGCGCCGGAGCCCCACTCGGGCTCCGGCGCGTCGATGTCTGTCAGGCCCGGTATTGCTGCTTCAGTCGAGCCCGGTCCACTTTGCCGCTGCCGGTTTTCGGCAGTTCGTCCGTCAGTTCGAGTCGTCGGGGGTGCTTGAAGGCCGCCAGCGACGTGTTGGCCCGCAGAAAGGCCCGCAGGTCCTCGAGGGTGACGGGGATGGGCCCCTCCGTCACCAGCACGGCCGTCACCTGCTCCACCAGGCGGTCGTGCGGGGTGGCCACGACCGCCGCTTCGACCACGGCCGGATGCCGCAACAGCGCGGCCTCGACCTCTGCGGGGTAGACATTCTCTCCGCCCGTCACGATCATGTTGTCTGACCGATCCAGATAGGTCAGGTATCCGTCCGGTCCCACCTGCACGACGTCGCCCGTGCGCAGAAAGCGCCCCGCGTGGCGGGCGGCCGTCTCCTCGGGCGCGCCCCAGTACCCCGGCGTCACGATGTCGCCCGCCAGGACCAGTTCTCCCGTGGTTCCCGGCTGGAAGGGCGAGACGGTGCCGTCCGCGCTCAGCACCGCCCCCTCGGCCACTTCGGTGCGGATCCGCCCCATGGACCCGCGCACCCGGGCTTCATCCGCGTCGTAGGTGGTGATGAGTCCTGTGGTTTCGGTCTGGCCGTACAGTTCGATGATGGGGGCGCCCAGCTGTTCCTCTAGGCGGTCCGGCACCTCAACGGGGGTGGCGGACCCCCCGAACACCACGAACCGCAGCGACACGGGTTTGGAGAAGGAGGCGCCCTGCGCCAGGTGCCGGCTGGTATCGATGAGCATCGTCGTCACGAGCGCCGAGAAGGTGGGCTGAAAGCCATCGAGCGCCGCGATCCACTCCTGCGCGTCCCAGCGAGCCAAGAGTTGGGTATGTGCCCCGACCGCCAGGGCCGGCAGCGTGGTGCACTGCAGGCCGCCGACGTGAAACAGGGGCAGGGCCCCGAGCAGGCGGTCACGGCAGGACAGCTGCCACGCGTGGGACACCATGTCGATCGCGGCGGTGTTGTTGCGGTGCGTCTGTCGGACGCCCTTGGGCCGCCCGGTGGTGCCGCTGGTGTACATCAACAGGCAGTCGTCGCCGTCGCGGCGATCGGCGAGAGGCGGTGCGGCCGGTGCGGCCGCCAGCACGTCGGCCAGGGCCGCGGTGCGCACGCCGTGCGGAGCCGGCACCGCAGCCACGTCGCCGCGGACCAGCACCTGGCGGATGGGCGTGTCGGCCAGCAGGGGCTCTAGCCGCCTTACATCGCGGGCCTCGATGACCAACACGCGGCTGCCGCTGTCCTGCAGGGCAAAGGTGAGGTCACCGTCGCCGAAACGGTAGTTGAGGGGCACCAGCACGCCTCCCGCCCACAGCACGCCGTAGAGCACCACCAGATACTCGACGCTGTTGGGGAGAAACGCGGCGACCCGGTCGCCCGGTGCGACGCCGATCTCATGGAGGAAACCGGCCACCGCTTGGGCTTTTTGGTCCCACGCTTGGTACGTGAGCGTGCCGGAGGCATCCGACAGCGCCGGTCGGTCGGGGAACTGACGGACGGCGCCTTGAAAGTGGGCTGCGAGGTTCATGGGACATCCCTCCCTTTAAGTTGGCGAACCGGGACTTGGGGCATGGCCACCACCCGTCGGACGGGATCAGACGGGATGGACGGCGTTGTGCTTGGCGGGCCAGTCGCGGCGCTTGCCGCTGTATCCGGCGAAGCGTCCGACGAGGGCCCGACGCAGGTCATCAGGGGCCACGATGTCGTCCACCACCAGTTCGGACGCCAGGCGCAAGACATCGATATCGCGGCGGTACGCGTCGCGCTGCTCCTGAACAAACTGGGCACGAGCCTCGGCGTCGGCGATGGCTTCAATGTCCCGGTAGTACACGGCGTTGACGGCCGCCTCCGGGCCCATCACCGCCACTTCGGCTCCGGGCAGGGCCAGCACGGCGTCCGACCCGAAGGCCGGGCCGGCCATCGCGTACAGGCCGGCCCCATAGCACTTGCGCACCATCACCGCCACCTTGGGCACCGTGGCCTCGGAGACCGCGGCAATCATTTTGGCCCCGTGGCGAATGATCCCTTGTCGCTCCACGGCCGACCCGATCATGAAGCCCGGGACGTCCGCCAAAAACAGCAGCGGCACGTTGAACGCGTTGGCGAGCCAGATGAACCGGGCTCCCTTGTCTGCGGAATCCACGAACAGCGTGCCCCCCTTGACGACGGGCTGGTTGGCGACAATGCCGATCACGCGTCCATCCAGCCGGGCAAATCCCGTGACCAGTTCCGGGGCAAACAGTGCCTTCACCTCGTAGAACGAATCGGCATCCACCAGCGCGGCGATGAGGGCGTGCACGTCAAATGGCTCGCGGCCCGGCGGCACGATGTTGCCAACGGAGGGGCCCGCCGCCGGGGGCACCGGGTCCCCCAGGGGTGGAAGTTCCTGAAAATGGGCAGGAAGATAACTGAGATATTGACGCACCAGGGACAAGGCGTGGTCCTCGTTCTCGGCCAGCACGTCGCCGAGGCCGCTGACGCGGCAGTGCATCCGCGCGCCGCCCATGTCTTCCGCCGTGACGTGCTCGCCGATGGCCATGGCGGCCATCCGAGGGGATCCCAGATACGCGCTGGCGTTTTTGTCCACCATGATGACGAGGTCGCTGAACGCGGGGATGTACGCGGAGCCCGCCGGGGACGGCCCGAACAGCACCGCCACCTGCGGGATGACGCCCGAGAGCTGCACCTGCCGGTAGAAGATGCGACCGCCGTGCTGACGGCCGGGGAAGCTTCGCACCTGATCGTCGATGCGGGCCCCTGCGGAGTCCACCAAATACAGGAGCGGGACCCGCATCCGCTCGGCGGTGTCCTGGATGCGCAGAATCTTCTCGATGGATTTCGGGCCCATGGACCCGGCCTTCACCGTGGAGTCGTTGGCCATAAACGCGACCGCACGGCCACCGGCATCCAGGCGGCCCACGCCCGTCACCACCGCGTCGGCGGGCAGGTCTGGGCGGTGAGCCTCGGCATAGAGGCCGTCCTCCCACTCGATCCCGCCCCGGCCAAACAGCTTGGCCAGGCGGTCGCGTACGAAGGACTTGCCCTCTTGCTGGAGACGGCGGTGATAGGTGGGCCGCCCTCCTTGGAGAATGCGCTCGCGCGCCGAGCGCCATGTTTCGTCAGGCATGTGAACCTCCCTCGTCATCGGGTGGGGGGCCGGTGTCTGGCCCTTCTGATGGAGATGATGGAGATGATGGAGATGAAGACGGGGGCCACGGAATCTCGAGCCGCAGCAGCGCCGCCCCCAACGTCTTGCCCAAGTTGTCTGCGCGGCCCGAGCGGGCGGCGCCGCCGTCCAGAGCCGCCTCCACCACGAACTTGAGCGCGTGCAGGCGCGGCAGCTCGTAGCGGGTCACGGGGCCCGCCGCCCACGGGGCGAGGTGGTGGCGGACCGCGTCCGCCGTAACATGCTGCTGCAGGACGGCATAAACGGTGGCATTGGGGGCCATCAGGCTCAGATCCAGGATGTTGCCCTTGTCCCCCGACCGACAGGCCGCCACGTCGGCCAGCTGTCTCATCGGTTGTCTCATAATAGGGTGCTGCCTCCTCGTGTCTCGGAGCCGCCCGCATAAAAAGCGGGCGCCGGCCGAACGTCGACCCGGACGCCCCGGTCCAGCACCGACCGGGGAATCAGGCCGGTCCGCGACCAGAACAGTTCCCGCACTCGGTCGACGCCCAAAAGGCCGCTGGCCGTGGGCGGGCCGGACAGCGCCAGCGGCGGGAAGAGGCGGGCAAAGGCATCGGCCGCGCCTCGGGTGGCCGTGCGCAGCGTCATCCGCAGGTACACTTCGTTGACCCGGCCCCGATCCACGGGCGCTGCCAACGGACCGTGAAAGCTTGAGACGCCAAGGTACTCTGCCGTGGGGGCGGTCGTGGAGAGGCTCATCGCCTGCACCTGGCGCGCCAGGATGGCGGCGGCGGCCTCCGCCTTGTCCAAGGCATCGGGCCAGGAAAACCCGATGAGCCCCTGTCCCAAGAAGCCGTCGGGGCAGCCCGCCAGCACCTTGTAGGCGTCGGGCCGAACATGCCCCCGCACGTCGCACACGTCCACCATGTCGGGCCCTGCGTCGGCCAGCCAGGTCTCGCTCAGGTCTACCGTCACATCTGGGGTAAGATAGCGGCTCGGATCGTGCACCTCGTAGAGCAGCTGCTCGCGCACCGTGTCCCGGGTCACCCGGCCCCCGCTTCCAGGCACCTTGGTGATCCGGAGCGTGCCGGTGTCCGACAACTCGGCGATGGGATAGCCGATGCGGTCAAGATCAGGGATCGACTGCCAGTGACCGCTGTGGTTGCCCCCCGTCACCTGGCCGGAGCACTCCAGGAGGTGACCGGCCACTGCACCCAGCGCCAGTCGGTTCCAGTCTATGGGTCCGGCGCCTGACAGATCCCAGTGCAGCGCATGGGCGATAGCGCCGAGGAACAGGGCGCTATCGGCGACGCGGCCCGTGATGACGAGGTCGGCTCCCTGATCCAGCGCGGATAAAATGGGCGCCGCGCCCACGTAGGCGTTGGCAAAGACCGGCGGAGGTGCGGAGGGATCCGAGTCGTCCCACTCCACCAGGTCGAGTCGTCCCCGAAAGTCGTCGCCGTGGACCACGCCGATGCGTGCGGAGAGGCCAAGATCGTGGGCCACCTGCGCCGCGGCTGCGCCAGCCGCCATCGGGTTGAGTCCACCGGCATTGGAGATGAGGCGCACGCCTCTCTGGACGGCGGCGGGCCAGAGAAAGCGCAGCAGCGGCAGCAAGTCTCGGGCATAGCCCAGGGACGGATCGCGGCGGCGGTCCTTGGCCAGAATGGCGAGCGTCAGTTCGGCCAGATGGTCGAACGCCACATACTGCACGTGGCCCGCCTCGACGAGGTTTAAGGCCGGACGGTAGCTGTCGCCATAGAATCCGAGCCCGCCACCCACTCGCACGGCGGTCACGACGGCGAACCCTCCGGTCCGTGGCCCGCAAGAAACCGAGAGGCGCGCTCCCGGAGATCGGGTGAGGACAGCGCCAAGTTCCGCAGCAGGACCAGGTGGTCCATACGCGTGTCCAGCGCATCCATGCCCGCGCGGGCCGCCTCGAGTCCGGTCCGCACCACGAGGGGGCTCACCGCCGCCATCCGCTGGGCGAGGGCGAGCGCGTGGCCCAGCACCTGGGGTTCGGGCACCACGTCGTCCACCAAGCCCCACTCCAGTGCCTCGCCGGCTTCCCACGATCGGGCGGACAGCGCCAGGGCCAGTGCCCGCCGCTCCCCCACGGCCCGCACCAGCAGCGGGAACACGGTGTAGGGGAACAGGCCGCGCTCCATCTCCGGCAGACCAAAGCGTGTACCGGCGGCCGCCACCGCGAGGTGGGCCACCAGCAAAAGGCCCATGCCCCCGCCCAGCACATGTCCGTGGACAGCCGCGACGACTGGGGTGCCGAGCACGGCGGGCAGGCCAAACAGGCCAACCCCCGCACGCCCCTGGTCATAGAGCGTCGCGGGGTCCCGTTGGGACAGCTGATGGAACTCGGCCAGGTCGCCGCCGGCACAGAAGGTCGGGCCGCGGGCGGCCAGCACGATGGCTCCGATGCGGGGGTCGCGATCGGCGGCGAGAAGCGCGGCTTGTACCGCGTCCGCCAACTCCGCGGACAGGGCGTTCCGTTTGTCGGGGCGGTTTAAGAATACGAGCCGCACGCGTCCCTGGGTTTCCTGCTCCACGAAATTCACTCCGCACCTCCCAAACGCTGCTGAAGCACCCGCTTCAGCACCTTCCCCGCCGGATTCTTCGGAAGCTCGTCGACAACATGAACCTGCTTGGGCACTTTGAACGGAGCCAACTCCCGCCGGCAGTGTTCGAGAATCGCGGCGCCGAGATCGTCCCCCTGATCCGGCGCCGCGACCACCACCGCCACCACCGCCTCCACCCAATACGGGTCGGGCAGGCTGATGACGCTGACCGCCTCTACACCGGGGTGCCGGGCCACCACTTCTTCAACTTCCTGCGACGACACGTTTTCCCCGCCGGTTTTGATGATGTCCTTCCGACGGTCCACGAAGTAGAGAAACCCGTCGTCATCGGTGGCCGCCAGGTCGCCGGTGTGGTGCCAGCCCCCACGGAACGTCTGCGCGGTGGCGTCGGGGTCTTCGAAGTAGCCGGCCATAACGGCCGGACCCTGGACCACGACCTCGCCCACCTGACCCGCCGGGACGTCCCGATCGTCCTCGTCCACCAGGCGAACCTCCAGGGGCAGGTGCGGACGGCCAATCGGGTCCGGCCGGGAGGTGCGGTCAAACACCTCCGTCGACCACGTGCTGGCCCCGAGCGGCGTGAGTTCCGACTGGCCCCAGTAGCCCGTCCACTCCACCTGGGGCGCGAGCTGCCGGAGGCGCCGCAGGGCGGGCCCGGGAAGGTACTGAAAGACGATGGCCCGCCGCAAGGAACTGAAGTCGCGCCGATCCAGGGCGGGCTGGGCCAACAGCCCCAGGTAGGCGGTCGCGGGCAGAACGAGGTAGCTCGCCCGCTCCTGCTCGATGGTGTCCAAAATGGCGATCGGGTCAATGCGCCGCACCAGAATGCCGGTCGCGCCGGTAGCCATCGTGGCCAGCAGCACATACAGACCCGCCACGTGAAACAGCGGCAGCGCCAGCAGCATCCGGTGCCGGCGGCCTATTTCCAGGTCGGCCAGCGCGGAGAGCAGCGCGGCGTGCCAATTCAGGTGGGTGCCCACGACGCCCTTGGGCTGGGCTTCCGTCCCGCTGGTGAACAGCAGCGTGCACGGTGCCTCGTTGGGGACCATCACCGCGGGCCGCCCGCCCGACGCCGCGGCCAGCGCCTCGCCAAACGCCCTGAAGCCCGCGGGTGCGGCGGCGGGATCGCCGACGAACCACCGGACGGGAATCTGCCCGAGCGCGGTGGCTTCCCCGGCCAACAGCGGCCACAAGGCCGCGTCCACCATCAATGCCCGTGCCCGGGCGCGCACGAGCGCCCCCGTCAGCTCGCGGCCGCGGAGCAGCGCGTTGAGCGGGAGCAGCACCGCCCCGATGCTGGCGGCGCCGAACCAGAGCGCCACGTATTCCGGTGAGTTGAGTCCCAGAGCGGCCACGACGTCCTGGGGGCCCACACCGGCCTTTTGGAGCACGCGGCTGACCCGAGCCGCCATGTCTGCCAGTTCGTCGTAGCGGACGTCGCGGCCGTCGAACCGCAGGGCGACGGTGGCCGGGACGCGACGGGCGCTTCGCTGTAGTAGGTCGCCCACGTTGAACCGGCGCAGGAGGTTCAGGTCCAGATCAGTGGGGTGCGGCATTCAGCCATCTCCTTTTTCGCGTTGGCGTTTCTCAGCGCATGCCGGACAGTTCCCGGGCCAAAATGAGGCGGCGGATTTCCTTCGTCCCCGCCCCAATGTCAAACAGCTTGGCATCGCGATACAGCCGTTCCACCACCGATCCGGTCAGGAATCCGGATCCCCCAAAAATTTGGATGGCTTCGTCGGCTGCGAAACGGGCCGCCTGGCCCGCGGCCAGCAGCGCGGCCGCCGCTTCGCGACTGGCTCGGCGCCCGGCCCCCAGCTGCGCGAGGGCATCCAGTGCCATCAGGTGGGCGGCCCGCGTCTGGACGTACATGTCCGCCAGCTTGGCGGCCACCAGCTCAAATTCGACCAAGCGCTGGCCGAACTGGCGCCGCAACTGGGCATGGGCCAGGGCTCGTTCGAGCGCCTCCTCCGCGATGCCAACCCCCGAGAGGGCGTAGAAGGCGCGCTCCCGGTCCAAACCTCCCATCATGAGCTGCAGTCCCCGGTTCTCCTCGCCCAGGAGGTTGTCTCGGGGGATGTGCACGTCGTCGAAGAACACCGCGCCAGTGGGCGACCCACGCATCCCCAACTTGGCGAACGGCGGGCTCGTGCTCACGCCCGGCCAGTCGCGCTCGACGATGAACGCGCTGATGCCGTGGCGGCCGGCCTCAGGCGCGGTCTTGGCATAGACCACCCAGAGGTCTGCGACGGGGGCGTTGGTGATAAACGTTTTGCTGCCGGTGAGGCAGTAGCCGCCACCGTCGGGGTGCGCCACGGTCTGAATGCCGGTGGCGTCGGAGCCAGCGTCGGGCTCTGTCAGGGCCAGTGCTCCTATCACGGTGCCGCGTGCCAGGGGCGGCAGGTAGCGTGTGCGCTGACCCTCGCTGCCGTTGTGCCAAATGGCATGCGCGCACAGGTTCAGATGTGCCCCATAGGACAGCGCGAAGGCGGGAGACGCATGCGACAAGGCCCGAGCGATGAGCGCACTGGTCAGCAGATCGCCCCCTGAGCCGCCGTATGGCTCGGGCAAACCCGCGCCCATGTACCCCAGCGAGGCCGCCTCGTCCCAGACAGAGCGCGGCCATGCATCATCCCGGTCCATGGCCTCAGCGACAGGTTCCAGGGCGCGGCGCGCAAATTGCAGGGCGGCCTGGTATACGGCTTCGTGTTCGGGCGACATAAGTCCTCCTTCGTGGTCTCTTGTCGTGGCGCTTGGCGCCTGTAAGTTCGGGCGGCCTCACAGGCGAAAGCGTTGCTGAATCAGGTCGTACTGGTTGCTGGCACGAAGATAGGCCGAAAACGCATCGAGGTGCCGCCTGAGCCGGCGCACGGCTGCGGCAGGATCTCTCTGCTCAAAAGCCGCCGCAATGCGCCTATGGGCCGCCAACACCCCGTCGGCCGCCTCGGGTCCGTACGCCGGCTCCATCGTGGACCGACGCACCAAGTCGTGCAGCGCGGTGTGCAGCGCCGCCAACACGGGGTTGCCACTGGCCTCCACCAGGGCGGTATGGAACAGCAGGTTCTCCTCTACTTCGCGCGCATGGTCGCGGGCGGCCACAAACCTCTCAAAGCGTTCGCACGACTCCGCCAGCGCGGTCATATCGTCGGCGGTGCGGCGGGTAGCCGCCAGCGCGACGGCGGCCGCTTCGATCTCGGTGCGCGCCTCGAGCAGGGCTACCAGCGACACCGGAGTGGCCGTCAGCAGGATGCCCAGGGATTTGACCAGGCCTCCGGGTCCCGGGGTCGATACGAACACACCGCCGGCCGGGCCGGGTCGGGTGGTGATGAGCCCCTGTTCAGCCAGCACCCGAAGCGCTTCGCGCACCGTGCCGCGGCTCCGGCCACTCCACGCCACCAGGTCCCGCTCGCGGCCCAGAAAGTCCCCGGCCGTCAAACCTTCGTGGCCAATGCGGTCATGAAGCTCCGATGCGAGCCGGGTCGCCTCGGCGGTGCCGCCCCGCCCCGGTCGGCTTAATGGCTGATCCATGCTAATCATTATAAGAGATTGACTCGTCGATGTCATCAGCTTCGAGTCGACGACGCACCCGGTGGGCCTCGCCGTATCATGCGTGGTGGCCGTCGGGTCAGGGGTGGTGCAGCAACGCCAAAAATTGTTGGTCGTCGTGTGTGTCGAGAGCGTTGAGCAGGTCGGTGGCCGAAGGTGCTGCGCTTGCCAGGGCCGCCTTGACGACGGGGATGCGCGGTGCGGGGACGCTCAACTCGTCCACCCCCAGGGCGGCAAAGAGGGTGGCCCACCCGGGTTCCGCCGCCAAACTGCCACAGACCGCCAAGCGGACGTGGTGCGCGCGGGCTTGGTCCGCTGCGTGCGCCACGGCCCGTGCCACCGCCAGCGGGCTCACCGAGCCGGCGCGTCTCCCTTGTCCACGATCCACCGCGTTCAGGTATTGCGTGAGGTCGTTGGTGCCAAATGAGAGAAACTCCACGCCGGCCTGGGCCAGCTCGGGTATCAGGAAGAGGAGGCTCGGTACTTCCACCATGACGCCCACCGCCACGGGCGGGTGGCTGGTGGCCAGGGCAGCCAGCGCGTCCCGGCAGTAGCGCCAGTCCGCGAGCGTGCTCACCATAGGAAACATGATTTCGACCGGGCCGGCCGCGGCCGCCGCGATGAGCGCGGTCAGCTGGTCCAGGAACACGGACTCGTGGGATGCGTAGAGGCGCATGCCGCGCTGGCCGAGGGCCGGGTTCTCCTCAGCCTCCGGCGTCAGGCCCGCGAGCGGTTTGTCGGCGCCGAGATCGAACGTCCGAAAGCAGGTGGGCCCACCGGCCGCGCGTACGGCCGCCTGGTATTCGTCGATTTGGTCTTGCCGTGAGGGGATGCGGCCCAGCGCCTCGAAAAACAGTTCCGTGCGAAACAACCCGACGCCGTCGGCGCCGTGCTCTGCGGCCGCCCGAGCCTCTTGGGCGCTGCCGATGTTGGCCCGCACCTCGATCACGCGGCCGTCAGACCAGCTGACAGGTCCTTGCCGAATCGGCGCGCGGCGCTGTCCGGCCGGGGTGCCGGCGCCGACCGTCACCCGGCCGCGGTCACCGTCCACGTGGACCAGGGTGCCTTCTGGCACCGCATCGAGGGGCGAGGACTCCGATACGACCACCACGGGAATCGCCAAATTGTGCGCGATGAGGGCGGCGTGCATCGTCGCGCTGCCCTCGTGCACAATGTAGGCGGCAGCCCGTGAGCCGGCCAAAAGGTCGCTCACCGCCAGCCGGTCCGTGGCCACCACCGCCCCGGCCGGCGGTGCCGAGGTGGTCGCGCCCGACAGCGCGCGCACCCACAGCCGGGCCACTTCCCGGACGTCCTCGGCACGCGCCGCCAGATACTCATCATCCAGGGCGGCGAGCTGGGCGGCGAAGGCACTGCCGGTTTCCCCCACGGCGGTGGCGGCCGGGGTGCCATCCGCGATGCGCGCGCCAATCGCGTCCCACCACTCCGGGTCCAGCAGCATGGCGCGCTGGGCCCGCACCATAGCGGCATGGGTGGCGTCGAATGCGCCCTGGGCGAACTGCTCCAACTGTTGGGCCACCTGCGCGCGCGCAGCCGCCAGGTCCGGCCCGGCGGCCGTCGAGCGACTCGTTGCGACGCGCAGGCGCGCCAACGGCCCCGCCGCCTGGCCGGGGGCAATCCCCGTTCCCTCGATCGTCATGTGCTGGTCCACCGTCTCACCTCCGCCCCGCGTGCCATTTTAGTCTAATCACTCGTCCATGCGCGCGGTGAACCGTGTCCGGGATGTGGTATCATCGAACCAACTTCCCGACGAATTGCTGGCGGGTCTGCAGGACGGACGCGGGGCGCGCTGGTACGGGGCACAACTCCATACAACAATCGGGTACAGAACTGGAGAACCCGCTGGCGCTTTGGTGCCGTCGGTTCTCTTTTGATCTGGGGAGGGTTGCCTGTGGTGGTCGTGGTGGGGGCCGGCGCCACCGGTCTCGGAGTCGCGTGGGATCTGGTGTTGCGCGGCGTCCCGGTCACGGTGGTTGACGCCGGGGACCTGGGCCACGGCACGTCCGGACGCTTTCACGGGCTGTTGCACAGCGGGGGCCGGTACGTCGTGAGCGACGTGGCGGCGGCCCGTGAGTGCTGGCAGGAAAACCAAATTCTCCGCCGGATCGCTCCTTCCGCTGTGGAGGACACCGGCGGCTTTTTTATCGAGGGGGCGGATGAGGAGGGCGACTTCGCCGCCGAGTGGGTGGCCGGGTGCCGGGCGGTGGGACTGCCGGTCTCCGACGAGGCGCCAGCGCGCCTCCGGGGCCTGGTGCCAGAGGTGCGTCGGGATCTCCGGCGTGTATTTAGGGTGCCCGATGCGGTGCTGGAGGGCTTTCGCCTTCTGCACCTGTTGCGCCGAAACATTGTGAAACGCGGCGGGGTCGTGCTCACGCACACGCGCGTGGCCCGCGTGGACATGACCGGGGGCCGGGTGGTGGGCGTGGATATGGAGGGGCCGGGGGGCCGCGACCGGATTGCCTGCGACGTGCTGGTGAATGCGGCCGGTCCTTGGGCCGGGACGGTGTCCCAGCTGTATGGGGACCCCATCCCCCTCCAGCTCGGGGGCGGCCTGATGCTGATTTTTGCCAATCGACACACGCCGGTGGTGGTGAATCGGCTGTCCCCTCCCGGTGACGGCGACATTTTGGTTCCCCACCAGTCGGTGGCCATCTTTGGGACGACGGATGTGCGGCAGGACGATCCCGAGCCCCCACCCGTCACGCGGGCGGAGGTCCTGCGGCTGATGGCGTCAGGACGGGCCATGTTTCCCACCATGGATTCCTGGCGCGTGCTCAGAGCGTTCACGGGCGTGCGACCGTTGTACCAGCCGGCGGACGGGAAGGGCGAGGCCGGGTCGCGCCGGGTGACCCGCGACTTCACCGTCATCGACCGCGTCCGCGACGCCGGCGTCGTCGCGGTGGTGGGCGGGAAATTTACCACGTTTCGCGCCATGGCAGAGCGCACCGCCGATGTGGTGGCCCGTCAGCTGGGCGTCAGTGCGCCCTCGCGCACCCGCACCCAACTGCTGGAGGCAGGGGTGTCCCGAGCGGCCGATTCCAACGGCCCCGTCGTCTGCGAATGTGAGGACGTGGCGACGGCCGCTCTCGCTCCGATGACGGCGGAGCCGCTGTCCGCGTGGCGAACGCCCACCTGGTTGGCCATGGGGCCGTGCCAGGGAACCTTCTGCCTTCATCGAGCCGCCGGCCTGCGACGCCAGCGCGCCTCGGCAGCCCACGTGGCAGCCGAGGTGGGCGCGTTGCGCACGGAGCGGGACCGAGGGTTCACCTCCGTGCTGTGGGGAGCCAACGCGCAGGAGTGGGCGCTGAACCGTGCCGTCCGCGCCGAGAGCCTCGGAGAGGCGCTCCCGTGACGCCGGGGGCGGTGACGGTGGTGGGGCGTGGGCCGGCCGGGTTGTTTGCGGCCACACTGTTGGCGGCGGCGGGGTTGTCGGTGCACGTGGTGTCGAGTTCGTCGGGCACGCTGCCCCTGTGGTCTGGGCGGTTCAACTTTCGGGACTGGGACCAGGGGATGGTGGTGGACAACCCGTGGGATTGGTGGATGGAGCATGGCGAACAGCACTTTGTGGGTGGGACCGCGCGGGCACGCTGGCGGCGGCTGTGGAGCATCTGGAGGGCCGTGGGTCAACAGCTGGGCATGGACTCGGCCATCCCGGAGCGCAACCGATGGACGGTGACGCCGCTCGGCCGCCGCCGCCCGGTATTCTGGACGCCTCCCTGGGAGCTGGCGCTGGACAGGGCCCCGGTGGCTGTGGCGGTGGTGGGGCTGGAGGGTCTGTTGGATTTTGAGCCCGAGCTGGTGGCCGATGGCTTTCAGGGTCCGGGTGCCGTGCGCACCCTGAGGCTGCCCTGGCCTCCGGATTGGCACCGGGGGTGGAACACGGTGCGGTGGGGCGCGTTTTTGGACACCGGATCGGGGGCCGACTGGCTCGAGCAGCAACTCGTGCGCGCATTGGGCCGCGGTCCCGCAGGCGAACTGGTGGTGTTGCCCCAAGTGCTCGGGCTCAGCCGGACCGATGTCCTGCACCAGCGGCTGGAGCGGCGCCTCGACCGGCTCGTTCGGGAAGTGGGCCTGGCGCCGCCCGGGTTGGGGGGCATGCGCCTGGAAGCCCGGTGGACCGCATGGCTGTTGTCATCTGGCGTCCAGATGCATCACGGGCGGGTGCGGGCCATCCGGGACGCCGGCGGGATCACGCTGACGGATGGACGACCGGTGGGCGAAGGACCGGTGATCCTGGCCACCGGCGGAATCTTGGGCGGCGGGGTGTGTCTTTCCGCGGACGGCACTGGCGTTGACGCGATTCACCGCCGCCTCCTCGGTCAGTTGGCAGAGGGCGACGACCCGGCTAGGGCCCTCCAGTGGGGATTGGTGCTGGGCGACGGGGGAGTGGCGGGCCGCCAGACGGCGGGGTGCGACCCTGACGTCCACGGCGACGGGGGCGCGGTGTGCCTGTGGACGGCGGCCGAGGCCGTCGACCGCGTCGTCCCGGGTCTGGTGGATCGGTTGTCGCGCATTGGCACCGTCGAGGTGGCGGTCCTAGATGTGTCGGTGCGGGGGCCGCAGACCCATAAGGAGGCTCAACGTGTTTGACGCGGACGACGCCTGTCTCAAGTGTTCGCTCTGTGTGACCGCCTGTCCCGTTTATCGGGAGGATCCGCAGTTCCCGGGACCCAAAGTCTTAGGACCGGAGTGGCATCGTGCCGCCCTGGCGCTTCCTGGCCTCACGGCCGCGGACCACGTGGACGACTGCACGTTCTGCCAGCTGTGCGAGGCCGCCTGCCCGGCCGATGTTCCGGTGGCCCATCTCATCGCCCACCACAAGGCGTCGCAGGCAAAATCTCCGGTGGTGCGCCTGCGCGATGCGGTCTTGGCGCGCCCCCATCTCATGGCGCGAGCGCCAGGGCTCGCGGGACTTGGAGGACCCCCGGCCCGTTGGGTGGGACTGTCTGTCGAGACGCGGCGGCCCCGCCCCCAACCCCTTCGCTGGCCGGCTGAACCTGCCGCCACGGGTGCGCGAGGGATCGTGGCCCTGTTTGTGGACTGCTTCACGCGCGCTTACGATGGGGGCGCGGCCGAGGCGGCGTCCCGACTGCTGAAGGCGTGGGGATACGCCGTCCGGTGGGTTCCGCGCGAGAGTCGTTGTTGTGGCGCAGCGGCCTACGCGGCGGGGCAGCCGGCGACGGCGCGGCGCATCGCGGCGGCCACCGCCGAGGACCTGGGGGTGAACCATGGGGTGCAGGCCATCGTGACGCTGAACGCCACCTGCGACGGCACCCTGCGCGATGAGTGGCCCCGTTACTTTCACCAGGACGTCCCAGCGCCGGTGGTGCCGTTCGCGGCCTTTGCGCTCGCCGAGGCGCCACCCGCCTTTTGGGACTCGCTCGTGGCGAGCCCGTCGGGCCTCGTGTTTGTCCACACCACTTGCCGTGCCAAAGTCAGCCAGGGCGAGGGCGCGCTGCTGGCGCTGGCGCGGCGGGCGGGGGCGGACGTGGTGGAACGCTTGGACGTGGAATGCTGCGGGGCGGCCGGGTCGTACGCCTTTAAAGCCGAACACCACGGAGTGGCACAGCGTTTGGGCCGCCGCGCGGCCGGGCAGGTGGGCGGCCGTTCGGGGACGCTTTTGGTGGACAGTGGCACCTGTGCGCTGCATTTGAGCCAGATGACCGGGCTTTACGCCGAACACCCGGCGCGGTGGCTGGACCAGCGCCGGCGCGGGTCTGAGGCGAACCTTGGGCGGAGTACGGCGGCGCGCAGGACGTGACGAGAGACAGACGCGGCCCAGAGGCCAAAGGGGAGGATGACGGGATCATGGGTGCGAATGCGGAGAGGCCAAAGGGACGGTTGGAAATTCCTCGCATCATTCCGGCGCTGCGCTCGGTGGCCGAGGGCTGGGTGTTGCCGGACTTGCCCGGGCCGCGCTGGGTCTTCCTGCTGGGGGGCACCCTGACCACCGTGGGAGAGCCGGTGGGGCAGATGCAGCGCCGCGGATGGCGGGTCTTTGTGCATGTGGACATGCTCCGCGGCCTCACACCCGATTTGGAAGGCTTAACGTTTTTGAGCGAGTTCGCGGCACCGGACGGCATCATTACGACGCACTCGCACACGGTGCTGGCCGCGCGCAAGGTGGGCCTCATCACGATTCAACGGCTGTTTCTGCTGGACAGCCTGTCCATCACGACCGGGGTGGCCCAGGCACGGTCGGCGCGGCCTGACGCGGTGGAGGTGCTGCCCGGCATTCTGCCGGAGGCGGCCCACCAAGTGGTGTGCGCCTTGCCGTGCCCGGTCATTGCCGGTGGGCTCTTGACCGACGGCACCCAGGTGGACCGCATGGTGGCGGCTGGCGTAGCCGGGGTGTCCACCAGCACCCCGCGCCTCTGGGCCCACGCCGTGCGCCCGGTGCGCCGGGAGGTGCGCTGATGCGCCGGGCATACCTGGTCATTGACCCCGCGGGCCTGCACGCTCGTCCGGCTGCCGACTTTGTCCAGGCGATGGCCGAGCTGGCCGGGGCCGTGCGCATCGAGCACGGGGCGAAGGCGGCCAACGCGAAAAGCATCCTGCAGGTGCTGGGGCTGGGGGTGCGCCAACACGATCAGGTGGTGCTGGATTTTGGCGAAGGGACGGCAGACGACGTGTCTCGGGTGGAGGCCCGCATCGTGAGCATCCTGTCTCCCGCAGGTGATTTCGGCGAGACGCCGTCGGTGTAAAAAAATTCTGGCGAGTTGGGAGGCGTGGGAGAAGGAAAAGGCGCCAGCGCCGTCGAAGGCTTGTGCGTCAGGTTGGAGAACACGGAGACCGTGCCTGTGGCGGTACCCGTGTTCCCTTTTGTTTGGGGAACCAGCTGCCACACGAGCGGAGATCGTGGATTCCCTGACAGGCTCGCGACCAGAGTAGCGCGGCGCA
>JAJZWS010000050.1 GCA_021846565.1 Bacillota bacterium
GCGATGGCCCCGAGGGGGGTGACCGGCATCCGCTGTCCATGCTGGTGGCGGCCGTCAACGTGCTGCAGGAGCAAGGGGTTCCCGTGGGGTTGACGCTGTCGGGCCTGCCGAACCTGCGCAGCAATCTCTTAAAGGCGCGAACCTACGCCGAGCGGATGTTCCGGGGGGACGACATCGGCGGCTTGACCCGTGGCCAGGCCGTCGAGGCGCTGGTCCGTCCGCTGGAGGGGAGTGGCGTGACGGTCGCCCCCGACATGCTGGACGCGGTGTTGGATACGATCGAGGGCTATCCGTATTTCGTACAGGTGTGGGGGGCGGAGTTGTGGGATGCGGCGCACTTGGCCCAGATGCAGCACTGGACGCGGGCCTTGTTGGACGCAGTCGAACCCGACATTTATCGCCGCTTGGACTTGGACTTCTATGACGCGCGGGTGGACGCGCTTCGGCCCGCGGAGCAGGACCTCCTCTCCGCTGCCGCCGCGTGCCCGTACCCCCCGTTGCGCACCGCGGACCTGAGAGCCGTCGTGGGCAAGAGCGGAGCCCACGTGAACGTGCTGTTGGGTGGGTTGGTGGAGCAGGGCATACTCTTTAGGACCCGGCGGGGCGAATTTTTGTACGCCGCCCCAAAATTTCACGCCTACCTGGCCCGTCGCGCGGCAGGACGCCGCTACCCGGCGTAGCGACCGATCGAAGCGCTCGGGGACCATGCCCCTCCCCTCAGAGGGCGCTGGTGAGCCGACGCCCATGGGGGCCAGCCGATCGACTCGACGGGACCGGCGTGAACTGACATAAAGACCCATGGTTATAGGCCTGCTAGCCCATTGCCCAGCAGGCTCCTGCACGGCCGGCCACCAGGCAAAGCGGCAGGTGAGACGCGGCGGGGTCGTCGCGGTTCGGCTCCGATGGCGGCGAGCAGAGGCCGGGAGGTTCCCCAGATCTTGTCCTCGAGGCCAATGGCAACGAGCGCCCGATCCCCTAACCTCGGTTGACGCGGACGCTAGGGAGGAATGGCCAGTGGATCTGGATCGACGGCGGCGGTGGCATCTGACCGAGTACCAACATGTCGAGCAGAGTTCCGCCTTTCATGTGTTCCAATGGGCCCGGGACAGTGAGCGGCGCCGTCAGCTGCGCGAGGCAACCCGTCTCGCCCCTGCACTGGCGGCCGCCGAGGGCGAGTGGGCGCAGCTCCTGACCCTCATGCACTACGTTCATGGACTGTCGGCGCACCAGGGGTGGCAGGAGGCGCCGGATCTCTCGGGGTTGACGCTGTTGGCGATGGCCCAAGATGGTCGGGTCACGTTTCGGTGCGTCGAATTTGCGCACCTGCTGCAGCAGGTGTGCGCGGCCTTCGGATTTGCGGCGCGGGTGGTGGGGCTCAGACGCGTGGGCTCCGGCGACGGCATCGGCCGGGGGCACGTGGTGGTGGATGTGTGGAGTCCGACGCACCACAAATGGGTGGTGTTGGATCCGCAGTTCGATCGGTATTACCAGGACCGGTCCGGGGGCGTCCTGTCCGCCTGGGAGCTGGCCGACCGGGTGCGGGCCGGGAAATTCGAGGACGTCGTGGCCAGCGGCGAGGCGGAGGCGCGGGCCGAGTACATGGGGCACGAGGCACAGGACAACACCGAGTACGACAAACTCCAAGTGCCCGACGGCTTTGACCGCGATGAGGTGTGGCGCTCCCTGCCGGCGCGGGGCGGGTACGACAACTTCCGACGCTTTTGGCTGGAATATTATTATCAGCTGGTTTATCGCACCCGGTATGCGCTGGAGCGGCCCGCATCGCTGGACGGCCACTCCGGTGATGACGCCCCACCGCTCTTCTTCCATGCCCCGGGGGAACTGCCCCCGGTGTTGATGCAGCGCTTGCCCCAGACGGTGCGGTTTACCACCGACCGCTCCAAGCTGGATGTGCCACTGGAGGGCGTCGAGGTGCAGTGGGCGCCCGCCAAGGCCGCCCTGGACGCCCCGATGGCGGCGACGCGGCTTGTCGACCTGATCCTGACTCATTCGATGCCCTGGTTTGACCACTACGAGGTGGCGGTCGGCGGCGGACCCTGGCACCGCCACCGCACCCACCGCAGGCGCGTGGCGCTTTCGGCCGGCGAAAACCGCATCCAAGTGCGGGCGGTCAACGACTTGGGGCGGGCGGGACCGTCCGCCGTCGTAGGGCTTACGGTGAATTGAGGCGAAGCCCGGGGTGCGCTGCCGGGAGCCACCCGGATCCCCCTCGACCCCACGCCCCGCGCGGTGCACACTAGCGTCGAGGAGGGGCGCGATGGCTCGCGAGCAGTTTCACACGGAGCTCCTGCGGTTGCAGCAGGAAATCCTGCGCATGGGCGCGCTGGTCGAAGAGCAGATGGCGCGGGCGATCCAGTCCCTCACGGACCAAAATTTGGAGTTGGCGGACCACGTGGTGGCCGACGACGACCGCGTGGACGATCTCGAGATGGACATTGAGCGGCGCTGCCTCACACTCTTGGCGCTGCAGCAGCCGTTGGCGGGAGACCTCAGGACCGTGTCGACAGCGCTCAAAATCATCACGGATTTGGAGCGAATGGCCGACCACGCGGTGGACATTGCTAAAGTGACACGCCGCATTGCGTCCGAGCCCCTGGTGAAGCCCCTGGTGGACATTCCCCGCATGGCCACGCTGGCCGCCCACATGGTGCGCTCGGCGCTCAATGCGTACGTGGCGCGCGACATCGACATGGCGCTGTCCATGATTCGCATGGACGACGAAGTGGACCAGCTCTACCGGGTGATTTTCGACGACCTCATCGAGATCATGCGACGGGATGCCGCGAGTTCGTTCCAGTCCACGCACCTGTTGTTTGTGGCCAACTACCTGGAGCGCATTGCCGACCACGCCACCAACCTGGGCGAGTGGGTCGTGTACATGGTGACCGGCGAGCGCCGGGGGCTCGATTAGCGCCCGTCAGGTGCCGGTGATGGCCACGCGCGGCAAGAAGAGGGCCGCGGCCACCCACAGTCCTGCGAGCGCCGCCAACAGCCCAAATCCGGGCATAAAGCTTCCGGTCTGCTGTCGCAGCCAGCCGATGCCCAGCGGGCCCACCGCCGCGATCCCGTATCCCCAAGCCAACAGCACCCCGGATATGCGGCCCGTGCGCTCGGGTGAGGTGAACACCGCTGGCGCCGCCATGCCCAGCGTGAGCGCGATCGCGGTCGCCACGCCCGCCAGGGCCGCCCACACCGTTCCATCCGCAGGCGCCGCCAGAAACCCGACCTGGGCCACCAAGTCCAACCCACCGGTGGCCACCAGCGCACCCCGAAAGCCCCGAAACCCACGCGTCACCCACGGGGTTAGGAGCCCGCCCCCCACCGAGCCCAGCGACAGGGCGCTCACCGGGATCGCTGCGGCCGCCATCGTCGCCCCGTGCGCCACGTCGTAGTCTGGCAGCCAGGTGACGAGACCATAAAACACCGCCGACTCCGCGCAAAACACCACAATGAGCGGCAAGAAGCCGGGCATCGACCACGATCCCGCTGCCCGGTGCACCGGTGTGCGCGGCGGGACGGGTGCCCTAAAGGTTTTGGACGCCATGAGCCCACCCCAGCCGACCGTGGCCACCACCCCCAGCGCTGCCCAGACGAAAAACACGTCCTGCCAGGACCCGCCCACCAGCGGGAGCAGGACGGGTGCCGACAGCGCCGAGCCCAACAAACCTCCCAGCACCAGGCCGTTGGAGTAGACGGTGGTGGCGAGCGTCTCGCGCCCAGGGGCCAAAAGCTTGGCCGCCTGAGCCAGGGCGGGCTGCGCCAGGCCGATGCCGGCTCCCAAGATGCCGACGCCGAGGAGAAACAAGCTGGGCCCGTGGGCCAACCCGCGCAGCGCCCCGCCGATCGCGATCACGAGTTGCGTGGCCAGCAGCACGGCGTAGGGACCGATGCGATCGCCCAACAGCCCGCCGGGGACCGAGAGCGCGGCCAGCACGAGGAGGGGCAGGGCCGTGAGCAGGCTGGCTGTGATCTGCGACAGATGGAGGCTCACCATCACGAGGGGCAACAGCGACCCGGTGGCCACGAAGGGCGCACGGCAGTTGACGCCCGCGAGCCAGCTCATGCCGAGGCCCAGCCAAAGACGCCGGCGCGCAGGCGCGGCGGGCGTCACTGGGGATCGCCGCCGCTTATCAGGAAGGCCATCCGCCGCCGCGGGCCGCCATCCCAGGACTAGCCGTCCAAGAACCAATCCGGACGCACTGTACGCAGCACCACGCGGGCTTGGTCAAAGTCGTTGGGGCTGCCTGCAAATCGCTCGCGCACCATTTCAAAGCCGGCCCGCTGGTAAATCCCGATGGCCGTGTGACTCCAGGTTTGCGTGTGGAGATAAATATCGCGGTCTCCTTCCAGTTGTTGCAATGTTTGGATGCACGCGTGGAGCAGAGCCGTACCGAGACCCTGACCCTGCTGAGCTGGAATCACGCCCAGCCAGTGCAGCGCAGCATCCCGGCGCTCCCCGGTGTAGTCCCACCACGCGGTAACGGTGCCCACTTCGGTGCCGCCAGGCCCCCGCGCAAATAAGACACGGCGCTCCACCTCGGCGTGGTGAAGGAGATAGGTTTCGCGGAAGTACCGCTTCGCGAGCGCGTGCGATTCAAACTCGCCCACGGCGGCCTCAATGGCGGCCCACGCGATGTCCGACCCCCGCTCAAAGGGAGACACCGCATAGCCCGCCGGGAGCTGCGGGACCGGTGCGGCGAGCCCGCACGGCCTCCGCATGATCACATGGTAGTACGGCAGGGATTTGTCCAGCATCGCCACCGCTCCCCCATCCGGCGGGCGCATCCGCCCGGGCACCAGTCTCCGGATAGTGTACCGCACGGTGGCACGAGTCAGTGGAGGGGAGGCCGGGACGGCGATGTGGGCGGGTGCGGCCAGAGCCGGCGAAGGCTCGCCGCCAGGAGGCGCCCCGCCAGCGCCGCGCCCAGTGTGTTGGGGTGAAACGGCCCCCGCGTGACCGCGGTGATGGCCAACCCCATCTGAGCCAGGTCGCGCCGCTCGCTTGCAAACACGTTGTCGATATAAAGACGCGGGGAGTCGAAACTTCGGGCCAAGGCCAGCTCAGCGGCCACCAGCCGTGGCTCGGCGCGCAAGAACTGCCGGTAGCTGGCCCGGGTGGCGGGCGGTGTGACGATCAGCACCGTGTCGTGCTGCGCGAGTGCGATGGTGATTTGCTGAGCCAGGGCGGCCAGCACCGCGCGGGTGGGCGTGTGGCGCTTCAAGTCGTTCAGCATGCCCCAGGCCAGCACGACGACCGCGTCACGCCCGGCCTGCCGCACCCAATGGACCAGTCCCCGCTTGACGGACGGATTCACCACCCGCGCGCCCGGAATGGCGTGGTTCACAATGTCGGCTTGGACGTGATGGGCGCGGGCGTAGTCCAACAAACCACGCACCACGTAGCCCTCATGCGTTTTATCCAGCCAGCCATCCGCCGCCGATCCCCCCACAATGACGATGGAGATACGCGGGCGCGGCCGGCCGGTGTGGCCCATCCCCACCAGAGCCAGCGACACCACCAGCAGACCCGCAACGCCCAACAGCTGCCGGGCTCTTCCCGTCATGCTGACCCCCCTCGCCGAAAGAAGGCGCCCGTCTTCAGCTAAAGTTTAGCTGAAGACGGGCGCCTTGCGACAGACAATTTGGACCGACAGAGCGGCGAAGGCCGCCCGCCGCCCAGAGGAGACGAACGGCGCTAACGCGCCACCGCCGCCCAGGTTCGCTGGTCCACGGGGATGCACGGGATCAGATCCTAAAGCGGCGCCGGCACCCCACAGGGCGCCAGATCCTCGGGCAGTGTCGGGTCCGAGGAGGCGGATCCGGGGGTCGAGCGCCGGCCGCCCGCCGCGATCCATAAGGGGGCGAATTCGCCGCACCGGTCAGCTGAAGACTATCCGCCAGGGCCCTCAAGAGAGCGACGTGGGACAGGGACTCTCCCCGCTCCCGCTTCGAGACGGCCTGGTGGGTGAGGGTCAGGATGTCGGCCAACTCCGCCTGCGTCAGTCCAGTGCTCTGTGCCGGTCGGCTACGCGGTCGTCCAGCGTTTGGACCCATCGGTCCGCTGCGACCCATCTGGAAGCGGGTCGTTCGGGGTGCGGGTCGCGGGGCGGTTCAGGGGGTTTCACAAGCAAGGTCCTCCCGTCGGGCGGTCGATTCGAGCGCGGGCCCCGCCTACGGAACCGTGCGGACACTGCCTATCGTGCCGTGGTGAGTGCGTCGTTTCGGGCCACCGGCACCCCGGGGTTGCACAGTTTGTGAGGGATGCGAGGAGAGTCGAGGAAGGGATCGGGCCGCCTGGAGCGAATGTCAGGGAGGAAGGCGTTCGGAAACCAGGCGGCCAGGGCGTGTCTCCCCGTGGCCGTCTCCAGCGGGTAGGGGGCCAAAGCTTGCAGTTGTGGTCCGCAGATGACGTACGCCAGACGCTGTCGCCGCAGGTGCTCGTTCCCGCGATGGCCGACGTTCTGTCCGACCTGGCACGCGGGCGAGCGGTTCAGCCCCTGCGGTGGGTGTTGGATTTGGCGCCTCCGGCCCTCCTGGGGCTGATGCCCGCTTGGCTGCCTGGACGCCAGGTCGTGGGTGCCAAACTGCTGACCGTGGTGCCGGACAATCCCAGTGCGGGTCGCCCCGGGCACCAGGGTGTCGTCGTCGTGTTCGACGACCACACGGGCTCGCCGCTGGCCATTGTCGATGCCGAGGCCGTCACGGCATTGCGCACGGCGGCGGTCAGTGCCGTGGCGACGGAGGCCTTGGCGCGCCCCGACGCCTGCACGCTGGCGCTTTTGGGCACCGGGGCCCAGGCCGAGACCCATCTGGTCGGCCTGATGGACGTGCGGCCGTTCACGCGTGTGCGGGTGTGGGGCCGCAATCGCGAGCATGCGGCTGCCTTTCAGCGCCGGATGGCCGGTCGGGTGCGGGTGGCACCCGAACTCGCGGCCTCCCCCGCGGACGCGGTGGCCGGCGCCGACGTCGTCTGCACCGTCACGGGGTCGCCCACCCCGATTCTGGACGCGGCGGACGTGGACGCCGGCACCCACATTAATGCCGTGGGCGCCTGCCGTCCCCAGCACCGCGAGCTGGGGACGGCGCTGGTGGCGCGGGGGCGGCTGTACGTGGACCACCGTGAGGCCGCCGCCCGGGAGGCCGGCGATTATCTCATCCCGCTGGCGGAAGGGGCCATTGCCGAGAGCCACATCGTGGCAGAGCTGGGCCAAGTGCTCGTGGGTGAGCGGCCGGGACGGCAGGCGCCCAGCGATGTAACCATTTTTAAGGCGCTAGCCTCGCCGTCGAGGATGTGGCCGCGGCCGCTGTGCTGTATGGTCAGCGTGCGTTCACGGATTCGCCGCGTAGCGAGCCAGCGGGCGGATGAGGCGCCCTGTGTCCCGCTGCTCCCAATAGTGCGCCGTCCATCCGGCGAGGCGGGCGCAGGCGAAGGTGACGGGGCAGTCCGGCGCGGACAGGCCCAGCGCGGACAACACGAGGGCCGCGTAGAACTCGACGTTGACGGCCAAGGGCCTCGTGGGCTTCCATCGCGTTAGCACGGCCAGCGCCGCCTCTTCCACTCGGGCCGCATGGCCGGCCGACCCCGGACCCGCGAGCGTGTGCAGCACGGCGCGCAGCCGCCTTGCACGGGGGTCTTCCGTGCGGTAGACGCGGTGGCCGAAACCCATCAGGCGCTCGCCGCGCTCCAGCAGGTTCTGGAGGGCCGCCTCCAGATCGGTCTCCCCTTCGAGCGCCGCCAGCTGAGACAGCACGCCGGTGGGCGCGCCGCCATGCAGTGGACCCGACAGCGTGGCGATGCCCGCGGCCAGCGCCTCAGGCAGGCGGGCCCCCGTGCTGGCCGCCACGCGCACGGCAAACGTCGAGGCATTCAGACTGTGTTCCGCGGCCAGCACCCAATACGCGTTTAGGGCCGCGACTTCGTCGGGGGTGGGCGGGTGGCCGGTCATCGCAGCGAGAAACCCATGGGCCGCATCGTGCGGCGCGGTCACCGCTTGGGGGCGGAGCAGCGCGGCATATTGGACGGGAAGCGTTTGGACAAAGGCCGCTCCGTCTAGAGGGGTGTCCAGCACGGCACTGTCGCCTGCGGCCAGCACCAGCATCGCGAGCCGGGCCATGGGGTCTGACAGTTCGGGGATCCCGGAAGCGGCGCGACCAGCCCAGCCTTCCGGTGGCGCGCCCGCCCGGCCGGTCACCAGCCATGGCACCAAGGCGGTCCAGGTAGGAAACCGTTCCGCGACGTCAGTGATGGGCATGCCGCGGTACGTCAGCCGGCCCGCCTCCC
The DNA here is from genome assembly GCA_021846565.1 of Bacillota bacterium. Classification (GTDB taxonomy): domain Bacteria; phylum Bacillota; class Sulfobacillia; order Sulfobacillales; family JAIMBI01; genus JAJZWV01. The sequence goes on from JAJZWS010000050.1 coordinate 8,303, forward strand.
CGTCGACATCGGAAATCTGCGTGGTGGCGACAATGACGTTGTCGAGACCCGATGGCACGGTGATGGGGGCGGTCGGCGTAGGGTTCGCGGCACTTCCTTCGTTGTAATTCCTCATGCGGTTCACCTCACCGCTACGATACCGACTCGTGATAGCCCATGAACATAGAATCAGTGATAAGCTGATAAGAAGTTCTGCTCAGTGCGCGGGAGGGAGGGGCGTCTTGGACATTGAGTGGTTGTCCACGTTTTTGCTGGCCGCCGACACGCTGTCGTTTCGGGAGACGGCGCGGCGGCGCTTTGTGAGTCAGGCCAGCGTGTCGCAGCAGGTGGCCCATTTAGAGGCCGCCGTCGGCCGTCCTCTGTTTGCACGCGTGGGTCGGCGCGTCGTACTGACCGAGGACGGGGCGCAGTTTCGGGTGTACGCCGCTCGCCTGGTGGCACTCTGGGACGAAGCCACCAGCCGGACCGCAGACGTCGCGAGCCGCCGCGTGACGGTGGGAGCGGTCCCGCTGCTGGCCGAAACGATCCTTCCGTGGCTGACGCGCCGCTGGCTGTCCGCGCTTCCGGGACTAGATCTGGTGGTGCGCGTGGGGACGCCCGCGGAGCTGGTGGCGGCCGGGGTGGACGCGGCCCTGCTGCGGGAGGCGCCGTCGGATCGCGCGTGGCTGGGGGAAGCGCTCTGGACCGAGCCGATGGCTTTGTATGTCGGGGCCGACGACCAGGATTTCGAGGCGCCGGGTCCCGATCCCGAGCGGGTGCTGACGGACCGCCGGCTGCTGCTGGACGCGGGCGCGCCCCACAATGACGCCGTGCTGGCTCTGCTGTCGCGCGCCGGATTCCGGCCCCGCACGCTCCAAGTGGATCAGGTGACGGTCGTGAAGCGGCTGGTGGCCGAAGGGCTCGGGGCAGCGGTGCTGCCCGTCTCGGCCACCTTCCGCGAAACCATTGAGGGCCGGCTCGTGGAGGTGCCGGTGGCGGACCTGGCTCCCCTCCGGGACCCGGTCTTCTGGGTGCGGCGCTACGACGGCCTCGGTCACCCCGCGGTCGACTTGGCCACCCGCCTGCTCCGCGGCCGCCGCGACGGCGCCCGTGGCTGACGGGGTTCCGCACAAGGGGCGGCATGGACAACCGACGGTCGCTGGATGGGGGAGTTTGCCGACGGGAAGGAGTCCCTTAGAATGGACAGGGAGGCGAGCGGGTCAGGCGTGTGACCGGAGCCGGGGCGCGACTGGCCGCGCTCGACAGGGTACTGAGACTGGAACGTGGAGGAGGCGGCACGTGGGGCAGGTGCGGGTGGGCATCAACGGAGCGTTTGGGAGCATTGGACGGCGGTTCCTACGAGCGAGCCTGGGGCATCCCGCGGTTCGGGTGGTGGCGGTCAACGATTTGGGGGATCCCGCCGCGGGGAGCCACTATCTGAAGTACGACTCCAACTTTGGCGTGTTGGATCGCGAGGTGCGCTACGACGACGGGCGCCTCTATTTCGATGGTCAGTCCGTGGCCATCACGGCACACCGGAACCCGGAGGATATACCCTGGGCCCAACTGGGCGTTGACATTGTGATCGAAGCCACCGGCTTCTTCACGGACGGGAACAAAGCCCGCGGGCATCTTCAGGGCGGGGCCAAGAAGGTGATCATCTCGGCCCCCGCCGAGCATGACGACGTCACGCTGGTGATGGGTGTCAACGAACAGCGCTACCGCCCCGACCGGGACCACATTATTTCCAACGCCAGTTGCACCACCAACTGTCTGGCGCCGGTGGCCAAAGTGTTGGACGAGCACTTTGGGATCACCGCCGGGGTGATGACGACGGCCCACTCGTACACGAACGACCAGCGGCTTTTGGATCTGGCCCATCGGGATCTGCGCAAGGGCCGGGCGGCGGCGGACAACATCATCCCGACCTCCACCGGCGCGGCGAAGGCGCTGCACCGCGTCCTGCCTCAGTTGGAGGGCAAGCTTCACGGCATCGCGCTGCGCGTGCCCACGCCGGTGGTGTCGGTGGTGGATCTGGCGTTCACCACCGAGCGGGCGGTGAGCGTGGACGCCCTCAACGCGGCGTTTCGCGAGGCGGCCGCCGGGCCCTTGGGGCATTACCTGGCCGTGTCCGACCTGCCGCTGGTGTCCAGCGACTTCAAGGGAGATCCCCACTCGGCGACGGTGGACCTGCCGCTCACCATGGTGGTGGGGGGGTTGGCCAAAGTGATTGCTTGGTACGACAACGAATGGGGCTACTCCAACCGGCTGGTGGAGCTGGCGCAGTACATCGCGGAGCAGGGACTCTGAGATGGGCGTGCCCACACTGGCGGATCTGCCCATCACGCGGGGATCCCGCGTGCTGGTGCGGGTGGACCACAACGTGCCCCTCGGCGAGAACGGACAGGTGGGTGACGACACCCGCATCGTCGAAAGCCTGCCAACGCTTAGAGCCCTGGTTGGGCGCGGAGCGGTCGCTATCGTCCTGAGCCATCTCGGACGGCCGCAGGGCGTGAGCGATCCGGCCCTGTCCCTGGCGCCGGTGGCGGCCCGGCTTCAGCAGCTGATGGATGCGCCGGTATCCTTTGTGCCGGCCACGGTTGGGCCGGACGCGGACCGGGCGGTGGCCTCCGCGCCGCCAGGGTCGGTGGTGGTGTTGGAAAATCTGCGGTTTCACCGTGGGGAAACCGGCAACGACCCGGCGTTTGCGGACGCGCTGGCCCGCATGGGCCAGTTTTACGTGAACGACGCGTTTGGTACGGCGCACCGGGCCCACGCGAGCACGGTGGGGCTGCCGGCGCGACTGCCCGCGGCGGTCGGTCTCCTGGTAGAGCGGGAGCTCCACGCACTCGACGACTTGCGCCGCGGCCCGCCGCGGCCCTACTGGGCGATCATTGGCGGAGCCAAGGTGGCGGACAAGATCACGTTGCTGCAGCGGCTCCTGGGCCAGGTGGACGGGCTGGCGATTGGCGGCGGGATGGCTAATACGTTCTTGGCCGCGACGGGGCACAGTGTGGGGGCCTCGCGCATCGAGGCGGACCAGTTGGAAGGGGCCCAAGCGCTGGTGGCGGCGGCCGGCACCCGGCTGGTTCTGCCGGAGGACGTGGTGGTCGCCTCGGCCTTTGCCGCGGACGCGGCCCGACGGGTGGTGCCGGTGGACGCAGTGGCACCGGACGAGTGGGTGATGGATGTGGGCCCGCGAACGTTGGAGCGCTGGGCCCGGGCGCTGGCCGCGGCGGCCACCGTGTTTTGGAACGGCCCCCTCGGGGTGTTTGAGTGGCCCCCGTTTGCCGAGGGGACCCTTGGCACCGCACGTCTGTTGGCCCAGCTGTCGGCTCGAGTGGTGGTAGGGGGCGGCGATTCGGGCGCGGCCGTCGCGCAAGCCGGCCTGGCCCGGCAGTTTGCTCATGTGTCCACCGGGGGCGGGGCCGCCCTCGCGTATGTGCAGGGACGGGAGCTGCCGGGCCTGGCGGCGCTGGCGAAAGGCGGCGCGCGATGAACGCCGAGCGCCGCCCGATGCTGGCCGCCAACTGGAAGATGCACAAGTCCGTGCCGGAGTCGTTGGCGTTTGTACGGATGTGGAGCCGCCGCGTGGCGGAAGGTGCGGCCCTGCCCGACCCTACCCAGGTGGAGCTGGTTCTCTGCCCGACCCTGCCGGCCCTTTGGCCCGTGGCTGGTCTGCTGGACGCCATGGGGGTGGCGGTGGGCGCCCAGAACGTGGACGTGGGCACCGAGGGAGCGGTGACCGGCGGCGTATCCGGGCATCTCTTGGCGGAGGCTCTGGCGACTCATGTGATTGTGGGCCATTCCGAGCGCCGCCGCCTGTTTGCGGAGTCGGACGCCGTAGTGGCGGCCAAAGCGGCAGCGGCGTTCAGTGCGGGCCTCACCCCGATTGTGTGCGTGGGGGAGTCGTCCGCGGAGCGGCAGGCAGGCGAGACCCAAGGCGTGGTGGCGCGCCAGCTCACGGCGGTGCTAAACGCGGTGCCCGAGGGCGACGGCCGTTTGGTGGTGGCCTATGAGCCGCTGTGGGCCATTGGTACGGGGCAGGGAGCGGTTCCGGCCGACGCGAATCAGGTGGCGGGCTGGTGTCGAGCGCTGATTGCCGCCGCCTGGGGTCCGGCGGCCAACCGGGTCCGCGTTCTGTATGGCGGCAGCGTGACCGGAGACAATATCTTGGGGTTCTGGCACGCCGATGAGCTTGACGGCGCGCTGGTGGGGGGAGCCTCCCTAGAGCTGGAGTCGTGGTTGGCGATGGTGCGCACCGTGGCACCCGCGCCGTCCGCATGACGGGAGGTATGGGGTGATGACGCCACGACCCTTGGTGCTGATGGTGCTGGATGGATTTGGGCTGAGGGAGGATGCGCCGGACAACGCGATTCGGCGGGCGCCGGCGCGCACGTTTGAGGCGCTGTGGGCCAAGTGGCCACATACCACGCTCACAGCCCACGGCGAGGCGGTGGGCTTGATCCCAGGGCAGATGGGGGATTCCAACGTGGGGCACCTGACGCTGGGGGCGGGCCGCGTGGTGTATCAGAATTTGGCTCGCATTCACCGCGCGGTGGCCGACGGTCGGTTCGCCGAGAATCCCGTGCTGACCACGCTGTTGGCGGACACGGTCCGGCGCCACGCAACGCTGCACCTGTATGGCCTCTTGTCGGAGGGGGGCGTGCACAGCCACCGCCTGCATGTGGAAGCGCTGCTCCAGGCGGCGCGCACTGCGGGGCTGCAGGATTTGGTGCTGCATGTGAATTTGGATGGACGCGACGTGGCGCCCCGCAGTGCGCTCGCGGAAGTGGCGTGGCTCGCCGACCGCATGCACCTGGGGCCGGAGGGCACCCGGGTGGGCACCGTGATGGGTCGGTACTACGGGATGGACCGGGACCAGCGCTGGGACCGGACGGAGCGGGCGTACCGCGCCCTGGTCGGGGCTGAGGGCCCGACGGCGCGGAGCGTACCGGAGGTCATCAGCGCGGCCTACGCGGCCGGGGTGACCGACGAGTTCGTGGAGCCCACCGTGCTGGTGGATGCGTCCGGGGATCCGGTGGGGCGTGTGCGAGCAGACGACGCGGTCCTGTTCTTCAACTTTCGTGCGGATCGGATGCGGCAGATGGCGGCCGCCCTGACGGACCCGCACTTCGAGGCGTTTGCCCGGCCTTTTCCCGCGGTGGCCCGGGCCGCCTCGATGACTCAGTACGATGAAGCGCGCCCGCTGCCGCATCTGTTTGCGCCCGAGGCGGTGCCTGACAACCTGGCAGAGTGGCTGGAGCGGCAGGGCCTGTCCCAGCTGCATGTCGCTGAGACGGAGAAGTACGCCCATGTGACCTTCTTCTTCAACGGCGGCGTCGAATCGGCGCTGGACAATGAGGATCGGGTGCTGGTGCCGTCGCCCAAGGTGGCCACGTACGACACGGTGCCGGAGATGTCCGCCCCCGCCATCACCCAAATCGTTGTGGACGCCATCGAGCAGGACCGGTACGACTTCATTTTGGTCAACTATGCCAACTGCGACATGGTGGGTCATACGGGCGACCTGGAGAGCACACGCGCGGCGGTTCGCGCGGTGGACGATGGCATCCGTCAAATTGCCGAGCGGGTGGTGCACGAAGGGGGTCTGTTGGTGATCACGGCGGATCACGGCAATGCCGAGCACATGCGGGACAGCCGCGGGGGGCCGGACACGAACCACACGGACGCGCCGGTGCCGCTGCTGCTCGTGGGGGCTCACGGCCCGCTCCGGCTCAAGCCCGGCGGATTGGCGGACGTGGCGCCGACGCTACTGGCGGTGGCGGGGCTGCCCATTCCCCCTGCGATGCAGGGGGAGGTGCTGGTGCAGCCCGATTCCGTGTCGGCCGCCTCCGATTGATCCGTCCCGACGCACACGTTTCTGTGAGGACAGAGCCAGAGGAGAGCCAGAGGAGAGCCAGAGGAGGGATAGCGTGGGCGACAAAGTCCGGGGGGTTAGGGCCTACGAAATTTTGGATTCGCGGGGTACGCCAACGCTGGCGGTGCGGGTCGAGCTGGAAGATGGCAGTGTGGGACTGGCGCGAGTGCCGTCGGGTGCCTCGAAAGGCCGTCACGAGGCGGTCGAGCTGCGCGATGGCGGATCCCGGTACGGCGGCCGGGGGGTCCGCCAAGCGGCGGAGCACGTGGATCGAATCATTGCACCCGTCCTCGTGGGGTGGTCGGCGGCGGATCAAGCCGGAGTGGATGAGGCCCTCGTGGGGCTGGATGGGTCCGACAACAAGAGCCATTTGGGAGCCAACACGCTGTTGGGCGTGTCCCTGGCGGTGGCGCAGGCCGCGGCGGCCAGCGTGGGTGTCCCGCTGTACCGACATCTCGGCGGCCAGGCGGCCCGCGTGCTGCCGGTGCCGATGCTGAACGTGCTCAACGGGGGCGTACATGCGGACAACACCGTGGACATTCAGGAATTCATGCTGGTGCCGTGGGGCGCCGCTACGTTTGCCGAGGCCATGCGGATGGCAGCGGAGACGTTTTTGGCGTTAAAGGCCCAGCTGAAGGCCCGAGGCCTATCCACGACGGTGGGCGATGAGGGCGGCTTTGCGCCCAATTTGGGGGACGACCGCCAAGGGCTCGACCTTTTGGTGGCGGCCATGAAGGACGCCGGGGTGGCGCCGGAGCGCGACATGGCCATTGCGCTCGACCCGGCCGCCACCGAGTTTTATCGCGACGGCCAGTACCACGTCGGCGGCCGCGCACTGTCGGCCGACGTGCTGATAGACTGGTATGAGGAGTTGGTGGGCGCCTATCCCATCGTGTCGCTTGAAGACGGGTTGGCGGAAGATGACTGGGAGGGCTGGCAGACTCTCTGTCGGCGGCTGGGATCCAAAATCCAGGTGGTGGGCGACGACCTGTTTGTGACCAATCTCGAGCGCATTCGGCGCGGACTGGCGGAGAAGAGCGCCAACGCCGTCCTCATCAAGCTCAACCAAATCGGCACCTTGACGGAAACCTTGGCGGCAGTGCGGCTGGCACAGCAAGCGGGATGGCGCACGGTCATTTCCCACCGCTCGGGGGAGACCGAAGACACGACGATTGCCGACCTGGCGGTCGCGGTGAACGCCGGCCAAATCAAAACCGGCAGCCTGTCGCGCAGTGAGCGCGTGGCCAAGTACAACCGTCTGTTGCTCATGGCGGCGGATGATTCTGGTCTCCAGTATGCGGGCCGAGCCGCGTTTGCATGAGTGACGGTATTCGGGCGGTGCTGCCCGGCGTCTATGCCTCGAGCCGCGCGGCGGCGCTGGCCGAGGTGGTGGACTTGGTTGTGTTTGACGTCGATGGTGTGCTGATCGACGTGTCGCAAAGCTTCCCGGTCATGATCTGCGAGGTGGTGACGCAGTATCTGCGGGAGCGGGGCTTCACCGGGTCGGGTCCGGCGCTCACGCCAGAGGAAACCCGCTGGTTCAAAACGACCGGCGGCTTCAATAGCGACTGGCTCCTGGCCGAGGCGGCCGTGCTCTTTTTCTTGGCCAAAGCCGAGCGGGGAGGCGGGCAGCCGTGGGATGTTTTGTCGGGAGAGCCCCCGCGGCTCCGGGATGTGCTGCGGGAGGTGGCGCGGCTCGGCGGCGGCTTGGCCGGGTTCCGTCGCACCCTGTTCCAAAATTTGTCCCGGGACGAAGCCGCCCACGTGGATGCGGCGTTAGACCGGGCGCGCATCGAGCGGCTGGCGAAGGAATTTTATGCCGGACCGCAGAGCCAGACGGTTTACGGCATCACCGCCGAGACCTACCGCGGCCCGGCGCTCATGGCGTCAGAGCGCCCGCTGGTCGCGGACGCTGACCTGCCGCCGCATCTGGCCTACGGCCTCTATACGGGGCGCACCGCCGGAGAGACGGCCGCCGGCATTGCTCTCGCCGGCGTCGGGGCCCGGCTCACGCCGGCCGCCATCGTTAACGCCGATGGGGGGGTATCCAAACCCAACCCCGCCGGGCTGGTGCAGGCGGCCTCGGCGGCCGAGCCACGGGTCCTGCTTTATGTCGGAGACAACCTGGACGACTGGGATACGGCCGCCCGCTATGAAACCGAGCGCGGCCCAACGGATCCTCCCTGCCTGTTTGCGGGCATTTTGTCGGGAGTGCTGGGCCCTGCAGCGTGGGAGCTGTTTGAAGCGCGCGGCGCCGAGGTGGTGGCGGACAACGTCAAGAACCTGCTGCGGTGGCTGGCCGTGCGCCAGGCGATGGCGACCGGCGGCTGACATGGCCCGCAGGCGCCAAAAGCGCTATGCTAGAAGTCGGGGGAACCCCTGATTTTCTTTCAATTTCTTTGTGCCACGAGGGGGGCCAACATGGCATTCATTCTGCCGAGCGGAGCCATGAGTCTCGCGGACGGCACCGGGCCCGAGTCGCTGGACGCCTATCGCGCCCGGGGAGGATATGAGGGGTGGGAGCGGGCTCGGGTGCTGGACCCCGGCGCCGTGGTGGCTGAAGTAGAAGCGGCTGGTCTGTTGGGCCGAGGAGGCGCCGGCTTTCCTACGGGCGCCAAATGGCGGCTCACGCGCGCGGCCCCGGGCGACGGCCGCTACTTGGTGGTGAACGGGGCGGAAGGGGAGCCCGGGTCCATGAAGGACCGCCTTCTGATGGCGTGCGCCCCGCATGCGGTGCTGGAGGGGTTGCTCATCGCAGCCCACGCCCTGGAGGCCACCGCCGTGCTGTTTTACATCAACGACGAGTTCGCGGCCGCCATCGCCGCCTTGACCGAGGCGGTGGCGGCGTTGCCTGGGGTGCCGGGCGCGGGGCCTTGGGTGGACCGCTTGACGTTGGTGCCGGAGACGCACGTCTACATCGCAGGTGAGGAGACGGCGCTCATCAACGTGCTGATGCACGAGCCTGCCCAGCCTTGGCACAAGCCGCCCTATCCGAGCGACCGCGGCTATCACGGGAGCCCGACGGCGGTGAACAACGTGGAGACCTTGGCGGCTGTCGCCGCCCTATGGCAGCACGACCGCAAATGGTTCCAGGCCTGGAATCCGGCGCTCTTTTCCGTGTCCGGCGATGTTCAGCACCCCGGCGTGTACGAGCGGCCGGTGGGGTACCGTCTGGACCGGCTGTTGGCGGATGCCGGCGGACCGCCGGCCGGCCACACGTTCACCGCCGTGCTGCCGGGGGGTTATTCGATGGCCCCGGTGTTCCCCCAGGAGTTTGACGTGGAACTGGAGTCGACCGCGCTGCGGACGCTCGGGTCCGGCCTCGGCGCCTCCATCATCGCGGTGGCCAGCAACCGCACCCTCGGTATGGTGGCCCACGACATCCTCGAGTTCTTTGCCCGCGAAAGCTGCGGCAAGTGTCCGGTGTGTGTGAAAGGCTCACACAATTTAGCCGCTGCCCTTGCGCCAGCCCAGCAGGGCCCGCTGTCGGACGAACAGCTGACGGCCGTGCTTGCGATGGCAGCCAAGTATCGCAAGAAAGGGATCTGCTCGTTTTTGGACAGCGCGGCCCAGGTGGCGCACGCGGTCACGCCCCATCTGGGGGCGCTGGGCTAGCGGCCGGGTGCCTTGGACGGGGCCCACACCTCGAGCAAGCCGATGTCTCGAAACCCGAGACGCGTCAAAATGGGTGCGGAGGTGTCCTCGCGGGCATGCACCGCTACAAATTGGACGGCCTCGTGCGCCCGAAGCGCCGCGGTCCGGCGGCGCACGACCGCCTGATACAGCCCGCGGCCCCGGTGCGCCGAGGCGGTTTCTCCACCCCACAGCAGGGCCCAGGCCCCAAAGTCCGTGAAGCCCCCGGCCGAGACCGCGGATCCATCCGGGCCGGCGAGGAAGAACAGCCGTCGCGCGCGCGTCAGCCGGACCCATTCGGCGGCGATGCGCTCAGGCGTCGGCGGCGGGTCGTCAAACACCGCATGGTCCAGAGCCAGCACCCGCGCCAAGTCGTCCAGCGTGGTGACCGCCTGCACCCCGGGCGACGGGGCGGCCCGGTCCGGCCAATCGTCGCGCCGCAGCACCAGGACCCGCTCACGATCTTCGAGGATGTACTGGTGCTGAGCCAAGAAATCCCGGAGGCCCGGGGTGTCGTGCGGCCCCACGGTGAACCGCGGCCACGACGGGTAGCGCGCGGCGAGATCCTGCCACCACCGGGGCAACCGATCCGGGGGCACCCGGGTCCGCATTACGCAGGATCCAAGCCCGTCGGCGTCCGGCAGCGTGCCAAAGCTGCCCCACGGATCGGACCACGGCCGAGACCCCGGCCAGATTTCTGGCCGGGACTGCTCCATCGCCTGCCAATACGTTGAGACATCGTCTTGGCGCATCGCCGTCAGCGGGGCACCGCATCTTTGGCCGTGGGGGACGCGAGGGGGGTGGGGTGGAGGCCCCACGTCACGACCCGGGCAACGGGAGGGCGCAGCCGTGGCGGGGGCGTTCGGTTCCCACGGCGGCCAACGTACACAATGGCTTCAATGGTTTCCCCGGGCTGGTACGCGAGGGCGTCTCGAATCGCGTCGCTCACCACCATGCGGCCCGTCCTCCACATGCCGGCAAAGCCTGCGTCTTCCAGCAACAGCAGCAGTTGCGCTACTGCGGCAGAGGTGGCTGCCTGATCTTCCCGTTGACGCACCGGGTCGTCCGGGTCGCTGACCACGCCGACGAAAATGATTTGGGGCGCCCGCAAGAGCTTGGCCTGCTCACGCGCCCGAGCCGTCTCGGGCGCCCAGCCCTTGGTGACGGCTTCATCGGCCCACAGGGCCCCTAGCGTCTCGCGGTCGGCACCTTCCACCACATGAAAGCGCCAGGGAAAGGTCAATCGGTGGTTTGGGGCCTGAATCGCCAAATCAATCAGGGCCTGCAGCGTGTTCCGGTCGGGGCCGTTAGCCCCCTCCTCGAACAGCGCGGCGCTGCGGCGGCGGCTCACAAGCTCGGTGAGATTGCTCAATGGATAGTCCTCCCGAAAATCTTTCTGGGGCCGCGGGCTGCTCCCCGCCCCCGGTCATTTTAACCGACGCGCCTAGCGGCGTCGGCCCCGTGGCTTCGGAGCGGCCTCGGCCGCCTGCTCCAGCTGAGCCTTCAGCTGGTCCACGTTGACCGGGTCCTCGGTCGGGTCATTCCCGGCCGTTAGGGCTAGGACGGTGCCGCGCAGCGCGTCGGCCAGACTGAGGTCGTGCGTGGCCACCACCAGCGCCGCCGGCACGGCGCGCACCATGGCGTAAAGGGCCTCCCGGGCGCGGAAGTCCAGGTCCAACGTGGGTTCATCCAAGAAAATCAAGGCCGCCCGCACTGCCAGGGCTCCAGCAATTTCGAGGCGTCGGCGCTCTCCCCCGGACAGCTGGCTCACGGGCGCTTGGAGGCGCGTGCCCACGAGACCGGCCCCCACCGCGAGCCGCTGGGCCTCATCGGCGGTGGCGCCACGGGCCGTGAGATAGGCTAGCACGGACCGGTCGGATTCCCCCATAGGGATCTGCGGACAGAAGGCCACCGACAATCCGGGAGGGATGTCGACCCGGCCGCAGCCAGCCGCGCGGCGGCCAGCGAGCACCTCCAGCAGGGTGGTCTTGCCAGCTCCATTGGCACCCGTCAACACGAGGCGTCCCTGGCGAGGGACCGTGGCCGTGATGTTCGTCAGCCGAGCGCGTCCTCGGGTCACCGCCACGTCGACGGCGCGCAGCACGGTGGGTGGACTGGGAGGCGGGTCGGGAAATCGAAACCAGAGGGGGCCATCCGGCAGATCCGGGAGTGACACCCGGGCCGCCTCCCGCTCCAGGCGACGCTTCATGGCGGTGACGCGCGCGTCCATCTGCTTGGCCCGCCGCTCGGCCGACGGCATGGTGGAGCCGGCCGCTTGGTGGGCCTTCACGGCAAAGTGGTCAAGCTGGTGCATCGACGAGGCAATGCGCTGGCGCTCCTTTTTGGCGTGATCATAATGAGACCAGGCGGCTGCCGCTTCCTCGGACTCCACCGCCAGCACGTGACTGGGCGTGCCGGCCAGCACCCGGAGCCGCTGGTGGTCCAAGAGCCACGTCGTGTCCGCCACCCGGTCGCCCAGCCACCGGTCATGGGTGATTAGCAGCACCGCGCCGGCGTACGACCCGAGGCGGGTGGCCAGCGCTTGGGTCCGGTCCAAATCCAGGTGGTTGGTGGGCTCGTCCAGTACCACCAGGTCGGCGGCGAATTTGAGCGTCTCCATGAGATCCCGAAAGCGGCGCTCCCCTCCGCTGGCCGCATCGGGGTGGACCACGTCCTGACCGGACCAGCGCCACGTGAGGCCGGTGGTGCGCTCCAAGCGCCCGGCCGTGGGGGTGAGCTCCCCCAGCAGGAGACGCACCAGCGTGCTTTTGCCGGCGCCGTTGGGGCCAACCAGCACGATGCGGCCGCCCTGGGGCACGGTGAACGACACGTCGGTGAACAGCGGGCGTGCGGCTGGATAGGAAAAGCCCAGCCGGTTGGCAGACAGCAAAGATCGCACAATAAAGCCTCCTTGTCGCGTAATGGTCAGCGCGCAAAGAAGCGCATCGGCGTCTCCCTTCTACTCTCCCACTCGGGAGGCGGTGAAACGCCGACAGTATAGCACACGCGACCGGGCGTCCGTCAGAGCACGTCCATGGGTCAGGAAAATATACAAAAGTCACTCAGTGGCATTTGATATCCCATGATTTATCATTTGGATACATAATAAACGGCGGCGAACACGTGTCCGACCGCCCTGGAGCGGGAAGGGATGAGGTGCGAATGTCGTGGGAGCCCCCGACGCCATGCAAAAGACATCGCCCAGAAGGAGCTCATACGCGTCTTGGACGACGCTGCCGTCGAGTGGTACGGCATCGACAGCCCGCCGATCGGGCAAGTGCTGGCACCTAACGTCCCCCAGGTCGTGGCCCATGAGTCGGTCGCCGATGCTGTGTTTCAGGCTGACGACGGGCGCATCGTGCATTTGGAGTTTCAGTCGACGCCCGAGCCGGACTTGTACCGGTGTCTCGGGTATGCCAGTGCGTTGGCCAGCGGGCACCGGGCTCTGGTGCAAGTGGTGGTGGTGTACCTCTCCGGCCGCCAGCCCGCGAGCGTGACGCTGGACGCGTACAGCATTCGCTTTACCGTTGAGGCGGTCCTCATCGGATCGCGGGATGGCGAGGCCGCTGAGGAGCGGCTCCGGCGTCTGGTGACCAGCGGGTCCGAATGGACCGCTGCGGACCTGCTGGATCTTGCGTACTGGCCATTCATGCAACATCCCCGGAAGACGCAGTCAGCGCGTGCAGCCTCGGCGGTCAAGACGGCGGCCGCGCTGCCGCGCCGGCCGGGCTTGGCCGCGATGGCGCTGGTGGTGGCGCTCACCACTCCCTTTATCTCCTGCGGACGTAAACTACGGACAGGAGGTGTTGCGGATGAGCCCCCTGATGCGTGAGCTCACCCGGGAGGCGGAGGAACGTGGGCGCGATGCAGGTCGGAAAGAGGGCCTGCAGACGGGTCTGGCCAGGGGTCTGCGGGAGGGGCGCCAAGACGGCATCCAGGAAGGGATCAGGGCGGGTCTGAAGGCAGGGCGCGAAGAAGGGCGCGAAGAAGGGCAAATCCGTCTACTGGAGAGCCAGCTGGCGCAGCGCTTTGGTTCCGTACCTGACACCGTCCATTCGCGTCTGGCGTCTCTGTCGGCCACTCAAGTCGAGGCCGTCGCGCTTCGGCTCGTGACGGCCGACACCCTGGAAGGCGCCTTGGTGGAGCTCCGGGCGCTGTAGGTGCTTGCGGCGCCGGCGGGCGACCCGCGCACCCTCGGCGATCGAGTCCTCGGGGTGGCTGCTGGCTGCTGGTTCCGGTTAAGGCCTCGTCGCCGGGTTCGGGGACCGACGACACATGCCGGGCTGGGTGCCCGGTGATGCTGCCACCGGGGCTCTGTGGTACCATGTCCGCATACGGGCTCCCCTAGCGGGGCGATTGGATGTTGGGGAAAGGCGGACCTTGAGCATGTTGACAACGGTGGTCCTGATCGCGGTGGTGGTTGTGGGGGCTGCGACCGTAGTGTCTATTTTGATGCAGACCGGCAATGTGGCGGGCCTGATAGGCGGCGCCAGTGGTTTGGGTCAGCAGATGTTTGGTAAAAAGCGGGGTCTTGACGACCTGTTGGAGCGCGTCACGATGATTCTGGGCGGCATCTTGGTCGTCTTAATTGTGGTGGCGGACAAGCTCTGGCGTTGAAGACAAGCACCGCGGCCCGCACCGCGGTTTTTTCATGCGTCGGGGCGGACGTCGCGATGGGCGGGGGACGCTAGCATGCCGACGAAAGATCGGCGATCCGTTAAGCCGCGAAGCTCGCGCTCCAAGGAAGCCGGCGCCAGGCGCCGCACGCATCGGGGCAACGACGGGCGCTCGTCGGAGACTGGTCTCCGCCAGCGGATTTATGACGTCTTACGGGAAGCTGGCCAACCCATGCCCGCTGCGGAATTGGCACGCCGCGCGGGCGGAGCGCGCGGGCGCGGCAGAGACGCTCCCTGGTCGGACCTCATGGACGAGGGATGGCTCGTCGCCACCGCCGACAGCGGGGTGGAGCCCCGTTGGGCGACGGGTGAGTTGCGCCTGAACCAGCGCGGCTTTGGCTTTGTGGTGGGGCCCCCGGACGGTGACGTCTTTGTGCCCGCCCGTTGGCTGCATGGGGCGTTTCATGGTGACCAGGTGGAGGTGTGGTGGCGTCCCCGTCCCGATGGCCCGGGACCGGAGGGCGAGGTTATGCGGGTGCTGGATCAGGGGCCGCGCCGCATGGTGGGACGCCTAGAGGATGCGCGGGGGGGTTGGCGGGTGGTGGCTGCGGATGCGCGCCTGCCGGAGGTGCGCGTCACGGGCTCAAACCTGACCGTCGGCCACTTGGTGGTGGTGGAGTGGTCCCCCGCGCCGGACGGGCAAGCCCGAGGGCGGATCGTGGAGCACTTGGGCGCCGCCGACGGGCCGGGGCAGGATGTGCGCCTGGTCATGGCGGAGCACAATCTGCCGTCTGCGTTCCCGGCTGCGGTGATGGTCGAGGCAGAGGCGCTCCCCGGGGGCGTCCGTGCGGAGGACCTGCGCGGTCGCGAGGACTTGACCAGCCGGCTGGTTGTCACGATCGACGGCGCGGACGCTAAAGACTTGGACGACGCGATCTCCGTGGATCGGCGGGGCCGCCGCTTTGAGGTGGGCGTGCACATCGCGGACGTGTCGCACTACGTCCCCGAGGGCAGTGCGTTGGACCACGAGGCGCGCGAACGGGGCACCAGCGTGTATCTGGTGGACCGCGTCATTCCCATGCTGCCGCCCGCCCTGTCCAATGGATTGGCCAGCCTGAATGCCGCCCAGCTGCGGCTTACGCTGTCGGCGTTCATAACCGTTGCCCAGGATGGGGCGCCGGTGTCGGTCCGCTTCGCGCGGTCCTATATCCGCACCCGGGCGCGGCTCACCTATGAAGGGGTGAACCGCGCATTGGCAGGTGAGGGGGGCGATTTGGCGGATCTCTTGCCGTGGCTGCAGGAGGCGGAGGAGCTGGCCCGCCGGCTGCATGCCACCCGCGTGCGCCGCGGCGCGGTGGATTTTGACCTGCCGGAAGCGAAGATGCTTCTAGACGATCGTGGCAAGCCGGTCGAGGTGGTGCTGCGGGAGCGGGGTCCGGCGGAACGCCTGATCGAAGAATTCATGCTGTTGGCCAACGAAGCCGTGGCGCGACAACTGGGCGAGCTCGCGCTGCCGGCCCTGTATCGGGTGCACGAACCACCCACCGACGAGAAGCTGACGGACCTGCGCACGCTGGTGGCGGCGCTGGGGCATCGCCTGCCGACGCCCGTCACCCCGATGGCGCTCCAGCAGCTCCTGCACCGCGTCGAGGGAAAGCCGGAGGCACGTCTGGTCACCGAGGCGACGCTCCGCTCCATGCGGCAGGCGCGCTACGCGCCGGACAATCTGGGCCACTTTGGGTTGGCGGCCGACCACTACACACACTTCACCTCCCCGATTCGGCGCTATCCCGACCTGTTTGTACACCGTGTGCTGAAGGCGTGGATCACCAAAACCGCTGACGCCGCGGACCTGGCCCGCTGGCGGCACGATGCGGCCCCGGTGGCTGAGCAGGCGTCTGAGCGGGAGCGGGCCGCCATGGAAGCCGAGCGCGACTCCGTGGCGGTGAAGCAGGTGCAGTTCATGGCCGACAAAGTAGGCGAACAGTTTTCTGGCCTGGTATCGGGTGTCACCAGCTTCGGGCTGTTTGTGGAGCTCCCCACCCTCATCGAAGGCTTGGTGAGGATCGACAGTCTCCCGCCGGACCGATACGAACACGACGCCGTCCACCACACGCTCACGGGCACCGGCCGGGGGGTGCGGTACCGGTTGGGCGATCCGCTCAAAATCGTGGTTGCGCGCGTGGACCAAGACGCCCGGCGCATCGACTTCGCCTTGGCCCCCGAGCCGGCCCCGTCCACCCCGACTCCTTCCCCGCGTCCCGCCCGGCGGCGCCGGCGGAGCCAGGGAGCCCGGCAGAAGGACACGCCGGCCGGCCTCTAAGGGCGTCCGGCGTGTCCCGGTGGGGACGTCCGCTGGTCAGCGCGGCCACCGAGCTGCACGGCATGGGCGACATCGGCCTGCTCGCCGGCCGTGAGCGGGCGAAAGGGCGCGCGCGGAGGGCCCAGGTCCATGCCCGACAGGCGGGCCGCTTCGCGGAGGCACTGGATGTAAGGCCCCTTCAGCCGCTCCCGGGTTTGAATCACCTGCCGCTGGCGCGGGGCCCCTGCGGGGGTGAGCGCATCGCGCGTGGCGGCCACGACCAACTCAGGGAACGCGGACGCCAGTCCGGTGATGCTCCCGGCGCCGATGGCCGTGGCATAAAGCACCAAGCTTTCCGCGCCCGTGTAGGTTCTGAGGCCCAGATCGCGGTACAGCGAGAGCCGGGTGGCGTCCCGACTCGAGTCCTTGATCCCGACATAGGCGTCCGTCTCGGCCAAGAGCCGCTCCGCTACCGCGGGCGTCAGGTCGCTCGGTGCGTGGGTCGGGATGTTGTACCACAGGAGCGGCAGCGGCGCCTCCCGCGCCAGCTCGACGTAGTACGCCACCAGCGCGTCGGCGTCGTGGGTGTAGTACGAAGGACTCACGATCGCGGCGCCGGCCGCGCCCGCGTCGGCGGCGTGAGCCATCAGGGTCTGGGTGTCGCTCAGGTTCAGGCTGGCCACCTGC
Organism: Bacillota bacterium; assembly: GCA_021846565.1. Taxonomy (GTDB): domain Bacteria; phylum Bacillota; class Sulfobacillia; order Sulfobacillales; family JAIMBI01; genus JAJZWV01. Next base: position 25,401 of record JAJZWS010000050.1, read on the forward strand.
ACATACACGGGCACACCGCTGGCCCGGATAATCGCTTCCAGCCCGTGTCGCCGTTCGTCGACCGAGAGCGTTATCCCCTCGCCCGTGGTGCCAAAGGCAAAGTGGCCGTCCACCCCGGCCGCCTCCAGCCAGCCGAGGTAGTCTGGGTAGCGACTGACGTCCAGGCGTCCGGCCCTGTCAAACGGGGTTAACAGCGCCGGCATCGTCGCAGGTCCTTCCATACATCACACTCCTCGGGACATTCTAGCCGCTCGCCGCCGCCGTGGGAGGGACCAGCAGGAAAGTGGGGGGTGCGGAGACGACTTGAGAGCAGGAGACCGGGAGAGAGTGGGGTGTAGATGTCAAGGGGGTGTGGTAGGATGTCACCGAGGCAAACGAAACCTCGGGTAGGCCTCGCGTGTTCAAGTGAACACCAGGATATGCCAGGCATATCCTGGGGGTCGCCGTGGAGGCTACGCCCGCGGACGACCCCGACGCACCGACCGATGCGTCGGGTCGTACCCCCGGTCATCGCGCAGCCGAGCGAAGACCCAGCGCGTCCGTGTTCG
>JAJZWS010000113.1 GCA_021846565.1 Bacillota bacterium
TTGTGGCGCCGGCGGCGACGGCTTGGATTTTCTGGCCCGCACGACGGGCCAGCCGCTCCGCCAAGTGATCGCGAGCGCCCTGGGGTCGTCCCCGGCCCCGGTCGGACGCCCCGCGCTCCCGGCCCCATCGACGGACCCGGTGGCCCCCCTAGCCGTACGGGATCGCGTGTACCGCCGCCTCTTGCGGCACCTCAGCCTGTCCGCCCGCCATCGGACCCTGTTGGGGGGGCGGGGGGTCCCGGCAGATGTCGCCTGGCGTCGGGGCTATCGGTCGCTCACCCCCGGGGATGCCCCCTGGCCGGTGCCCGAGGGGGTTCCCGGATTCTTTGCGGTTTCCTCTGAGGTCCGGCGGTGGCGGCTCGCCGGCCCGGCGGGTCTCGCCCTGCCCGTGCGGGATGTGTCGGGGGCCATCCAGGCGCTGCACCTCCGACCCGACCACGGCCCCGGCAAGTATGTCTGGTGGTCGACGCCAGGCCGTCCGGGCGGCGCCTCCTCCGGGGCGCCGGTACATGTCGCGCGGCGCGGCACGGCAGTGGTCTGGATCACCGAAGGCCCGCTCAAAGCCGACAGCGTGGCCGAGCACCTAGCGATCACGGCGGTGGGGGTGCCAGGGGTGAGCCTCTGGCGTGCTGCCCTGCCGGTGCTTCACGCGCTGAACCCCACGATGGTGGTCCTGGCGTTGGACCAGGATGCGGCCCCGAGCACGGCGGCGGCCGTGGCGGCCCACCAAGCCGGGCTCGCGGCGGCTTGCCAGGATCACTGGGCGGTGGCCGTGGCCCACTGGCCGGCGGGTTTCAAGGGCGTGGATGACGCGCTCGCGGCGGGCCTCGCCCCGACGGTCCGGGCGTGGCCCGGCCCCCCCGTGACTCATCGGCCCCCGGAGTGAGGGGGCAGGCCCCAGAGGCCCGTGGCCGAACGGGGGCCACCGGGGCGAATCCCGGAACGCCTTAAGCGGACGCCCCCCGAGGAGGGCGTCCGCTTTGGGCCCCGGGCGTCTGCGGCACGGATCGACGGCGTTCGCCGACCTCCGACAAAATTTTCTCACTGTCAGCCCGCTTAATTGCTTGACCGAAATGACGAGCGCAAGCCCACTGCTTTAGCCGTGGGTCGAGCGAGTCACCCTCGCGGGAATAGAGCGGCCGCGTGTGTTAAAATGCACGCATAAACTATCGAAGTACGGGCAAGACGGTGTTCTCAGCCAAGTACCACATCATCTTCTGCCCAAAGTATCGTCGGCGAGTCTTGGGGGGGCCTGTCGCACCCCGGTTGGAAGAGATCCTTCGGGGGGTGTGTGCCGAACATCACGCCAACGTACTCGGCCTCGAGGTGATGCCGGACCATGTTCACCTGCTAATCGACCTACCGCCCGCCGTTGCCTTGTCTCGGCTCCTGCACATGCTGAAAGGGCGCTCCTCTCATCGGTTGCGCCAAGAGTTCCCGTCACTCCAGCGGCTGCCCACGCTGTGGACCCGGTCATGGTTTGTCGCGACCGTCGGGGGGGCCCCCCTAGCCGTCGTCCAGCGCTACGTCGAGAACCAGCAAGACGCCGCCGCGCGCTAACGGCGGGTCACGCCGCTCGGGGCGTTTCGGCGCTCTGCAGTGGCCCTGCACCGTTTGTTCGAGGTATGATAGGCGCCGAGGGGGGAGTCACGTGGCGGTTCCGGATCGGTCCCGGAAGCGCCCCGAGAGCGCGACGACGCATGTCGCCACGGTCGGTCTGCGCGTGACGCCCCGCGACGCCAAAACCCTCCACGCCGCGTTTCATACGGGGACTCGCCTGTACAACGCGGCGCTGGAAGAAGCCCTGCAACGTGCCCGGACCCTGCGCGCCGACCCCGAGTTCGCGCGCCTGAAAGCGCTGGAGCCCGGGCCGGATCGCACGGCGGCCTTTCACTGGTTGGATCTCCAATACGGCTTCACCGCTGCGGCCCTCCAAGCCTATCTCAACGGCGTGCGCCATCGGTATCCGGGCGAAGCGCTCTTTGCCCATGAAGTCCAGGCCTTGGCCGATCAGGCGTTCGGGGCCGTGGCGCGCTGGCACTTTGGCCGCGGCGGGCGGCCTCGGTTCAAGTCGATCCGCCGGGGGTTGCATGCGCTGACCGGCAAGGACAAGCATAGCGCCCTCCAGCCCGTTGTAGACACGGCAGGCCATCTGGTCGCTATTCGCTGGGGGCGGGCCCACGCCTTTGCCGTAGCGTGGCCCAAGATCGGCGGGTCGCGGCGGGCGCGCGCGCAACAGGCCGAGCGCGCCCGCGTGGAGGCTCTTCTGGCCGCCGGGGCCCTACGGGCGTGCCGCATTGTCCGGACGCTGGTGCGGGGCCGCTGGGTGTACACGGCGCAACTGGTGCTGGATGGGCCGCCCCCGCTCCGCCACCCGGTTGGCATGGGCCGCCTCAGTCTCGACATGGGGCCCTCGACCGTGCATTGGGTCGGCCCCAGCGGCCCGGGCCACCATGATGCGCTGGCGCCGGGGGTCGTGTTCGGGCAGCAGACCCTGCGCCGCGTGAGCCGGCACGTGGACCGCTGCCACCGGCGAGAGAGCCCGGCGTGCTTTGACAACCGCGGGCGGCATCGAAGCCGCGGCTGTCTTTGGCGGAACCGGTCGCGGGAGGCGCAGCGGGCGCAGGCGCGCCTAGCCGAGGCCCATCGGGTGCTGGCCGCCCGTCGCCGGACGGAACAGGGCACGCTCCAGAACCGCCTCCTGGCCGTGGGCACCCAGGTGCGGTGCGAAGCGCAGCGGTACACGTCCTGGCAGCGGACCTATGGGCGGTCCGTGCGGGACCGCGCTCCGGGGCAATTCATCGCCCAGCTCCGCCGCAAGGCTGTAAGCGCCGGCGGCGGGCTGTACACGTTTTCCCCCCGGACGACGGCCCTATCCCAGGTCTGCGTCTGCACCCGTCAAGTGAAGAAACCCCTCGCGCAACGGTGGCATTCCTGCCCCTGTGGCGTGGAGGCGGATCGGGACCTGTTTTCGGCCTTCCTCGGGCTATATGTGCAGCCCAAGGACGGCCAAGATCGCCTCGACTTCGAGACCGCGCAGCGCGCGTATGCGTCTCGCAGGCAGGATCTCGCCTGTAAACCGGGAGTCGAGGGGGCCGGGTGGGCGCCCGGCAAGCCGCGAGTCCGGCACCGGCGTCCTTCGGGGCGCCGCGCGCTGGTACGGATCGCCAAACGCCTCGGGCGAACGGCCCGAGGGGTGCGTGCCGACGGAGCGGTGCGGAAAAGACCGAGGCCGGTCCCGCCGACGGACGCGACGCGTCCCGCCGGGGGTGGCTTGGCCAAATAACCTGGGCCGCTCGACCTGAGGAACCGGCGTTGCGCCACCCCGGGTCAGAACGGTGGCCGCCGTTGCCGCCGCACGCTGGGTCATCGACCGAGCGTCCCGCCCTCCGGGGCGGGGGTTAACGGGGGGTACTTACGACCGCGGAGGCAACTCGCGCGGAGACAGCCCAGCAACAGGTCGGAATCCCCGTCCTTTAGGGCGGGGAGGAGGTCAAGGGACCCTTTCGCTGTGCAAATATTCGGGGTGGACCCGCCGGATTGTGGTTCCGTTCCCAGCGGGTTGCACGGACGGGGCGCGTGAGGAAACTGTGCCGGTAATTGCCGGATTAGTCGATGTCGCGAAGCGTGACCCCGCTCGCAATTTTGGTCGCCAATGCGTGTCCGCTTTGGCGCACGGTACTTAAGACGATGACGCATCCGCCTGGGTGCGTTTTTTTATGGAGGGGATCACATGCCCCATGTCCTCCGCGTTCTCCCTGACGTGGACCGCGTGGCGCTAATGGCTCGCGGGCGTCAGGACTCCGTGGCTCCGTGTCCCGGCTTCTCGTGGTCCGGTTCGTGTCTCGTGGTGTCGGCGCCGGGCCCCGTGCGCTGGCCCGAGGTGGAAGACCTCGGCGCGTGCACCTTCGCGGGGGTGTTGGACGACGTGCTCCCGCCGCGCGTCGGTCCCCGGCCTCTGGCGCGTCCCGAGGATCCTAGGTGGGTGGCCGCCGCCCAGGCGGTCGCCCGACGGTGGCCGTTCACCCCGTATGTGTGGACGCCGGACGGCTGGCGGTGCCGGGCGTCGGGTCGGCGACCGCAACCCGACACGGTGACCGAGTTGCTGCGCCGAACCCAGTCCACGTACATCCAGCGGCAACGCCAGGATGCTCTCCGGGCCAGCTGGCAGGGATGGACCGCGGACCACCCCGTCGTGTGGGGCCACATCACCGCCATTGCGGCCGATGGCACCTGGGAGGTGCTGGCCCCGTTTCAGCACCGCCTGCGCGTCCCGCCGGGCGATCAATTGCATCCGCGGTCGGTTGGGGCGCCCGTCGCCCTCCGGCTGAAGTGGTCCATCAGCCGGAGGGCGACGGAACACCACCGCGCCATCCCGGCAGGAGTGGTGAGCCGCTTGGCGGGCCGCTCGGTGGCCGATCCCTTGTGGAACGGCTGGTTGTACGGCACCATCCGGCCCGTCTATGTGTTGGTATCTCGGGCCGATCATGGGGAGTGGGAGGCCGCGCGAGCGGGCTTTGCCGCGGTCACGGGACGGCCCCTGATCCCTGTGCAAGACTTGCCCCGGCCCGAAGATGTGGTGCGCCAAGTCCTGCGGTGGAACCCGCCCGTGCACTTGCGCGAGGACGGTCTCCACATCACCATCCCCGAACGCCCCGACCGCTGGGTCGCCCAGCACCGCGAGCACTTGTTTGTTCTGCGCTCCATGCTCCATCGCCGGGTGACTGTCGACCCCCGCCATTAGGCGGGGGTCCTTTTTTGTGGAACTCCCCGCGCCG
>JAJZWS010000006.1 GCA_021846565.1 Bacillota bacterium
CCCTCGGCTTTCACGGCGCCATCGTGCATGGTCACGCGCATGGCCGCTTTTTGGACCACCCCGACTTCTGGCCCCTCTTTGAGGCGGCCGAAGCGCTCGCCGTGCCGCTGTACCTGCACCCCACCCCCCCGACCCCGGCCGTGTTTGACGCCTACTTCGGTGGCCTGACGCCGGATGTGGCGCGGGTTTTGGCCACCAGCGGCTGGGGCTGGCATGCGGAGACGGGTCTCCATGCGCTTCGCCTCATCGTCTCGGGCGTATTCGACCGGTTTCCGCGCCTCAGGGTCATCGTTGGCCACATGGGCGAGAACCTGCCTTTTTCGCTGGCCCGGGCCGAGGACACGCTGGGCCGGGTGGCCACCAGCCTGCGCCGCTCCATCAGCGAATACTTCACGGAGAACTTCTATGTCACGACCAGCGCGTACTTCACCCTCCCACCGTTCCTGTGCGCGCTCATGGTGGTGGGGGTCGACCGCATCCTCTTCTCGGTTGACTACCCGTTTTCGGAAAACGGACCCGGCCGTGCCTTTCTGGACGCCCTCCCGGTGAGTGCAGCGGACCGCCACAAGGTCGCGCACGGCAATGTGGAGCGGCTGCTGCGCCTTCCGCGCTGATGGGGTGCCGTATGGCTCGGCTCCAGCAGGTGCTCCGTGGTGGTACCGTCCAACGTTGCTGGGCCACCTGAGTCCCACATTCCCGGACCGCAGGATCGGGAGCAAAGAGCGGGGGCGGCCATGGCCGAGACGGGGTTCACGCCAGATCACCGAGGCGGGTGGCTGACCCCGTGCCCATCCTTCCGTCAGCTCTCGGACGCCAATCGTCATCCCGCGGTGAGCACCGGTGGAGGCACATCCACGAAACTAGAGTCGGCGTCAGGCCGCGCAGCCCCTTGGCGAGACGCGTGGACGCCTCCATGACCGACCGCCGTCGGGACCACCCACCGTGCGAGGTTGACCTGGGCGTCATCCCGGCCAGGTGGGTGGCGAGGACGAGTGGATGGCGCATGAGCGAGCGAGTTGGCTGGCAGTGGGGTTGACCGGTCGGCGGACGCTGAGCCCACCGGGGAAGACGGGCTGGCCGCGCGCCGGGAATCCGCGCTCGGCGTGAGCATCTCCCGACTGTCCGCCACCAAAGCCTCTGTGACCGGGTGGGAGGGCGGCAACACAACCTGGTGGAGCAGGATCAAGGGCTGCACGGAGGCGGTTTCGAACGCGGAGAGGGCGGAGTGGGTCCAGATCACCGTGAGACCCCGCGCCAAATCCAGGGTCTGGTCCGCGAGCCGCAACCGTCCCACCCCTTCCAGGACGAGGATCCGGTGTTCGCACTCGGCCGCGAAGTCCACCACGGCCTCTCCCACCACCCGTAAAATCTCCGTGCCGTCCCACACGGGCTGGCAGTGCACGCGGTCCTGGGCGGCTTCAGGAACCCGGGTCCCTCTCACAACCTCTGCTGACGAATTCACGGCAAGCTCCCCCTGTCGGTGCTACGGCCCGCAGTCGTCGCCCGTCTGTCCAACTATTGCCCCGAGCGCGTGTCGAGGCTGCCACGCTCACTGCCCGAGCCGCTGGCCGCATGCCTCTGGGAAAGGTTGTCGGCGCCGAGGCACCAGCGTGAACCGGTGCTCGCCACGCACTGGCCCACGCCTCGGACGGGTCCGGGGGCTAAGTCCTACTAGTCCCGAACCTTGCTCAATAGTTCTTGCAGCTCCCGGACTGTCTTGTGCCGATCGCTGTCCTTGTCCAGAGCCAGCAGGAGGAGCAGCACCTGTACTTGGAACTGCCACTGCGCCTGCGCCTGCGCCTGCATCTGCGCTTCCCACTGACCCTGGTGCTGGCGTTGATCCTGATACTGCCCCTGCTGCTCATGCACAAGCTGCAACATGAACTGATGCAGCTCCTGCCACTGAGCCTGGGCTTGCGCCTGCCACTGGCTCATCCACTGCCGCTGGTCCTGAAGTTGTCGCTGCGACTGCGACTCAGCCTGCGCCTGCAAGTTTACTTGGATGGCTCCCTGATGCCCGGGTGGCGGCTTGACCGAGACATGGCGGGAACCCGCCCGAGTCGTTTCAGGGTCTTCGCCGAGCGACACGGTACCCACTTCAACATCGTCTTCACTCACGCGCCTTACGCCTCCTCACGTCGCTTATCCGAGCCCGACGCGGGCGTCGGATGCGATCGGTGCATCCTACGGAGACGACCGCCGGGGGTTACAGCACAGCATCCCATGTCATGCCACATGGCGCTCGACCCCACAGAGCCGTACGCCGTCACGACGGTGGAGCCGACCGCACCATCTTCTCGGTCGAGGACCCGTCTTTTCAAAGCGGACCCGCGTGTTGCCTTCTGGGGCTGCACCTCGCACCCCGGACGCCCGACACCGGAGCGTGGTCATGTGGAGTGTGGGCCGCCAGCTGGCCAACCGCGCTCTCCGGTTGACCGGTACGCATGGATGATGTGGTCACGGCTTGGGTAGGGTGTCGGTCCGCGCCAGCTTCGGCGGTCGCCAACAACGCGCAGGCACTTTCCGTGGACGTGTTGAATGAGGTTGATGCCTTCGTGTCGATGACGTCCGGCACATACACGGGCGGCGTTCCCACCTACATGGCGGCGACTAATTCCAGCCTGCCGCTGCTCCAGTCCACGGAAAACACGGTGGTCCAATCGGAGGCGGCGGTGGTCGGATACGAAACCGGCGTCCTCGGAAAGCTGGTGGGCACGTCCTCCAATCTCGAGGCGTTGATCACCCCCCTCAGGGTTGACGTTGCGTGCGGCGGCGAACTCCTGCCGAGGCGGCCTAACAGGTGACAGGCCCCCGGGTGCGCGGGAGCGGATGACTGCCGTGCCATGCCTCGCCGCCGGGCTTATTTTCCGCCACCGCGGCGGACATCGACACAATTTCTCTTGACCGGCCCGTCCGTCGGTGTTACATGTAACGCCACAAGGAGGGCCCTGCCGTGCACACATCCCAACGCGTGTCTGAACATCGCCGCCGGCTCTACGCCGCAGGCCTGCGCCCTGTGCAGATCTGGGTGCCCGATGCGCGCCGGCCGGGATTTGCTGAGGAGTGCCGCCGACAGTCGCGGAGCCTACGGGCCGATCCGGCGGAACGCGAGGCCATTCGGGTGGCTGAGGACCTGGGCGCTTGGACGGGCCGCTGACCCGCGGTGCCGTGGTCACGGTGGCTGCTCCCGGCGAGTATGGGAAACCTCGCCCTGCACTCCGCATACAGTCAGACCTCTTTGACGAGCATCCCAGCGTCACGCTGTGCCTAATCACACCAGACCTAAGGGACGCTCCCCTCTTTCGTCTCGACGTGCACCCCAGTGCCGAGAATGGACTGCATCATCTCTCGCAGGTCATGGTCGACAAGGTCGTGACGGTGTCGCGTGGCAGAATAGGGTCACGGCTCGGTTCTTTGGAAGCGAACATCATGTTGCGGGTCAGCCGAGCCCTGGCTTTGTGGATTGGATTAGCGTAGCTCTCTTCGTCTAACGCGCGTGTCTTTGGAGAAATCGTCCGATGCCTTTGGACTCACCCAGCCGGGCAACCGCCAGGGTTCATGACAAGGGGGCACCATCATGGCAGCCACCGACATTGTCGCTATGACGCCGGCCGACGCCGACGGCGTGCTGGCCATCTATGCGGAGGGACTCGAGACGGGCGAGGCCACGTTTGAGACCGAGGTGCCGACATGGCCGGCGTGGAACGCCGGCCACCTCCAGGTCTGTCGACTAGTGGCGCGCGTCGGCGGCACGCTCGCCGGGTGGGCGGCGCTGTCGCCGGTGAGCGGCCGGTGCATCTACGCGGGGGTGGCCGAGGTGAGCGTGTACGTGGCGGCCGCGGCCCGCGGCCAGGGGGTGGGGCGCGAACTGCTGCGCCACCTCGTCGCCGCCAGCGAAGGGGCCGGCTTGTGGACACTGCAGGCGAGCATCTTTCCTGAAAACGCGGCCAGTCTTCGGCTTCACGAGCGGTGTGACTTTCGCGTGGTGGGACGTCGCGAGCGCATCGGCCAGCTCCACGGCGTCTGGCGGGACACGCTGCTGCTGGAGCGCCGAAGCACGACGGTTGGGGTGAGATGAGGGGCCGCGTATCACCGCAGCCCCTCCCACAGCTTCTGTGACGGGTCGGATGCGCTAAATCGCGTCCCCCACGGGGCTCCACAGCGGCAACACCCCGGGCGGCGACGCCAGCGCCGCCTGTTGTCGCGCCGAAAGTTGCCGTCTCCGCACAATCACGTGGTACGTGTGCTCGGCAAACCACGCGTCGCTCATCACGAACCAGCCCTGGCGGCCCCGCTCGGTGCCCCAGCTGTTTTCCACCTTCCAGCGGGTGGGCCGGCCCTCGACCAGGTTCACCCCGGTGATGAGCATAGCGTGGGTGGGCCGGCTTTCGCCCGACACCAGCCGGTCGGCCTTGCTCATGGCCAAGGGCACGCCCAGCGCCGTCTCGTAGTCGTACAGCGCGGTGTCCATCACCCCAGACTCCCGGTCGGAGTCTTTGCCCACCTCACAGGCGAACCACACCGGCTGGCCGGCCTCCAGCTCCGCCAGGGTCAGCGCTCGGAGCGCATCAATGTCCACGTTCAGATAGCGCACCTCGCGTCCGCCCTGGGTGCGGGGACCAAACCGCACGGTGTAGCTTTGGTCATAGGGCGTGTCATCCAAGGGCGAGCTCATGACGGTCACGTACTCGCCCAAGTCCACCCCGACATGCTCCTGAAAGAAGCGTTGGGGCGTCAGATTGGGCACCCAGTGAAACGCATGGTCGCGATCCCGGTATTCGAAGTCGAACGTCTCAGGCGGCTCACCGAGGAAGTGCACCAGCATGCGATAAATCTCGGCCAGCTGGTCGGCCTTCAACGCAGCCAGCCGCTCCGCATCCGCGCCGGCCCCGTGTGCACGGCGCAGCGCCATCCCGAGGGCATGCAACTTCAGGCCCAGCACCTGGTTCATTCCCTGGGACTGACTCGAGTGAAACGTTTCCGGCATCACGGTCTTGGGCACCACACCGTACTTCTCCACCAGGTCGACAAACATGCCCCACCAGCCGCCGTCGCCGGCGGGCCCGCGAAACACCCAGCGTGAAAGCTCGCTGTCCATCGGCTCGTCCGCGGTGGCCAGCACGTTCTGAAGAAAGTAGTTAGCCTTCTCCAGTTTGTCCCAGAACATCTGGTACGCCTGCGAAAACTCGAATTCTTTGAGGTTGTGGCTCTTGCAGATGGCGGCCTTCAGCAGATTGAACCCCGCAAAGGCCCAGCACCGGCCGCTCTGCTTCTGGTTGGTGATAAGCTCGCTCGTGAGCTCCAAGGAGAACGTGTGCGGGGCGGTGGTCGCCACCGCCTGGTTCATCGCCACGGCCTGGATGCCGTTCTTTTTGACCGCGTTCATAATAGCCCGATGCTCCCGCTCCCGGCGAAATGCCGCGGCCTGTTTGGCCGCCCACTCGGCGGACAGCGTGGGGGTTTCCGTCAAACTCACGCCCATGACATGCCTCCTGCTCGTAACTTGCGGTATGTTCTCGGTGCTGCGACATCGCGGATGGCCCATGGGGCAATAAGCACAAGGGTGGGGCGCCCTCCCGTAAAAGGGGCGGCGCCCCACTTGTGCGTCCTACGCCAGCGACCCCATGGGGTCCCACGGCTTCAGCACGATGGGATCGCCCTTCATGGCATCCTGCAGAGCGGTGGACAGGTACTTCCGCTGCACCACCACCTGGTACATGTGCTCGTCGAACCAGCTGTCGCTCATCACGAAGAAACCCTTTTGGCCCGGCTCAGTGCCCCAGCTGTTCTCAACCTTCCAGCGGTTCGGCCGCCCGTCGACGACGTTCACGCCGGTGAACACCATGGCGTGGGTCATCTGGCTCTCGCCGTAGTCCAGCCGCTCCGCCTTGCTCAGATGAAACGGCACCCCGAGCGCGGTCTCGTAGTCGTACAGGCGCGTGTCCATCACGCCGGAGGTACGGTCCGAGTCTTTGCCGACGTCGCAGCCAAACCACACCACTTCGCCGTCCTGGAGCTGCGCCAGCGCCAGCTGCCGCAGGGTTTCGCTCTCCACGTTGAGATAAAGGACATCCCGGCCGCCCTTCACGTTGCCCAGGTACTGCACCGTGTAGGTGCGGCCATACGGCTTGTCGGCGGTGGGCGCGTTGATCACGCTGACGTAGTCGTCCAAGGCGATCCCCACATGCTGGTGGTAAAACTCCTGGGGGGTGAGGCCACGGTCGGCGTGAAAGGCGTTGTCCTTGTCGCGATACTCGAAGTCGAAGCGGGTCGGCGGCTCGCCCAAAAAGTGCGCCAAGAGCCGGTAGATCTCCGCCAACATTTCTTCCTTGTGGCTCCGCAGCACGTCGACCGAGTGCTCGCCGTTTTGATACAGGCGGCGCAGCGCGACGGCGTCTTCACGCAGCTTCGCGGTGATGAGGCTGTTCATCCCCCGCGACTGACTGGAGTGAAAGGTTTCGGGCATCACGGTCTTGGGCACCACGCCGTACTTCTCCACGAGGTTCACAAACATGTCCCACTGGCCCCCGTCGTTGACCGGCGCCTGCAGCAGCCAGGCAATCACCCGACCGTCGGTGGGCTCCTCCAGGGTGTCCAGGATGTTCTCCAGGAAATAGTTGGACTTCTCGAACTTGTCCCAGAACATTTGGTACGTCTGCGACAACTCGAATTCTTTCAGGTTGTGGGTCTTGCAGATGGCCACCTTCATGGTGTTCAGCCCGGCAAACAGCCAGCAGCGGCCGCTGGCCTTCTGGCTGGTGATGGGGTCTGAGGGCAGGTCGATGGAGAACGTGTACGGCGTCGTGGTGGCCACCGCCTGGTCCATCGCGACCGATTGGATGCCGTTTTTCTTGACGGCATTCATCAAGGTTTTGTGCTCGCGCTCCTGGGAAAACGTTTCAGCCAGCTTCTTTACCAGATCGGGCGAAATCGCGGCCGAGTAATCGAGACGGATGCTCATCATCGGAGCCCCCCGGCTTCTCCCGCGCCAGCATGACCGGCGCCGGTCGTTAATGAGGTAAACGACCTCATCATACACCAACGGCCGCGGGCTCCGCTACGACTTTAGACCGAGAGACGCTCAGGCCAACAGCATCCACAGCCCGACGGCCGCCATGGCAACCGCCCCAATGCGGGAAAGCGCCTGCAGCGTCAGCCAGCGGCGCAACAGCACCCCCGCGGTGGCGCTCACGTAGGCCGCAGCCACCAACGCGGCCGACGCCACCGCCCACACCAGCGGCGCCACGGGGAGCCTGGTGCTCCAGGACAAGATCGCCACCTGGGTCAGGTCGCCAAATTCCGCGACAAACACCGCCAGGAACGCCGACACCAAGAGACGCCGCCGCACCGCTATCCGCGCGGCTTCCCGATCTTCGTCCTCGTCATCGTCGTCGGGGGGCTTGAACCACAGCCAGGCGGCAAACCCCAGCAGCAACAGCACCTCCGCCATGTGCACCCACGGGCTTGTCCACCCGGCCAGCAGGCGACCGACGGCCACCGCTAGCGCGGCCTGCAACGACAGCGCCACACTGGCTCCCAGCCATACCACGCGCTTCTGCCGCGGCGCCAGGGTCATCACCAGCAACGAGGTTTTGTCAGGGAGCTCCGCCAGGAACACCGAGATAAAGCAAAGCCCATATGCCCACGTCATGAGACATCGTTCGCTATACGACGAGCGATTCCCTGCCGGACCGGGCGCGCTACTGGGGTGCCCGCCCGCACCAGGTTTGGACGTGCGGATTTTCGACCACAAACCCGGTGTGCATCAGATCGTCGCTGAAGTCGACCGTGCTGCCGTCAACATAGGGGCGGGAGGCTGGCGACACCAAGAGCCCAATGGAACCGTCGCCCGCCACCCGCACCACTTCATCCTCCGCACTCGGCGCCTCCGCCAGCTCCACCCGAAAGCCAATTTTGCCGCATTCGCAGTCCTGAGCGCCATCCACCCGAAACCACTCGGTGCCTTGCCGCGCCGCCAGCCGCTCGAAGCGCCGCACAGCTTTCGGCGTCACTGTCAATTCCATCGCAGTCCCTCCCTCGCTCGCCCTTATTGTCGCCGATACGGGGCGCGAACGGTAGTACCGGTGGACGCCGCGCTTGGCGTGGCCCTCCGCGACCCCTATGCTGGGACCGGAACATGAGAAAGGGGCGCTGCCGATGCGCGGAAGCCTGCAAGACTTGGGGATTTGTGTGGGGCGGCTTTCGCCCGGTCCCACCGACTCCATCGTGGACGTGCCGGGTGTCAAGGTGGGGCACGTCACGCTCGCGCGCGGCGATGGCGCACTCCGGGTGGGTGCCGGTCCGGTGCGGACCGGCGTCACGGTCGTCGTGCCGCCCGGCGAGGTGGGCCCGTGGCCCGCCGCCGTGCACGTGATCAACGGATACGGCAAATCCGTCGGTCTGCTGCAGGTGGCCGAGCTGGGCCAGCTGGAGAGCCCCATCTTTTTGACCAACACCCTGTCCGTGGCGCCCGTCCTTCAGGGATACCTCGAACACCTCCGGGCCCGCGGCCGGTTTCACCCCGGTCAGAGCCGCAACGTGGTGGTCGGCGAATGCAACGACGGCTACTTGAACGACCTGTGGGGATTTGCCGTAAAGCCCGAGCATGCGGTGGCGGCCCTGGCCGCCGCGTCAAGCGCTCCGCCGACCCAGGGTTCGGTGGGCGCCGGCACCGGGATGGCCGGCTTCGGCCACAAAGGAGGCATTGGCACCGCCTCGCGGCGGCACCCGGACGGCCACGTGATTGGCGTGCTGGTGTTGCTGAACTGCGGCGAATCCGAGGACTTGGTGACTTTTCCTGGCCGGCCCCGTGCGGGCGGGCCATCCGATGTGCCGGACGGATCGATCATCATCGTGGTGGCCACCAACGCCGGCGTGGATCGATGGGATCTGGCCCGGGTCGCCCGCCGGGCCAGCCATGGGTTGGCCCGGGTCGGCGGCCATTCGGCCCCCGGCAGCGGCGACGTGGTGGTTGCGGTCGACGTGGGCGGGCCCAGCGGCGCAACCCCGCGTGACTTGGATCCGCTGTTCCAGGCGGTGGCAGAAACGACCGAGGCCGCCATCTGGAATGCCCTGCTGACGGCCGACACTGTCGTGGGCCGCGATGGCCATGTGCTGAAGGCACTGCCCACCGAGTGGGCGCCCGGAACCCCGATGCGTCCCTCGTGATGCCGGGGATCCTCTCGAGCCCGCGCGCGCCTCATCAGGCCGCCAGGCGGGGGAGTGCCTCCCTCGCCTGGCGGCCCGGCCCCATGCGGGAGAGCTCCTAGCGGTGCCCGAAGCCAGCTTGGCCGATCCCGACGGGATGGTTCAGGTACGGCGTCGCGTTGACGGCCCCCACGACGTCGCTCGCCGTCGGCCCGTGATGGCTCCCCCACCAGTTCTGGGTGGCGTTGAGGGTGCCGCTGGTAGCGTTGTTCACCGCGTCGCCGCCCGGGTTGTCCACCAGGTTGTTGTCGACGACGCGAATGCCGGTGCCTACCGCACCCAGCGTGGACTGGGCACTCGGCTGCCCCAACTCCACGCCCTGGTAGTTCCGGTACAGCGTGTTGTGCGCCACCCAGACGTTGGTCTGGCTGGTGTTGTACAGCGAGATGGCCGCATCCATCGAGAGCCCGGGGGTGGTATAGCCGGCGAGACCGGCCTGGGTCACCCAGTTGTACTCCACCTGGACGTCGTGACCATACGCCACCTGGATGCCCTCGTGGGGCACTTGGCTCACTCGATTGCCCGCGATAAGGTCGTGGGCGACATCCCCCTGGCTCGTGCCCGTGACCAGCATGCCGGCCCATCCGGTGTTCTCAATCGTGTTGCCAACAATCTGGCTGTCTTGGAGGTTGCCCAAGAACATGCCCGACTGCCCGTTGGTGGTCACGTTCATGATGCGGTTGTTGGCAATCCTCCACTGCGTGCCGAGCGGAGCGGCCAGTCCCGGATTGCCGTGGTAGCCAATGGCCTGCCCGGCCGTGTCACGGAACGTGTTGCCCAGGATCGCCACCTCACCGGCACCGTAGCCGCCGGCCGTGATGACGCCGTTCGCATAGGCGTTGCTGATGTTGTCGAATGCCAGCCCACGGATGGTGACGTGAGTCACACCGGCGCTGCTGTTGCCTAGGACGAAGATCGGGGCGCTTCCGGTAATGACCGAATGACCGGCGCCTCGAGCCGCGGTGATGGTTACCGCTTCTGTGAGGACAATCGGCACGGTCACATCGTACGTGCCCTGCATAATCCGAATGGTCGCCCCGGGCGGCGCGGCCGCCACGGCTTCGGCAATCGTTTGATACGGGGCCCTGACGGTGCCGGGCCCCGAGGCCGTTCCGTGCACTGAGACGTAGAGCGTCATGGGTGGGGGCGCCGCCACCGCCGGGGCGGCGGCCACCAGACCCAGGGCGGCGGCTCCCAGCAGGGCGGGCCACAGCAACCGACGGGAGGACCGTCGAGGCGGCAACGATGAAGATGAAGATGAAGATGAGGATAACGCCGACGGCGAAGTCAACATGGATACCCTCCCCTTTGCTTCCCTCTGCTTCCCTCTGCTTCCTTGGCTCTGGGTTCCCGTACGCGTCCGTTCGCAGACTTTTGACATTCCAGGCGGATGCTGGAGTCGATTCATTGTACCACCAAGTGCCGTCCCATCCTCTGTCATCTCCCCTGGCCCGCCAAAGCGGCGCCCATTTTCCGCTGACCCGGCATCGGTCCATGGGTGACGGAGACAGGTTTAAGGAGACGGGGTCCACGGTGGCACTGACCTCTCGCCCCGGTCCCCGCCTCGACACCGCAGTGAGCGCGCTGGCGCCCTTCGAGCCTCGCCTGTCGACCCTGGGGCGGGACGGACGCGGCGGTGGGTGGCGTGCCGCGGGGGCGCGTTGAACGTGCCTCACCGGGTACTTCTTGGTGGCCCACGCCTTTGCGCCCGCGGCGCTCCAAGCCGGTTGGGGCAAGTTCAACATCTCCATGAACCCTGAGACCATGCCCCGGCGGAGCTTTGCCCCCTAAGGGCCGTCGCACGCGGGCGCGGAGTCCCTCTCGTACATCATGACGGAGGATCGGCCCAGCACCGGGGTCACCGTGAACTCCTGCGGCCGAGGAATGCTGTCGAGACCGGCATGATTCCCCACGACACGCGGGCCGAACTGACCCGGCCGTTGCTGGGCCCAAGATTATGGCTGCCCCCATTCGGTTCTTGGCGTCGGCCGCGTCAGACGGCGTCACCGGACAGCGATTCATCGCCATCGAATTTCCTGGTCACCCGGGCGCATAGGCCCACCAGACCGGGCGTGTCCGCTGGGCCGGGGCACGTCGGGATCGGCCCTCACCCGTCCACGTAGCGAGCGCCGGCCCCTCACGACCGCGGCAGTCGCGGGGGTGCGTGACAACAGGCAGAGCGCGAGAACGGTCGCCGAGGTGAGTGCCGGAGTGGGGAGCCCTGACTCGGAACCCAACCAGTTGACCTGCACCAACCAGAAGTCCACCACCAGGTGATTGGGCAGGATCTGGAGCGGGCGCCCGATTCGTCGCGGTTTCCACTTTACGCCCTAACAACGCCGAATCGTCACGGTTGTCGCGCGCGTCTGGGCTGCGCTATGATGGCGTAGCGGTCCCACGCGGGCCGTGGTTCGGATGCGCATAACATAACGACTCACGAAATCCCCAGCCAAGCGAAGGAGGCGGCCCATCATGAAAGTCCAGATCCGCTACTGCACGGCCTGAGGGTACTTGGAACACGCCACCCGGGTGGTGGCCGAAGTCTTGAAGGCGCTTGTCGCCGACGTATCGGCGGCGGAGCTGGTCCCCGGCTCCAATGGGGTGTTCGTGGTCTCAGCTGACGGAACGCCGATTTTTTCCAAATCGGAGGAGCAGCGATTCCCCGAACCCGGCGAGATTGTCGCCCGACTTAAGGCGCGGCCGTCCTGACGACGCCCCTCACCCCGCCGGCCGCCGCCGCCAGCGGCTTAGCAGCCGGAAGCGTCCTGTTCCTGGCGACGTGGGCTCTGTTGGCGGGCGTGGGCGCCGTATCGCCGTCCGCGCCCACGCGGGCCCGCCACCGGTTTGGGGCCACCATTGCCCTCCTCGTGCTCCTGTCCGCGGTGGAGGAAGTGGTGTTCCGCGGAGGCGTACTGGGCTGGGGCGGGCAGGTGCTGGGCACACCCGCAGCCTTGGCCGTCTCCTCGATCGGGTTTGCTGCCAGCCACGCCTTCCCCACCCGTCTCTCCCTCACGACATGGGTCAACCTGACGTTGTACGGCCTCTTCTTTGGATTGGCGTATCTGGTGGGAGGGCTGCCCGCCTCCGTCGCGTTGCACGGCAGTTGGAACGTGTGGGAGTGGGGCCTCGGGTTTACCGTGAGTGGCCCCACCACCTCGCACCTGCTGCCCACGCCCCCCGTAAGGCGCCCGCTGCGGCAGACTCCCTATGGACCCGAGGGGCACTGGGCGGCCACCGTCACCTGCCTATTGGCGGTGGGAACCACCCTGGTCGTGCTGCGGCCCGGCGGGCTCTAAACGCGCGTCTCCTCGCTCGGGGCAGAAGGAACCTCGTGGCGCGCAGCGAATGGGGCCGGGTGTGCCCACGGCGCAGGTGACCGCGTGAACGGAGGTTCGCCATGATGACCTGGCTGGTGTGCGGGCTGTTTCCATGGGAGGACCGCACGCTGCCGGGGTCCCCCCGCCTCATGGCCAACACGCTGGCACGGCTGCACCCGCATACGCCACTCTATTATCTGGACCCGGTGCACCTGCTCGACGCGTCGCAGGTGACCCGGTATCGAAGCAGCCACCAGGGCCCCCTCTGGCACCTCACCGGCCCCGGTCAGGCAGAGCCTGCCACGACGGAGGACTATCGCCGCTTGGCCACCGCACATCCACTGGTGCTTTATTCCACGTCATATCACCACGTAAACCCCGGGTCGTGGATGAATCACCTGCGTCCCGATGTGTGGGTGTACAACGTCCTGGAGAATGCCGTCGTCCTGGACGGCACGGCGCTTTCTGCGCACCAGCGGGCGCTCGGGGCGGCGCAGCACGTGGTATCCAACTCGGCCGCTGTCACGAACACCCTCGTCGGGCGGGTCGACCCCGGCAAAGTCTTAGAGTGGGGCATGGCCGTCGACGCAGCGTTCTGGCACCGGGATCCCGCTCCCCCGCGCTGGACCTTCGGCTTTTTCGGCCATCTCATGCCGTGGATTGACTACGACGCGGTGGAGCACCTAGCCGAGGCGGTGCCCCACGAGCCCATCGTGCTCATTGGTCCGGTGCACAGCGCCTCCCAATCGCGCCTCTCCGCGCTCATCCAGCGCCGCGCGAACGTACACTGGATCGGACCCCAGCCCTACGCGCGGCTACCGGACCTCACGCGGTCCATCCGGGTGATGCTGTTGCCGCGCGTGGCCGCGGCCTTGTCGGACGCCTGCGACCCGCTGAAGCTTTACGAATACTTGGCGGCCGGAAAGCCGGTGGCCACCACCTTTCCCGTTTCGCCGGCGATGGCCCCGTTTGTCCACCATGGCCCGAGCCAAGAATTCGTGGCGTGCTGTCAGGCGGCCCTGATTGACGCGCTTCGCGGCCAGGGGCGCCACACAGATCCCTCCCTGGCCCCGTTTCTCGCCATCCGGTCGTGGGCGGCGCGGGCCGAGGCGATTTGGGGGTTGACGACCAGGGCATAAAATGTCTTGGCACCGGGCTCGTGACCCTGGCCCATGGGTGCTGGAGGGGGTCGGCTGGCCCGAACCAGGCACCGGGCGTCCGGCGAGCGGGACGTTCCATACTTGTCCCCGCAACCTCTCGATGTGCGCAAACTCCCTCGTGTTGTTGGTGACCGAAACCCCGTCCCGGGAAAGTGCATGGGCTGCGATCGGCAGGTCGAGCGGACCGATGGGCGTCCCGCCCGCTCCAGGGCAGATCCGATGTTGCCAGGAACGGACGCGACGTCCACGGACAGCTCCACGACCGCAAGAGGGAGCAGCAATGCCCCGAGGACTGCCCCATTTTGGTCTGGCCGTTGGCCTTGCACCACCATATTGCAGTGCCGCCACGGCGACCACAAAAACCCCGTTCTCTCCCGTGTGACATCGACGCAAGCCGTCAGCACGTCGGCTGCGATCTCGGATAAGGCAGAGGCAGATGTTGGTGTCCAACATATACCTCATCACGGCAGGCCGTCACGCTGCTCTTCGGCCGCCGGCTGTCGGCGTTCCGCCAGATAGTCCTCCGAGAAGGCATGCAGCGCCTCGGCCCATGAGTCCCAGGTGTCGTCCAGCGGCAACGGCACGACGGCTTTCCCCACCCGCTTCATCGGCACTTCGGATCCCCCACACCGGAATTGCCGGGGCAAGCGCACCGCCTGACGGCGTCTGGATTGGAACCGTTTCGCGCGCTCCACGGCATTGCCCCTGCCGCCGTTGGTCGATATCCAGCATATATCCCGCGCCCGTGCAGGAGCCGCGTGGCCCGCAGCGCCCAGCCGGCTGAGCGCCCTGCGGCCGGTCGGGCCCTTGCCGCGCTTGACCAAACCGCTTGACGCTCCTACCATGAGGCCAAGTGGCCCGGCCGGCCACGCGGCCCGAAGTCGCATCTCCCCTGGCCAGCAGGTCGGAGGTCAGCCCCGAGGAGGTTCGCCATGGGGTTTCGGCAGTCTCACGTCCTGTCTCTGGATGAGCACACCTGGGTGCGCCAAAATGTCTTGCGTCTGCGGCTGGCTCATGGGCCGCGGGAGCGGAATGCGGTCGCCGTGCCTCGCGGGGAGGGCCAGCTGGATGAGCTGTCCCTGGCGCGCTTGGCCCTGCTGTTGGATGTGTCGCCCCGCGAATTGGCCACCAGACCCGAGGACTTGGCCGCGCGCCTGCGTGAAAAGCTGTCGCACGCAGCCCAGTTGGCGGGAGCCGAGGCGGAGGAAGACGCCTGCACGCAGGCCGAGGCGGCGTGGCAAGAGGCGTTGCGGCTGGCCTTTCCTCTATTTGCCGGCCAGGCCGCCGATTTCTTGGCCCGCCAAGCGCTTCGGGCCCGACGGCCCCTGGACGCCATCACCTGGGTATTGCGCGCGCTCACCACGCCCCTGGGCGCCGACGCCGCCCACCGCAGCGACATGGTGTCCCGGCTGGGCGCTGCGCTCATGCTCACGGAGCGGTACGACGTGGCCAATGCGGTGCTGTGCAGCGTCGCGGATCGGCACTCGCCGGCCGACAGCCAGGTGCTCATCGCCCACGCCGCCAGTCTCCTGTTGCAGGGCCGCTTTGATGAGTCGGTACAAGCCTACAGCCGCGTACTGGAGGCATCGGGCAATCTCGCCCCGCGGGCCGAGGCCCAGGCGTGGATCGGGTACGGGGCGGCACTGGGGCTGGTCGGAAACGTCTCCGGTGTGCTGACCGCCTCTCTTAGAGTCGATGAGATCCGCCAACGCGAACTCATGCCCGATCTGCTCACGGGCCTGAATGCCAACGAGTTGTGGTGCGCGGCATTGGCGGCGCCTTGGCGCGACGCACGCCGCCTGATCCTGGAGGTGCTGCACGACACGCACGACCCATTCGCTCGCGCCAATCTCTACGACACGCTGGTGTTCGTGCTGTGCCGCGGGCGTGACTGGCCAGCCGTGTGGAGCACTTGTACGGAGGGCTTGGCCATCCTGCGCCAAGGAGGTGGCGGCTCGCGTATGTTAAAGGCGCGGTTCCTGTGGGCGCGGGCCGTCGCGGCCCGACATCTGGGCCGCGACGGGGCGCTGCAGGATCGCGAATGGGCCGAAGACCTGTTTGACCTCGTGGGATCGCGCGGACACTTGTCGGCCTTGCCGCTGTGGCCCGACGACCCTCGTTCAGCCGGCGCGGCAAGCCTCCTCGATGGCCCGGACGACGCGCTGGATCTCTGCCAGGGTGTTGTACGGTGCGAGTCCGAGCCGCACCGCGCCCGTCCCCCCCTGGGCTTCGAGCCGTAGATCCCAATTATGCGCATAAAATGTCCCCGCGGACACGAAGATGCCTTGGTCCCCCAAGCGGCGGCCCAGCGTGGGGGTGGGCACATGTTCCACGGCGAACGACACGGTCGGCGTGCGCGGGGCACCATTGGGGGCACGGCCATACCGCGTGAGCCCGGGCACACCGCCTAGACCCTCCCACAGAACGTCAAACAGCTCGGCTTCGTAGGCGGCGATGCGCTCCATGGCCGTGGTAAGGGCCGTGCGCCGGTCGGTCGGCGCCCCCGGCGCCCAGCCGGCGATGAAGTCAATCGCCGCCACCAGCGCCGCGAGCCCCTCGTGGTTCTTGGTGCCGGTCTCGATGCACTCGGGCGGGGTGTCTGCCTGCGGGCGCACATGCGCGGGCGCGAGCCCGTGGAACGCTCCCGGCGCGGCATACAAAAGGCCGACCCCGTGGGGGCCGAAGAACTTGTACGCCGAGCAGAGCAAGAAGTCCGGCTGGAGCGCCGCGGCGTCCACCGGCAGATGCGGCGCCCAGTGCACCGCATCCACCACCAGCCGTGCGCCCACCTCACGGGTGCGGGCCCGAATCGGCGCCAGGGGCGTGATGGATCCTGTCGCATTCGATGCGCCCACCACCGCCACCACCTTGGTATGCGGGCCAATCAGGGCCAAGAGGGCGTCTAGGTCCAGCGTGCCGCCTTCGGGCAGCATGGGGGCCCACCGCACGATGAGGCCCAGGCGTTGCGCCACCCGAAGCCACGGCGCGACGTTGCCGTCGTGGTCCAGGTCCGTGAGCACGATTTCGTCCCCCGGCGTGAGAACGCCGCTCATTGCTTCGGCCAGTGCAAACGACAAAGTGGTCATGTTGGCGCCAAACGAAATCGTGGCGCCGGGCTGCGCATGGAGAAAATCCGCCGCCGCCGCGCGAGCGTCGGCGATGAGGCGGTCGGTCAGCTCGCTGGTGATAAAGGCGCCGTGGGTGTTGGCGCTGCCCTGTCGCCAGTAGTTGGCCAAGGCGTCTATCACCGGTTCGGGCATCTGCGAGCCGCCGGGACCATCCAGGTACACCACCGGTTGCCCGGCCACCGTTCGGGCCAGCGCCGGAAACTGCCGGCGCACGTCGTCAATCGGCCATGAAGTCATGCTTGTCCTCCGTTCTCGGGGCGGCCCAAGGCATCCCGCGGGTGTCGCCCCATTGCAGCCCGTATGTTCAGAAACCTTCCGCAAACATCCGGCCGCCCGTGCTACAGTAGCACCACCGCCACGCCTAGGCGACGCCTTGAGGCATTGCGGGACGCGGTGTAAGTCGATTTGCCCAGGAGGTGCCCATGCCCCACACAGCCCTGGTGGTGGTGGATGTCCAGAACGATTTTTGTCCCGGAGGCGCGCTGGGCGTCCCCGAGGGCGACCAAGTGGTGCCGGTGATCAACGGGTGGATCGCCCGGGCCCTTCGGGAGGGATGGGCTCTCGCCTTCACCCAAGACTGGCATCCGCCCCACCACGTGTCGTTCCAGCAGCGCGGGGGACCGTGGCCGCCGCACTGCGTGCAGAACACGTGGGGGGCGGCCCTGCGCGACGATTTGGAGGTCCCTCCCCGTGCCTCCCGCTTTGTGAAAGGTTATGAGCCGGACGTCGATGCGTACAGTGGCTTCGGCAGCCGCCAGGCCGATGGAGGCGCGGCGGTGGGCCCGCGCCTCTTGGAGTGGCTGGTGGCCGAGGGCGTCCACCGCCTCGTGGTGTTGGGCCTGGCCACGGACTACTGCGTCGCGGCCACGGTGCAAGACGCGCTGGCCGCCGGCTTTCCCGTAGTGGTGGACCCCCGTGGCTGCCGCGCCGTGAACGTCGCGCCGTCGGATGGCGCGGCGGCCCTCGCCCGGTTGGCGGAGGCCGGCGCCACGGTCTTGACGGACCTCCAGATGTCTGACCCCCAGCGGTGACGGCCGTGGCGGCGGTGCTGGCCCTCTCGTCGGCGGTGCTGCATGTGACGTGGAACGCGCTGGTGCGAACAGCCCAGGGGTCGCTCGCGTTCGTCGCCGCCCAGCTCGCGGCCGGCGCCCTGGCGGCGGGCCTGTTTGCGGAACTCACCGGGCCCTGGCGCATCCCCGCCCCCGTGTGGCCCCTGGTACTCACCACCGTGGCCGTTCATGGCGTATATTTCCGCGCCTTGGCCGCCGCGTACCGGCAGGGGACGCTCAGCACCGTCTATCCGGCCGCCCGCGGTCTCGGCCTCATGGTCACGGCGCCCCTGGCCGCCTGGCTCTTGGGCCAACACCTGCCGATCCTGGGCTGGCTAGGTGTGGGGCTGGTGACGTTGGGCGTCGCCGCGCCGGCCGCCAGCGGCGCCCTGGCTCCGCGCGCCCGGGCGAGCGTAGTGGCGGTGGGCTTAGCCGTCGGCGTGTACTCTCTGGTGGACAGTCATGCCGTGAGCCTCATCTCCCCGGCCGTGTACATCAGTCTGCAGTTTGCCGGCGCCGCCGTCGTGCTGCTCCCAGGGTCCGGCATCGTCGCGTGGACCCGCAGGACCAGCATCCGATCCGTGGGTCGGGCGGCCGCGGCTGGCGTTGCCAGCTGGGGCTCTTATCTCCTGCTTCTTTATGCCTTTCGCCTGGCGCCAGCCGGCCCCGTCCTGGCGCTGAGACAAACCGCGCCCGCGCTGGCGCCTCTCCTAGGCGGCCGATGGCTCGGTGAGGCGCGCGGCGCCCACCGCTGGGTCTGGGCCGGGGCGCTCGTCGTCGCCGCCGGTGGGGCGGTGGCCGCATGGCACTGACGCCACGCTGGGTGGGCCTCGTGTACCTGGCAGCGGCCGCCGCCCTCTTTGGCGGCATGTACGTGGTGAGCCGCTGGGCCCTCACCCAGGTGCCGCTCCTGGCCCTGATGTGGCTCCGCTACGCCACCGCGCTCGGGGTGCTGGGGGCTTATGGCCTCGCCACCCACCGCCGGTTCACCCTCACCCGGTCGCAACTGGGGCGGGTCGCGGGCATTGGGCTCGTGGGCATGGGGCTGGCTGGCGCTGGGCAGCTCTGGGGCACCGCGCTCACGAGCGCGGGTTGGGCCAGCGTCGCCACCGCCAGCACGCCCGTATTCATGATTCTCTGGGCGCGCGGCGCATCGCCAGCCGGCCAGCGGCGCGGCTGGCTCGGTCTCGGGTGCGCTGGCGTGGGCACGGCGGCGCTGGTGCTTGGGGCCCCGGCGGTGCCGGCCTTTCGCTGGGGGGTCGTCGTCCTCGTGGCCGCGGCGCTCGGGTGGGCCCTGTCATCGATCTGGGCCAGCCACATCCCGCGCCGCGATCAGGTTTTTGGCATCACGTGGGGCGCGCTGGTGTTGGCCACGCTGGTGCTGGCGCCCGTAGCGGCCATCACGTGGCATCCCCGCGACACGACGTGGTCTTGGGGATTGGTGTGGGCCGTGCTGTACCTGGGCGGCGCCAGCACGGCCGCGGCGCTTTTGCTGTGGCACCGGGGCGTCATGCTGGCCGGCCCGGCCGCCGGGGCCGCCGTCTTCTTTGCCCAGCCGCTGGTGGGCGTGGTCCTGGGCGGCTGGTTCCTGGGGGAAGCCGCACCCGTCGCACTGCTGCTGGGTGCCGCGCTGCTGCTCCTGGGGGCCCGGTGGCTGACCGACCCGGGCGGACCCCCGCTGCGGGTCACGGTCCCCCGCTGATGCCTGCCCCAAGCCCCATCCGTCCACCGGGAGGCCTGCCATGACCCCAAAGGTGTCCCAACGGTGGTCCGCGCACGACGCCGCGCTCACCGCCTGCCGACGCTGCCCGCGTCTGGTGGACCACCGGGAACACGCCGCCGGCACCCGCGCCCGGTTTCGCGGCGAGATGTACTGGGCCCGGCCGGTGCCCGGGCTGGGCGACCGCGAGGCGCGAATCCTGGTGGTTGGCCTGGCTCCTGCCGCGCACGGGGCCAATCGCACCGGACGCCTGTTCACCGGCGACCGGTCAGGCGACTTTCTGTTTGCCTCCCTCGCGCGGGCCGGGTTCGCGAGCCAGCCCACCAGTGTGGCCGCCGACGACGGACTCACCCTCCGGGATGTGTTCATCACGGCCGCGGTGCGCTGCGCCCCGCCCGACAACCGCCCCACGCCGGAGGAGCTGCACGCCTGCGCGCCCTATCTCGCGGAGGAAGCGCGACTGCTGGCCCAGGCGCGGGTATACGTCTGCCTGGGGGGACTGGCCTGGGCCAGCGTACGCCGGCTGCTGGCAGCCGCCGGGGCGCCGCGACCGTCTCCCCAGGTGTCGTTTGGCCACCTCGCGGAATGGCAGCCGCGCGGCCCCTGGCCCACCGTGCTGGGCAGCTACCACCCGAGCCAGCAAAACACGTTCACGGGCCGGCTCACCCCCGCCATGATGGACCGCGTGTGGGCGCGGGCGCTCACGCTGGCGCTGGGGCCCAGCGATGAGGGCTGACGGTCTCTCGCCTGAAAGGGTCGGCGAGCGTATGCTCACCGCGACGGACGTCGGATCGGCCCCCTCACTCGGGGTCCGAGAGCTCTGTCGGTCCCATCCATTCGACGCGGAGGCTCCGGTCACGCTCAAGCAGCCGAAACTCGGAATCCCCCGTGAGCAGCACCGCATCCAGTTCCAACGCCAGCGCTGCCGCGAACGCATCTGCCAGCGACAGCCTCCCCAGCGCCTTGATGTCGCCGGCCGCGCGCACGCGATCACGTCCGGCCTCCGCGATTCGGACTCGAGGGTGGTCATAAAGAACGCCTTCCACCTCACGGGCCTGATCCCGTCCTCGCCGGCGGCACAACAGGTAGTACACCTCACCGACATTGATCGCACTCATATACAGGGAAGCGGACGGCGTGGTCAACAAACGCGCCACCTGATCGGAGCCGGGTTCGTTCGCCAGCCAGGCCATGATGGCGTACGAGTCCAAGACCCAACGGCCGCCGCCCTCATTCATGCAAACTCTCGTCGCCTCTCCGCCAGCAACGCGGCCGTCAGGGACTCTTCACCCTGGTAGGCGCCCCGAAGCGCCATCAGAGGATCGGGAGGTAACCGTTGCAAGAGAATGCGCCCGTCCGCCAGCGACTGAACGGAAAACCGGTCTCCCGGGTGCAGACCCGCTTCCGTGCGCACACTCACCGGCAACACCAACTGGCCCTTGGACGACAGCACCGTCGTAGCCACTCGCGTCTTACCCCCCCCTGTGTGGTGTAATTGTAAGACACCGACGAAGCCTCGTCAACCGAACCAAACAGGGCTTACCACGACTTCGTCGTCTTACGAGAAGGTCTGTCCGGTGTCAGCCCCAGACGGCGCTTGCCACGATAGGGACGGGCGACCATCGGGGCACCTGCTGGAGCCTGGTTCGTCGGCTGGGTCGCATACGGACCTTCGTGGATCGCGGGGCGTCCTGCCCCCTCGACGGGCAGGACGCGTGGGGCTCAGGGTTATCAGCCCCCGCCGTTTTCCACCATGGCGGCGAAGCCGCGGAAGAAGTCGGCGTTGGACCGCGTGCGCTTTAAGTTTTTCATCAGGAGTTCGGTAGCTTCGTTGGTCTCCAGCTTGTGAACGGCTTTGCGAATCACCCACATGGACTCAAGCTCTTCGGACGACAGCAGCAATTCTTCCTTGCGGGTTCCTGAACGCTTGATGTCGATCGCCGGGAACAGCCGCCGTTCCGCGAGCTTGCGGTCCAGATGCAGCTCCATGTTGCCAGTGCCCTTGAATTCCTCGTAGATGAGGTCGTCCATTCGGGAACCGGTCTCGATCAGCGCCGTGGCCAGAATCGTCAGGCTGCCGCCCCCCTCGATGTTGCGGGCCGCCCCAAAAAACCGTTTGGGCTTGTGCAGCGCGGCGGGATCCATGCCACCAGAGAGTGTGCGGCCCGACGGCGGGATGGTGAGGTTGTAGGCGCGAGCCAACCGCGTGATGGAGTCCAGCATGATCACCACGTCGGTTCCGGTTTCCACCAGCCGCTTGGCGCGCTCCAACACCATCTCTGCCACTCGGATGTGGTCTTCCGGGGTTTCGTCAAACGTCGAGGACGCCACCTCGCCCCGTACCGAGCGCTGCATGTCTGTAACCTCTTCCGGCCGCTCATCCACCAGCAGCACGATAAGGTGCACGTCGGGGTGGTTCGCCACGATGGCATTGGCCAGCTTCTTCAAGAGCACCGTCTTCCCGGCCTTCGGGGGAGACACCAAAAGTCCCCGCTGCCCCATCCCGATCGGAGCCACCACATCCACCAGCCGCGTGGCGAGTTCGTCGCGGCCCGTCTCCAACCGAAAACGCCGGTTGGGGAAAATCGGGGTCAGCGCATCAAAGTCCACCCGCTCACTGGCCTTCTCTGGCAGCTGCCCGTTGACCGCTTCCACGCGCAAGAGCGCAAAGTAGCGCTCGCCCTCTTTGGGCGGCCGGGCCTGGCCCGAGACCAAGTCGCCGGGTCGCAGGTCGAACCGTCGAATCTGCGAGCCGGACACGTACACGTCCTCCCGGCTGCGCGCAAAGTCGGCCGGTCGGAGAAAGCCAAACTCCCCCACCACGTCCAACAGGCCCTGAGCAAAAATCAGCCCGTCGCGCTTGGTGCGGGCGCGCAGGATCTCCCAAATCAACTCGGCCTTGTTGAGGGCGCGGTAGTTTTCCAGCTCAAACGACTTGGCCAGCGTGTGCAGGTCCATGAGCGTCATGGATTCCAGTTCCTTGAGGGTGAGCTGCGGTTCCTTCGGCGGCGGCGGTGTGGGGCGGCGGTCTTCCACCGGTGGCCGGCGCTCTTCACCGGACGCGGCGCTGGCGGGAGTGGGCGCTGGAACGGAGTGCGGCCGCCGCTCATCGGGACTGCCCAGCCGGCGATTGTCAAAGCGGCTCGGGGCGGCGGGCCGGCCACCGCGACGATTGTCGAAGCGGTTGTCGGGCCGGCCGGGCCCCCGGCCGTCGGGACGGCCGCGCCCGGGTCGGACGGCGGGCGCCGGCGTCCGGAGCGGCTGCGGTGCCGGTGGCGCCCGAAAGGCGGTTTCCACGACGTGCGACGACGGAGCCAGCGCGGCCACCTGCGGAGCGGGAGCCTCGGCGGCGGGCTCGGAGGCCGCCTCCTCCTTGGCCGCCGGCGGTGCCGGGACATAGAGCCGCTCCACCTCGGGCGGCTCGACCGGAGCCGGAACGGTGGGGCGTGGACTGCGGCGCTTCTTGGCCGGTGGGACTGCCGGTTCCGCTGAACCCTGGACCCCCGCGTCGGCCGCGGCCGTCGCTTTGGAACGCGCAGACCGGCGCGCCGGCGCCTTGGCTTCTGGGGTGGCGGCGTCGCCGGAATCTGCGCTGTCGGCCTTCTTGGCCCGGGGCCGGCGCTTTTTGGGTGCGTCTTTCGTGGCGGGGGTGGACCCCGCTGCCCCTTCGGGGCTTGCCAGGTTGGTCAGCGGCTCTTGGTCATTGGTCATGATGCGTCATGGGGCCTCCTCGATGATTGTGATGGCGGGGCTGGATGCCAGCTTCGCCGGATGCCTTTGGTCAAGTGCGAAAACTTTGTCGCCACCGGTTACGCAGACCGGGCGGTATGGATGCCACAACCGCCGGCAATGCCCAAGGGACGAGGCTCACCGGTCGGCGGCCGCCCGTTTGCCATATTGCGCTTTGCGCTCCAGCCGATGCTCGGCTTCGACAAACCGCACGGTGCCGGTGAGCGAGCGCATCACCACCGAATGCGTGGTCACCGCGTCGGCCCCGTAGCGCACGCCCTTCAAAATCTCGCCGTCGGTAATGCCGGTGGCCACGAACAGCGCATCGTTGCCGCGCACCAGGTCGTCCAAGGTCAACAGGCGATCCACCGGATCAATGCCCATCGAACGCGCTCGGTCCACTTCGGCAGCTTCCTCGGGGTACAGGCGGGCCACCATGCTGCCCCCCAGGCAGCGCACCGCGGCTGCCGCCAGCACGCCCTCGGGTGCACCGCCGATGCCCGCCAAGAGGTCCACCCCGGCCCCGGGCAGGCACGCCGCCACCGCGGGCGACACGTCACCATCCGAAATGAGTTGAATCCGGGCCCCGACCTTCCGCACGCCTGCAATCAGCTCGGCGTGGCGCGGGCGATCCAGCACCACCACCGTGATGTCCTCCACGGGCCGGTCCTGCGCCTTGGCGAGAGCCGCCACATTCTCCCCGATCGGGGCGTCCAAGTCCAGCACCCCTCGGCCGGCTGGCCCCGCCACCAATTTATCCATGTACATGTCGGGCGCGTGCAAAAGATGCCCCGACGGCGCCAGTGCCATGACGGCAATGGCACCGGGGCGTCCTTGCGCCACCAGATTGGTTCCCTCCAGCGGGTCCACCGCCACGTCGACGGGGTCCCCCTGGCCGCTTCCCACCCGCTCGCCAATGTACAGCATGGGTGCCTCGTCCATCTCGCCCTCGCCAATCACGACGGTGCCGGCGATGGCCACCGTGTCCAACATGCGCCGCATGGCATCGACGGCAGCCTGGTCGGCCGCGATTTTGTCGCCGCGTCCCATCCAGCGACCCGCCAAAATTGCGGCCGCCTCAGTGACGCGCACCATTTCTAGCGCAAGCTCTCGATCCACATGTCACGCTCCCTCGGCAAGGAGAAAGTTGCTGGTCGCGGTGGGCGTTAGCAAGCTGTGTGCGCGGACAACCCTCTGCTCTGGGCTCATGTCTCCGGTAGCTCCCGGCGGCGCCCTTGGTCCTATTCTACACCTTTTTCCCAGCCGCCGCCGAATCATGCGGGTTGGGGCGCGAGGGCGGTCGGCCGGAGCACGGCCACATGCAGTATGCCACCCGAACGGCGTCCCCGTCCACCCCCCGGCGCCATGCCTGCGCGCGATGCCTGATAGTATGGATTCCGAACCGACCGACTGCATCCTCGGCGCACCTGAGGCTCCTGCACGCTCGTCCGAAGGCGGCCGCTCGAGGAGGAGAGCCCTGCCGAGGTTAAAAGGCCGTCGCACCTGGGTCCACAGTACGCCGCGCAGTTTCAGGATCCCTCCGTGGTCTCGGTCTGCCACCACCACCCGCCCGCGCCTGACGAGGTGCTGACATGTCCAACGGCTCTGCTGGCGAATGCCCCGAGCGCCCGCGTGCGGGATATTGGATGCGGGCAGGGGGAACTGGATCCCTTGGCCGCGCAGGTGCAGTCCGTCGATGCGGTGGACTGGTCGTGAGTCATGGTCGCGGCGGGCATGCGCCGGCCCGGCAGCCGCCACTCCAATCTTCGGTGGATCCCCGCCAAGGCGGAAGAGGCGCCACTCTACCCGCCATATGACTGGGTCACCGCGGAGCAAAGCCTCCACGGGATGGACTGCCCCACCTGGCGTCGTGCTCTCCCCCGGCGGCCTGCCGGCCCTCGTGGACTGGGATGCCGCCCTGCCGCCGTGGGCCGACTCGCTCTACGCGGTGATACGGCGCCTGTCCACCAATCAGCAGTTCCGGCGCTACGACCTCGTAAACGAATTGGTGGGGGCGCGGCCTGTTCGCGCCCATCGACTAACGCCAGACGCAGCCGGTGCTGTTTCGCCAAGCGACGGCCGACGACATCGAGTCGCTCCATGCTCGCAACGGCCTCTCGCGAGACCGCATGAGCCGCCAAGCGGCGCAGGTCTTTGACGGCGAGGTCGCCCAAATGACGGCGCCTTTCGAAGACGACGGCCATCTGCACCTCGCCACAGTGGGCGTGATGGTGCGGAGGCTCCCGCTGGCTCCAGAAGGCACCTGGTGACCCGGAGGCGGCGCCCCCAGGCACCGCAGGGAGCGACGACGCCCGCCGACCGGCGCGTCGTGGCCCAGGGTCTCCTGCTCCCTCAGGCGCGACGAAACAGGTAGAGGGCCCACCCCAGGACATCGCGGCCGTCCCGCAGGTAGGCATCACGGCTCCGGCGCGTTCGTTTCAGCAGCTCCGGCACATCCGGATCGTCAGGATGGTCCACCGCATACCGCTCGGCGGCGCGCCACTGCAGCCCCTCGTACCGGTCCCAGTCGTTCGGGCTCGACACCAGCGTGTAAAGCGGCACTAGGCCAACATCCTCGCCCGCGGCGACATTGCCTGCGTGGGTGAGGAACGCGCCCGGCGCAAGCTGCATGGCGGCCAGGTACTCCTTGGGCGGGTCCGCTCGCCAGTAGGGCTCCCCCACCAGAACCTGGCCGCCCGCCCGCGTCCGGTCGCGGAGGGCCGCGAGTGTGCCGCGGTGGCCCCCGAACACCCAGCTGGCCCCGATGCACAGGGTGAGGTCAAAGGGATCCGGGCCGGGATCGAAGGTGGCCCCGTCCGCCAGCACGAACGCGAGGCTGGCCTCTACCCCCCGACGGCTCGCCTTCGTCCGGGCGTCCCGGATGCAGTACGGTGAGAGGTCCACGCCAACGCCGCGCACCCTGGTGCGCTCAGCCAGACGGACCAACAGCTCGGCCTTGCCGGTCGCCATGTCAAGCACGCGCGCATCCGCGGGAAGGCCCAAGAGGCCAATTAGCTCATCAAGGTTCGTGAGGTCGAGCGGGTTGCAAAGCATGTGGTCACGGTGCGTGATGTCAAAATACTTCCAGCGCTCCAATATGGCTACCGCCTTTCGCCGTCCAGATAGGGACCCCGTGGCGTCCAGCTGCAACCGTCATCAAAACACCTCCATCCATGCCAGGTGGTAAGTTTATCATGGAGCACACGGCGGATTAAGGGAGACGCCCACGCGGCCCCGCGCGATAAGGCGCCAGACCCTCTGAGATAGGAGCCCGGCCGATGCTGATGTGCTCCGGCGACCGCTTCGTATTCTTCGGTGACAGCATCACTGAAGCGGATCCCGGCTACACGCGCCTATTGGCCGCCATGGTGGGGGTACGCCACCCCGATCTCGCGATTGACTGGGTTTATCGCGGTGCTGGCAGCCGAGCCCACATGGGTTGCCGTGAGCGTCGGCATGAACGATGTATGGCACCGGCGCGAGGGGAGAGGTGGCGTGCCGCTCGGCACGTTTCGCACCGCGTACCGGGAGTTGCTCCGCCGATTGCGCTCCAGAGATATTCACATCGCGTGCCTCACGCCCACGGTGCTGGGAGAGGACCGGAACTCGGATGCCAACCGAGAGCTTGGCCGCGCCGCCGCAGTCATTGGGGCGGAAGCACTGGCCGCGGGAGCACGTGTGGCCGACATGCACCGAGCCTTTCTGCCCATCTTGGGCCATCGCCGCCTCACCCTGGACGGGGTCCGCATGAACCTCCTCGGCAACGTCCTGATGGCCGACACCCTGTACGACGTATTGCGGGAACCTCGCGCTGTAGACTCGGCCCTCGGTCCCTGGAGGGCTCTCGCCGCCAGGCTCGGGCGTTGCTGCCAGGCCTGCCCGCACGATGGAGCCTGGGACCACCGCGCCTCGGTGCGCTGCTGCACGTCGGAGCGGGGTGGCCCGCGCTTGTCACGCACCGTTCCGGACGCCGTGCCGTTCCATGGCGACCGCCCGCGTTCACGGCGACACCAGGCTCGGGTGTGCGCCGTATCGCCCGATGCCTGGCGGCGAAAGCCGGCGGTGTCGCCCCAATAGGCGAACCCGGCGGGCGCCGAGACGGGGCCGAGACGAGGGCCGGGTCCACAAAGGTCTCCCACGCCCACACCGGGTGCCCATGCACCGCCGCCCCGTCGGGGCTGGGCCGGCACCGTGTGAGCCTAGCCCGGGCGAGCCCCGGTTCGCGCCCGGGAAGGCCGAAACAATGCCGAACCCTGCGTTGTGGACCACAGAGCGGAGGCGCCGGGCCTGTGGGTCCGGCGAGCAGCAGCGGCGCGGGCACACCCGAGCTGGGCCACCGGCTCGCCGTCCACGACCGCCATGTACCGCAACGCTCGCCCGCCAGCCGGGAGCGGCCTAAATCATGGTGGCGGGCCAACCGCACGTCCTGCGCCCGCGCCGCGGCGCCCCTCCACGCGGTGACTTTGCACGCCGCGCACCGTTCCATACGCTGCGCGCGCGAGGCCGCGTGGCTTCGTTGGGGATCATGTCCCCGGCCCATCACCGCTGCGGCGAAAAAGTCAGCCCCCGACCCCAACGGACCCGCTCTCGCAGCCTCGCCCGACTTTGGGTTAGTCCTGCGTTGGCGCCCCAGTCTTCCCCGTAATCCCCGCCCCATCAGCAGCGCAGGGTCAGTCACCCGGCGGGCATCGTCCACTTGGTACAAGCCTCGCTGCGTGAGCAAATTCAGGAGGAGGGCCAGGATCCGTTCCCCCGGAGAGAGCCGGCAGCGCGTCGCGCCCCGGGGCCCCATCTGGTCGATCGGGGCCACCAGCCCGATGTGGCGGGCCACAGCCGCGCGAATCGGGCCAGCGCCGACCACGGCACCAGCCCGCGGCGACGTGTTCATGGGCGCAGCCTTCGCCACCGGGCCTGCGATTCCTTTGCGACACGATGGCGCCTATAGACCCGCACAAATTGCTCCGGCTTCCACAGCTTGTGTGCGGACACGTGGCCATACTGGCGTGAGTCCCGAACCCGAGCTACGTCCGCCTCGTCCCGTCTTACAACCCACAAAGTCCGCTAGACGTCCGTGCTGCCCGTGATTATCTCCCGAGCCGCTTCCCCGGACAGCATGCAGCGAACGAGCTGGACGAATTCAGAGGTGTTCAAGCAGAGTTGTCGGGCCATAGCCGCGACTCGCGGGGCCGCCAAATCATGCTTGCCGCCGTGCGATAACCGTGTATAGCACAGCGTGCGGCCAGCAGCGTCGTAGACCACGTAGCGGATGTCCGCGTGATCCGCCTCTTCTTCGCGCCCCAGTTTGCGCATCAATGCGGCGCGTACCTTGTCCGATCCCAAGGAGGGCACTATCGGTCCGCCTCAATGGACTGGCTCAGCCACGCCAACATACGCTGAAGGCGAGCACTGAGGGAGTCTTCCCGGCGCTTCAGCCACTGCATCTCGCGGATCAGACGAGTGCCAAAGGCACGCCGGGCCTCGTCCAAGGTCTGACCCGCCTCATACAGACCAAAGACCGGGTCACTGACGCCGATCCCTGCGTCTTCAACGCATGCCACGGCCCGGATGGGGGTCGCCATGTGAAAACCGTCCGGGAGGTCCGCGTCAGTGACGGAGAACACCTGCATCGGAGGATTTCGGCTATCACGGGCCCCGTTCGTCGCCACCGGAGGATGCCCCCCACGGGCGCGCAGTGCCCCGCTCGCGCTGGGGGCGCGGTTGCGCGCGGAAGGCCTGTTCGTAGCCGTCGGGCTAGCCATGATGGAGTCCTCTCTGGGAGCGCGAGCGCTGCAGGGCCATGGCCGTTGACTCTAGGACACTGTAGCCCCGAGACGTCAAGGCGTCGACCTCCGTTGCCACGTCGTCGACCACCGTCACTTGTGGAAGAGCCACCGTCAGTTCCAGATACAGCGCGGTTGGGTCCATGAACAGTGGCTCGATCTTCAGATCCGTCAGGCCAACCTGGTCGTCTCGCTCGACAATTCGCAGGCCGATGCCCGGACGCGTGAACCCCTCCAAATTCAGTCGATCCAACAACTGCGTGGTCGAGGCCAAGAATTCGTAGGCATCCGTGTCCACTGAGGGCCACCCGGCGGTAAGCAAGAACTGCGGCGTCCACACCGACCCCACATCCATCAGTCGGAGCACCACCTGGACGACCGCCGCAATTTCGCGGCTTACCGCCTCTTGGCTCGCGAGGGTACTTCCGCTGTTCCGCTCGATGGTCAACTGCTGGGACAGCTGCAGCCCGACGCGGACGTCGGTCCCCTGCCACTGAACGCTGTTTACGAACGCCCCATTAGGCGACACGTCCAACCGTGTTAGGCCTAACGGCGTTCCCAACTCCGCGAAAACGTTCGCTGCGCCACTTACCGATACCGTCGTTGGTCCCGGCGGCAACCCAAACGTGCAGCGGTAGGAGAAAAGGGACGGACTGCCCCCGGCAGCACCGCCAACCCCCTTGCTGGGCCATCCAGTTTGTTTGCCCTTGCATCGCATTCCTCGCGGCCGCGCTCCCCGGAACAGCGAGTCGCGAGCCGGCATTCGTGGCACGCCAGGGTGTATGTGACCGGGACGCCGTGGAAACGGCGCGGCCGTCCACTCGCTGCTTCCCTGTCCGCGGACCCCCACCGCATGCCGATCACGCTCGTCCCCTGTGCCACCGGTTGGCGGGCGACGCGGCAGCCAGGCCCCACGAGGAAATGTGGAATAATGGGGCGGATTCAGCGGGGGGTGGCGGGATGGCGGCGGAGTCGGGCGACTGGCGTGCCCGCGACCTGATGTGGGCCGCCACCCTGATCAGCACCGCCACCATCGTGTCGCGGCTGTTGGGTTTCTTTCGCAATTCTCTTATTGCCGCCTTCTACGGCCAGACGGCCATCGTCGACCAGTACAATGCGGCGTACGTGGTGCCCGACACGATTTACCTGCTGCTCATCGGCGGGGCCATTAGTTCGGCCTTTGTTCCCGTGCTGTCGGCGTATCTGACGCGCCACCAGCACGAGGAAGCGGCGCGCATTGTCAACAGCGCGCTGTCGCTGGTGCTGGTCGTCTTTGTGCCGCTGCTGCTCGTGGGCGAGCTGTTGGCGCCCCTGTTGGTGCGCATCGTGGCGGTGGGCTTTGCCGGCCATCCCGCCGCCATCGCCGCCACCGCGTATCTGACCCGGATCATGCTGGCAGCCGTGCTGTTCCACGCCTTAAACGGCGTGCTGGTGGGCCAGCAGTATGCCAAGAAGACGTTTTGGGCCACCGCCATCGGCCCGTTGGGGTACAACGTGGCCATCATTGCCTGCGGATGGCTGTGGGGCCACCAGATTGGGATTGCCGCCTTTGCCTGGGGAGTGCTCGCCGGGGCTTTCCTGAACTTCGTCATCCAAGTGGTGGGGGTTGCGGCGTACGGCCATCCGTTCCAGTGGGTCCACGACTGGGCCCACCCGGGCTTAAAGCGCGTGGGCAAGCTCATGATCCCGGTCGCCGTGGGGGTGGGACTGGGGCAAATCAACCTGGTAATGAACCAGACGGTCCTGGCATCGCTGCTGCCGGTGGGCAGCATCAACGCGCTGCAGCTGGCGAGCCGCATCATGATGACCCCCGAAAGCCTGGCCGCGTCGCTCGCCATCGCCCTCTTGCCCAGCTTGTCCGAAGTGGTGCAGCAGCGAGACTTTCAGAGCTTTCGCCGGTATCTGTCGCGGGGCTTTCGGGTGGTGATGGCGCTCACGGTGCCGGCGTCGGTGCTGCTCATGCTGCTCGCCTACCCCCTCGTCGCGCTCCTGTTTCTGCACGGCCGGTTCGATTTGCACAACGCGGCGGTCACGGCTGGCGCCCTGGTGTTCTACGCCATCGGGATCGTGGCGTGGGGCGGCATCGAGGTCGTGTCGCGGGGCTTTTATGCCTTGCACGACACCAAAAGTCCCGTCCTGGTGTCGGCGGTCACGATTGTGGTGGGCTTCGTCCTGGACCTGTGGCTGCTTCATACCATGAAGCAAGATGGCCTAGCGCTGGCGTATTCGCTGACCGGGTTCATCAACCTGGGATTGCTGTTCTGGGTGCTGCACTTCAAAGTGCACTATCTTGATGGGCGACAGATGGCGCGCACCGCCGTGCGCACGGGAATCATCACGGTTCTCATGGCAGGCGGAGTGTTGCTGGCCCGCGCGCCCCTGGGCGCCTGGCTCGAGGCGCCGCGCGTGCCGTTCGCGGAGCGGGCGGTCGCCCTCCTTTTGGTTACGGCGGTCGCCGCGGCCGTCTACCTGTGGGCGGCCGAACGTTTTCACCTAGAAGAGTGGCACTGGATCGCCAACCGCTTGTGGCGGCGGCGGGCCGCCTCCTCGGGCTAAACCGAGCGCTCCATCTCGTACCGCACCGTGCGATAGCCCAACTGCTCATACAGCGCCACCGCCTGCCGGTTGGCGACTGTCACATACAGGCGCGCGTAGGGCACCGAGGCTTCGTCAAGATAGTCGTGCGCGGCCCGCATCAAGAGGGCGCCCACGCCCTGGCCCCGATACGGGGCGGCCACGTATACCTGATCCACCGACCCAAACAAGCCCTGCAGGTCCATGCGCAAAGCCACCCAAATGAACCCCACCGCCCCCTGGCCGTTGTCGGCCACCAGCAGATGGTGTTCGTAGGGCCGCCGGGCGGCTTGCCGAATGCGCACCGCCTGCTCTGCCCGAAACTCCGCCGTGGCTTTGAACCGCGGAAAGTTGAGCTCGTACAGGTCTCCCTGGCTGTCCAGTACCATGCGAAAGTCTGTGCTGGCGCGATACGGGCGCACCACCACACCCGGCTCCACCGCTTCCGCCACATCCCCACCTCCACGATGCGAAGAGCCGAGACCGATCTCGGCTCTTCCATTGTGCTACAGTCGGCGCGGCCGCTCTACCCCCCGGCACCTTATCCGACGGCCGGCGTCTCTGCGGCCGCCGCGCGTCGTCCCAGCATCCAGTACAGGGCACCAGCCACCACGAAGCTCACGTAATACGACAAGTCGCCCAACTGCGGGTTGTGCAGGGCAATGACGCCCGTGTACAGGCTCTGGTTGAAGAACGGCACCGAGGCTGCCACCCCTACCAGCCAGACCCACAAGCCCGGCCGCAGCACTCGCCGCGGATCGTACAGCCGGTCGGTGTCATACCGCCCGCGATGCAGCACAAAGTAGTCCACCAGCACGATGGCCACCCAGGGCGCAATCCAGTAGCCCAGCAGAAACAGGAAGTTCTCGTAGTTGAGATAGTATGCCGTGTGGCCGAGCCACGCCACCACCGCGCCGAGGAGGCCCACCAGCACCGCTGCCGTCCAGCGCTTCAGCGGCACCTTGACCACCAGCGCGGACAGCGAGCTGGAGTAGATGTTCAGCACGTTCGCCGTAATGGTGCCCAGGGCCACCGCCACCAGCGCCACGATCACCAGCCAGTGCGGCGACATGCCGTTTAAGACGCCCACCGGATTGGCGCCCGCGGCGGCCTTCGGAAACTCGGAGGCGAGCGCCACCCCCACCAGCTCCAGCCACAGCGACGCGACGAAGTTGGCGCCCCCGGCGAGGCCCGCCACCCGACGGGGCGAGGTGCCCGG
Source organism: Bacillota bacterium (assembly GCA_021846565.1). Classification (GTDB taxonomy): domain Bacteria; phylum Bacillota; class Sulfobacillia; order Sulfobacillales; family JAIMBI01; genus JAJZWV01. Next base: position 32,884 of record JAJZWS010000006.1, read on the forward strand.
CGGCAGGTACCGGGTGTAGTCGGACGCAAACGCGGTCCAGCCCAGGATGTAGGAAAACGCCAAGCCTACCGCCTCGATCATGCCGCCACTCACGCCCTCGAAGCCCAGAAACGCCTTGGGGTTGAACGCCGCCGCATAAGGCGCGTGAGCGAAGGCGTACAGGGACACCCCGAAAAACACCAGGGTCAGCACGCCCACCAGCCAGCGCTCCAGCGCATGAATCATGTTGTGACCGTAGACCGCCACGGCCACCTGAATGGCGGCCATAATCACCAGCCCTACGATGAACGGCATGCCCGTCAGCTCCACCAGGGCGAATACGCCCAACACCGTGTTGACGGCGAACCACATCACGCCCGCAATGGTATTGAGCCCTCCCGGTACGAAGTTGCCGAAAAAGCCAAACGCCGACCGAGACTGGACCATCTGCGGCACCCCCAGGCGGGGCCCGTACGTGGAAAGCGCGCCAATCACCAGCGCTCCCAGCAGATTGCCGATCACCAAGCCGATGGCGGCTTCGGTGAAGTTCAGGCCGAACAACACGACGGCGGCCACCCCGGTGGACAGCGTGGCCAGCTCCACATTGGCGCCAAACCACAAACTAAAGACCGATCCGGGCCGGCCATGCCGCTCCGCATCCTGCACCCGCTCAATGCCCTTGGGTTCAATCTTGACCACTTCGTCGCGGTATTCCATCCGCTCCGTTGCCACGGCACGCCTCCTTGCGTCTTGTGCGCCACTCTGCGTCAGCTATGGGCGTCAGACGAATTTGATTTCGGGCCATTCTGCTCGTCTCGTCGGAGGGGTCATCGTCGGCCGGGTGCCATGCGCCGTTTTTCTAAGATACGAACAATCCGCTATCATGATCGCCTGCTTGTTCGGGTCGTGTCAAGCGGGTGCGGCCATCTCGGCGCGGCATTTTCCAAAAATCTAGTACACTGACTCAATCATGACCGAGAGGGTGGCCGGCGATGAATCCCAGCGTGTTTCGCGAATATGACATCCGTGGAGTGGCAGGCACCGACATCACCGCGGCGGACGCCCGGCGCTTGGCGCAGGCGTTCGCCACGTATGTGCATCGGCAGCATCCCGAGCAAAAAGAGTGTGTGCTCGGGTACGACACCCGGGCGTCGTCCCCCGAGTTCCGGGACGCAGTCGCCGAGGGCCTCATGGCCAGCGGGTTCAACGTGATTGACATTGGCCAGGTGGTGACGCCCATCTTTTACTGGGCCCGGCTGCACTATTCGTGCGACGCAGGCATCATGATCACCGCCAGCCACAATCCCGCGGAGTACAACGGGTTCAAGCTGGCTCTGGGTCATGCGACGCTGTACGGCGAAGACATTCAGCGCGTGCGCCGCTTGATGGACCAGGGCCAGTTCACAGCGGGCTCGGGCCGGCTGGTGAAGCAGGACCCGGTGCCGGCCTACCTGGCCATGCTGCGCGAGAAAATCAAGCTGGGCCCCCGGCCCTTGAAAGTGGTGGTGGACGCCGGCAACGGGACGGCGGCACTGTTTGCCGAAGATGTGATGCGCGGGCTTGGCGTGGAGACGGTCCCGCTGTTTTGCACCCCCGACCCCACGTTTCCGAACCACCACCCCGACCCGGTGGTGGCCAAGAACCTGCAAGACCTCATCCGCGCCGTAAAGCAGGAACACGCGGACATTGGCATTGCTTTTGACGGTGACGGCGACCGCATCGGCGTGGTGGACGAGTCCGGCGGCATCGTTTGGGGCGACCGCCTCATGATCCTGTACTGGCGCGAAATCCTAAAGCGCCATCCCGGGGCCCGCGCCATCGTCGAGGTGAAGTGCTCCGAAAGCCTGGTGGACGAATTAAAGCGCCTGGGCGCGCGGCCCGAGTTTTACAAAACCGGCCACTCATTGATCAAAGCGCGCATGCGCGAGGTGGGAGCCGTGTTCACCGGCGAAATGTCGGGGCACATGTTTTTCGCGGACGAGTACTACGGCTTTGACGATGCCTTTTATGCCGCGGGTCGCATTCTGCGCATCCTCTCCCACGCCGAAGGGCCGCTGTCCGGCCTGTGGGACGGCGTCCCCGAACGGCCCAGCACCCCCGAAGTGCGCATCGACTGCCCCGATGACAAGAAATTTCAGGTGGTTCAGGATCTGACCGCACACTTCCGCCAGCACTACGACGTCATCGACGTCGACGGGGTGCGCATCCAACATCCCCATGGCTGGGGGCTGGTGCGGGCCTCCAACACTCAGCCGGCGCTGGTCGTCCGCGCGGAGGCCGACACCGCGGACCACCTCACCGCGCTCACCGAGGAGATGGACCAGGCGCTGGCCCGCTTTCCCTATCTGCCCCCGGCGGTGTGGAGCGGGGAGTAGCGCCACCCTCCCGCCCTCCGGCCCGCGCTTGCGGCTAACCAGGGAGCCGGGTTTCTGGCATCTGTTCGGACTGTCGGGCGGGTTGGAGACTACGAAGCTGCTGTGGTTCGTCCTCACGCCGCTCTGGATGTACCGGGTGTCCCACTCGGCGACGGACGTGGCGCTGGTCCCGTTGGCGAACATGCTGGCGATGGGCATCGCGGGACTGGTGGGGGGGCGCCTGGCCGACCGGGATCCCGCCAGGTTGCTCGTGGGCAGCCTGAGCGGTGTCGCGGTGCTTGCGCTGGTGGGTGCCCTGGTGGCTACCCAATTCGCGATGGCGGTGGGCTCCATCTTGGGGTGGACGTTTGGTCTAGATGGCGGATTCCACCTGGCGTCTCTGGGCCGAACCGTCCTTACCAACCAAGCTTTTCGGCACCGCTTGGTGGATATCAACAGTGCGGTCGGCCTGGTGCATTCGCTGGTCAAGGCGCTGGGGCCCTTGCTGGCTGGCGTATTGGCGCTGTGGCTGTCCGTACCGGCCGGCATGCTGCTGACGCTGGCCGTGGCCGCTGGGCTGTCGGGGACGGCCTGGGGCATACCCTCCGTGCGCACCGTCCGGTCAGGACGGCGGGACGCCTCCGAACCCCAGCCCGCCAATCCCACGGTGGGGCGATACGTGCAGCCGCACCGGGGACTCGCCGCCGGCATAGGGTACTTCATCCTGTGGAGGCTGTCGGCCGGCGTATACAGCAGCCTCTTTTGTGTTCTCTTGCTGCGGGTCGCCCACGGCACCCCCGCGACCTATCCCTTGGCGATGGCGCTGCAAGGTGCGGGCAACCTCGCGGTCGCGAGCACCGTTCCGGCGCTCCACCGCCGGTGGCGAGGCTCCGTGCTGGTGGGAGCCGCCACGCTCCTCATTGTGGGGGCGGAGGAGCCTATCGGGCATCGCCATCGATCCCACTGATTCCCCGATTGTGGGCGCGGCCACGCAGGTGGCCATGGGCGGCGTTTCAGCGGGCCACCGACACCGCCTGGGTCGGGCGCACGGCTTGGCGTCAGAGCGTCGCTGGCCAGCCAAGTGCTGCTATTGCTCGGCTTAATCCCGCGGACCGCGGCCACCGTGCTCAGCCGCGTGGACAGCGCCCCCACCTCCGGCCCACCACACAACCGGGCCCTTGCACCCGCCCGCTCCGCCGCGCTCGGGGCGCGGGTCATTCCTGACTGTCGCAAAACAGGAATAAGGGCCCGGTCCCGCGAATAGCGCCGCATGAACATCGTGCGGCGCGATCCCAGGTCGGCTCCGTCGGCGGGGCGACGTCCGCCTGGCCGCTGGTGGTGGCTGGCGCACCCGGCATGGCGTCCCATCGGGGTGGGCGTGGCGCTATTTGTCGCCTTCGTCTCGCTGGCGGCCGGGGCGTGGCAGGTCCTGCACCCGCTGACGCCCGCGCCATGGCACTGGGGGACCGCGTTGGCCGTGACCCTGCTGGTGGCGGCCTTGGCCCGCGGCTCGCCCTATGCCCTGCCGGTGCTGCTGGTGTGGTGGCCGGTGTGGTTGCCGTCGGGCCTTTTCCTGGCGCTGGCGGCGGCCGGGGTGCTCGGGCGAAGGTTCTGGCCCCCGCGCGGCGGACGCCAGATCCTGCTGGGGCGGACCGTCTGGGGCCGTCCGCTCACCGTGGCGGAGACCGACCGCCTGATGCACTTGCACGTCCTCGGGCCGACCGGAAGCGGCAAGTCCACCACGGTGCTGGCCCCCTTGATGCGCCAGGACATTTCGGCGGGGGTGCCGTTCACGCTCATCGAACCCAAGGGGGACTTGGCCAACGCCGTACGACGCGACCTGATTTGGGCCCGCCGGGCCGTGATTCCTTTCAACCCCACCGACCCCGCGGTGCCCCACCTGAATCCCCTGTCCGGCCCGCCAGCGGCGGCCGCCGAGGGCCTGGCGCTGGCGCTGGACCAATTGGAGCCCGGTACACCCTCGTTCTATCGGACGGTGTCGCGGGTGCTTCTGGTACAGGCCGTGCAGGCGGTCACCACGGCGCTGGGCGCCGAGGCCGACTTGCCCGCGGTGCTGCGATTTCTCCGCAGCGACGGCTTTCGCACCGAGGTGTTGGCTCAGCACCAAGACCCAGAGGTAGCCGCCTACTTTCGTCAGGAGTGGGGCGGCGTCGGCCGGGGCCGCCAGCAGGAATGGCAGATGGGACTGGTCAATCGACTCCGCAGCTTTCTCCTGCATCCCGGCCTGCGCCGCGCGCTCACCCCGCCCTATGACTTCACCATCGACGACGTGTGGGCCGGCCCCTCGCTGGTGGCCACGCTGCCCGCGGGGGAACTGGGGCTCGGCGCGCGCGCTACGGGGGCATTGTTGTGGCACCTCCTGGTCCAGACGGCCTTTCGCCATGGACCGCAGGAGCGGCTTGGCCACGCCCTGTACCTGGACGAGTTCCACCAGTATGTGGCGCCGGACCTGTCGGACGTGCTGGCCATGGTGCGCGGGTTCGGATTGAGTGTGGTGCTGGCGCATCAGGACATGAGCCAACTGTCGGTCCCCTTGCAGCAAGCCGTCGAGGCCAACGCCCGCACGCACATTCTGTTGGCGGGCACCGCCGCCGACGACGTGGCGCGGTTCAGCCGTTCAGCGGCGCCCCATCTCCTGGTCAACCCCCGTTATGCGATGCGCGGCCGCGCGACCATCCTGCTCACCCGCTATGGCCGGCTGATGCCACCGGTCGCCGCGCGGCTGCCGCATCCCCGCCCAAGCCCCCCGCTGGCGCTGTGGACGCCATGATCCCGCGTCACGTCGGCGTCCGCCCGGGTGCTCTCGCCGCCCTGTTGGCCGTCGTGGGCCGGCTCACCGTAGATCAGGCCGCACGGTACCAGTCGGCGACGGCCACGCGCGCGACACGGGAGTTGGAGGCGGCCGTCCAGGAAGGCGCCGCCGTGAAGTTTCAGGGCGCCTACTGGCATCCCGCGTGCCCGCGGCGTCAGGCGCGCCACCGGGAACTCACGGCAGATGCTTATCTGGCGATTCTGGCGTGGCCAGACCCCGTCGCGGTGGTGCCCAACCCGCCGGGTCCAGCCGAACCCGACCTCACGCTCCGCATCGGCGCCAACGGCCGGGTCATGGCACTGGAAGCCGACACCGGCACGGAGTCGGGACGGCAGTGGCGCGAGAAGGCGGCCCGCTACAGCGGGGGTGACCAGGGTTTTGACGTGGTGGTGGCGGTCACCACCAGCGCCAAGCGCGCGCAACACATCCTCGCGTGGTGGCGGACGGAGCCCTTGGCGCCCCCCGCCGTCGCCTGGGCGCTGGCCGACTTCCCCAAAACGCCGCCCGAGTGGCCGGGCGCCGCACTGGTCGCGGAAAGCCGCCCGGGGCTCCCCCTCAGCCCCACGGCCGCCGACTGGGCGCGCTGGGGAGATCACCGGCCATGGTTTCACGCGATTGACGGCACCCTGTACCTCCCCTCGGTGGGCGACCGGCTGGTCCGGCAGCTGCATCTGTTGCCGCTTGGCCACGAGCGCCGGCAGGGATTTGACATTCGGTATTGGGCGCGGCTGCGGCGAGCCACGCTCATGACCACGAGCCGTGCCGATCCGCCAATGGGTCTGACAACCGCAGGGGGCCCGAGGTGCAACTGGAGCCTATTTGTGAGCGCGTGGAGGCTGCGAACTGTAGGTTCCCTCGGGTTCAGCAGGTGGTGCGGCCCGAGGCCGAATCAGTTCGCCTTGCCCGCCGCCGCCACCGTGTCTCACGCGACCAACCGGCTTACCGGGGCACGCTCCCCGGGGGCCAGCTCCACCGATAGGGGGTGGTGGTCGACACCTTCAGGAGGCCCGACCGCTCCAAGATGGGACGCGAGTATTCCGTGGAATCGCTCTGGATGAGCGTCTTGCCCATCGCCAAGGCTGCCCGGGCCCGCGCGGCGGTCAGGGCCCGGTAGAGGCCTCGGCGACGCCATGCCGGTAGGCTGGCCCCTCCCCAGAGCCCGGCAAAGTCCGTTCCCGCCACGGGTTCGATGCGACCGGCACTGACGATCTGTCCATCCACCTCGGCCACCCACACCTCCATCCCGTCTTGGTGCCCCAGCCGCGCGAGAATGTGCTGGGCCATGTCGCCGTCATCGATCCGGGGACCGAACACCTGGCTCTGCATAGCGACCATGGCCCATACGTCCGCTTCTCCCGTGATGCGGCGCAGGGCGACTCCTGGGGGCAGAGGGACGTCCACCGCCAGCATCTGGGCCTCGCCCACCATGATCGACTCCGGTTCCTCGCGCTCAAACCCGTGGGCCACCAGCGCTTCATGAAGTCCGGCGATTTCGTCATGGTCGCGGGTTTTCCACTCCACCTGCGTGATGGCCGGGTCCGCGCGATAAAGGGCGAGAACACGCGGGATTAGGGCGGGGATATGCTCCGCCACCGTGCGGTCAGGGCGCGCATAGGTCACGAACCCACGCCCCCCGGCAAATGTGGCAAGGTTGAGCGGGCCCAGGCGGGAGACCCCCGCGGCGCCCAACATCTCGGCGTCGGTTCTGAGCTGTTGGTCATAGGCCGCCAACAATTCGCACGCGCCCATCACCACCGGCCGCCGCCCAGCCGCGACGCGAAAAAGGAGCAACGTCCGCACAGGCTACTCGGCACCGCCCATGCGACCACTTCGGTGTCGAGAGTTCGAATCGCCACCAATGTCCTCCTCTGCCATCTCCCATGTGGCCGCAGACACGGTCCCCCGAGTCAGGACCCAATCATAGAGGGACCGGAGCACGCGGCGCAAACCGGTTGTGCCGGCTGCTGCTCTCGACGTGTACAATCGTCACAGGGAGGGTTCCGTTCTGGCCATTCCCCAGGAGCACTTGCATCGACTGATCGAGGCGCTTTCGGATTCCGCTGCCGAACCAGCCCAACGGTTCCTTCAATAGACCTTGGACGAAGAGGCCGAGATGGACTTAGTCGCACTCACGGCCGAGGATTGGGATGCGGTGCGCCAAGGCGAGGAGGAATTGGCCCGCGGTGACTAGGTGCGCTTAGCCGATTTAGATCCCGGTGTATGATGTGCGGTTGTCGCACGCGGCGGTTGCATATTTTCGGCGCCAGGATCAGTCCGCCCAGCGCCGCTTGCTGGTCAAGCTTCATGCCTTGGCCGATGACCCGTTGGCCGCCTCGAAGACCCTCCGGGATGGCCGGGGTCGCCGCAGCGCCCGTGTTGGCGCTTGATCCTGACGGTCGACGTCGAGGCTCACATCGCAGTCAGCCACATCGGCCCCCGAGGTCAAGTTTATCAGCGGATGTAGCAGATCATGGTGGCTAGCATGGCATCCCCCGGGGGCTTCACCTCGCCTTCTCGATCCTCACAGCTCGTCGCGGTCGCTCGCATTGACGCCAGGTAGCCGCGCCGGCCGCCCAAAATGGGGGCGTGGGTGCGCAGTCACGGACGCATCGAAATTCCGTGCATGGGGAACGCGACGGGAGCGACCACGAGGCCTGGTCGCAAATCCTGACGGGGCACGGCCTGCGGGTCATGGCCACCTTGCGCAATACGGCGCTGAGCCTCCTCCATCGCTAGGCCGTCCCCAATCTCCAACGGCCGTGCGGACGTACTTCTCGGCGCCTGACGGCGTCGAGTGCCCATGCCGGGCTCGTTCGCGCGGCGCGGCCCACCTTCGACGGCTTTCCCTCGCGGCGCCACCCGCAAATCGCCGGCCACTTTGACGTTATCGTGGCGCCCGCGCGCTGCCATTGACTCCCCTGCCGCAGTCCGGGACACTCAGCGAGGCGGTGCCGCCTGGATGGCTGGACGGGCAAACATACGCGCTGGCGAGAGAGAAGGCCTCCCATGACCGATCCCCGTCCCGGCACCGAGCTGGCCGCCCCCTTGTGGTCCCCTGACGGCTCGCCCCGCCCACCCCTCGCTGTGTTGGAGGATCCCTCCATCACGGGCGTGGGCCGACTGCCCGCGCGGGCGGCCTTTGTGCCGTACCCCGACGGCGCGGCCGCGCTTTTAGGGCGTGATGCCCGACACATTTTGTTGAACGGGCGATGGGATTTCCGGTGGGCCCCCGAGCCCTCGCCCGAGTCTTTCGCCCTCGGGGGACGTGCGCCGGATGACCTGTGGACCACGATTTTGGTGCCCGGCCACTGGCAACTGCAAGGTCACGGCCGGCCCCAATACACGAACATTACGTATCCGTTCCCAGTCGACCCGCCCCACGTGCCGGCCGACAACCCCACCGGCTGGTACCGCCGCTGGTTCGATCTGCCCCCTCGGAACCCGGATGACCGGGTCTCCCTGCGCTTTGAGGGCGTGGACAGCGCGTTTTGGCTGTATGTGAATGGCTCCCGGGTCGGGTACAGCCAGGGGAGCCGCCTGCCGGCGGAATTCGACATCACTCGCTGGCTCGTGCTGTCGGGCCCCCAACTGGTTGCCGTGCAAGTATTTCAGTACTCGGTGGGCAGCTACCTGGAGGACCAGGATCAGTGGTGGCTGTCGGGCATTTTCCGGGACGTCTGGTGTCTGGTGCGTCCGGCCGTGCATCTGGCCGACGTCGACGCACGGACCGACTGGGACGACCAAAGTGGCCGGGGCGGCCTGACCCTGGTGGCGTCGATCACCCAGCCCTCAGCTGGCACGAAGGTGGTGACGACGCTCTGGGACGCGGGAGCCTCTGCCCCGCTCTACCGTTGGGAGGCGCCAGTCGACCCGGTGGCGGGCGCCGCCCAGCTCGAGAGCGGCCCGATCCCCCAGCTCCAGCCGTGGACGGCGGAAACGCCGACGCTGTATTCGCTGGTGGTGGAGGTTTGGGCCGACGGCCGCGTCCTTGAAGCCACCCGGCTGGCGGTCGGATTTCGCCGCGTGGAGGTCACAGGCGGGCAGCTCTTGGTGAACGGCGTGCCCATCACGCTCCGGGGCGTCAACTACCATGAGTTTCACGCGCGCTTCGGCCGTGCGCTCCCGCCGAATGTCATGGAACAGGACATCTTGATGATGAAGCGGCACCACGTGAACGCCGTGCGCGGCTCCCATTATCCCCACCACCCGGCTTTTCTGGGGCTCACCGACCGGTATGGCCTGTACGTCATCGACGAGGCGGACCTGGAGTGCCACGGCTTTGAACAAATTGGCGACGCCGATCGCCTGTCGGACGATCCCGGGTGGGGCGCCCTGTACCGGGATCGCATGGAGCGCATGGTGGAGCGCGACAAGAATCATGCGTCGGTCATCCTGTGGTCGCTGGGCAATGAGTCGGGTTTTGGGTGCAACCACGTCGCCATGGCCGACTGGGTACACCGGCGGGACCCCAGTCGCCCCGTGCACTACGAGGGCGACCGCGAGGAACGGGTCGTGGACGTGGCGAGCCGCATGTACTTCTCGGTGGAGCGGCTCGCGGCCGTCGGTCGGGACGACGCCAGTCCTCGGCCGTTTATTTTGTGTGAGTACGCCCACGCCATGGGCAACGGCCCGGGCAACCTGGAGGAGTACTGGGAGGTCATCGAGCGGTGGCCGCGTCTCCAGGGCGCCTTTGTGTGGGAGTGGACGGATCACGGGATCTGGGACGACGCCGCGGGGGGGCATCTTTATGGGGGCGACTTCGGAGACCAGCCCCACGACGGCAACTTCTGCATCGACGGGCTGGTGTTTCCCGACCGCACGCCCTCGCCGGGGCTCGACGCGCTCAAAAAGGCGCTCGAGCCCGTGCGCGTGCGCTCGGCAGACTGGACCACCGGTACAGTGACCGTGCAGAACCGGTATGACTTCCGCACGCTCGCGGGCATCACCGCGGAATGGACCCTGTTTGACAGAGGCACCCCCGTCGGTTCGGGCCGGATCCCGCTCGACGCCACTTCCCCCGGGGAGCTCTCCACGCTTCACATCCCCGTCGGGCCAGCCCGTCGGGACCGGTGGTGCCGCCTCACATTCACCACGTCGGCGGCAGACGCCGCCACTCCGGTGGGATTCGGCGTGGGTACGGCGGAACTGCTGCCTCCGCCGGCGGCCCTCGCGCGTCAGTCGGCCCCCGTCGCCTGGCACCGGGTGGAGGACGCGGCGGATGCCGTGGTCACGCGCACGCGGGCGGGCGATGCATCCTGGTCGCGTCGCGGGGGGATGCTGGCGGCGCTCGCGTGGTTCGGTGAGCCACTCCTGTCCGGGACGGTCGCGCCCTGGGTTTGGCGGGCTCCGCTGGACAACGATGTGCGTCAACGCGTGGCCTGGGAGGCGTTCGGACTGGATCGCCTCGTCGGTCGGGTGATGGCCCTGGACGCGGGGGCAGAGCACGTCACGAGTCACACCCGGTGGGCGGCGGCGGGCCTCGCCTGGGGCATCACGGTCCACATGCACGCGGCGGCCACTGCGCGCGGTGGGCTCACGATGACTTGGCGCCTCCTGCCGGACCCTGAGGGTCCCCCCACGTGGGCCCGGGCCGGCATTCGGCTGCCGCTCGCGGCCAGCGCCGACGACGCGGTGTGGTTCGGGCGCGGACCCGGCGAAAGCTACGCGGACAGCTGGCGCCAGGCGCTTTTAGGCGTGCACCACGCCACCGCGGCGCAGATGGAAACGCCGTATGTGCGTCCCCAGGCGTTTGGCAACCACACGGACACCCGGTGGCTGACCGTGACGACACTCCGGGGCGCGGGGCTCTGGGTAAGCGCGTCGCAGCCGTTTGATTGGACGCTCTCGCGTTACAGCGACGCCACGTTGGCCCACACCCGCCACCGCCACGAGCTCATCCCGGACGGGCCGGTCTTTCTCCACCTGGACGCGGCCCAGCATGGGCTCGGGAGTGCCAGCTGCGGGCCGGACACCGAGCCGGCCACGCGTCTCATTCCCGTGCCCGTGGAGCTGACGCTCGTGCTGGAACCGTTTTACCGGGGTCACGATGACCCCTGGACGCTGTGGCGCGCAGCACTGTCGTAGGCCGGGATGATCTGGGGTGGATTAGCCAACCGGGACGCTGGGATCGTACACCACCAGATTCGCGAAGTACGCGCCGTAGAAGCCGCGGTCACGCGTCAGCAAGCGGTCGGCTTGGTGCAGCGCGTGGCCGCCGATCAGAAAGTCGGACAGGATGTGCTGGCGGATCCGCAGCGACGCGCCGCACTGGGGGCACGAGACGAGGGTGTTCGTTCCACAACGCGGACATGTCAGCGATGCGCGTCGGTTCTTCGTGTACGTCTGCCAGACGCGCGCCGATTCCATGAGACAGGGCCAGCCCAGGGCATCCTCGGTCACGCCGACGTCATAGAAGAACCCCCGAGCGTCTTCGGCCGAGGAAAACCAGCCCAACGTTTCCGCGACGACCACGGGGCAGGCCACGACTGGGCCTGCCGCGACCGATTCCCTGAGGGCCACCTCTGATGCGTCACCATGTTCCCGGTCGTCGGTGAGGATGTCCAACAAGATATTGGTGTCAACGGCGGTCTTCATCAACGTCTCCCCGCAGCTCGGCGAGCATGTCATCGGTCGAAGGACCGCCCTCTGTCTTAAGATAGCCTCGCCATCGGCGGATGGCGTCGGTGGGCGGCACCTTTTCCAGAACAACCCGGTCCTCTTGGATCGTGAAGGTGACCTGGGACCCCGCTTGGAGCCCCAAAGCCGTTCGGACCGCCTTGGGCAAGGTCACCTGCCCCTTCCGCGTCACCGTGGCCATGCTCCGCCCCCTTGACATAATGGTATGCCGCACGTGGTACGACGTCAAGCGCCTTGCTCTCATCGCATTACCACGCTCTTGCCTTCGACCGCCGGCCGGCCCCCGCAGGATTCTGGCGCTGGGGACCAAACTGCGGTACGTTGTCGGGAAACCGATGTGTCGACCCAGGCACCCGACGCGGGTGGCCGTGCGCACGGGCCGATGGGGAGGGTCAAGGATGCCGGCAAAGAAACCCGGGCGGCCGAAAGCGCCGCCAGACCCACGGGCATGGCTCCTGTGGGGCATTTTAGGACTCGTGGGCGCCGCGCTGGTTGCGGTGGTCCTGGTGGCGCTGGTTTTTCCCAGCAGCTCCAAGCCCACGCCGAAGCTGTTGGGCCACGTGGGCGAAAAGGCCCCGGCCAGCATCATGAAGAATCTCACCCAGATTCCCTATACGGTGTGGGGCCCGGTGGGCACGGCGGCCGCGTCGCCGCCCCAAATTGTGAAGACGGTGGCCCATCTGCCCAAGGCGCCGGAGTTTTTGTACATCGGGGCGGAGTGGTGCCCCTTCTGCGCCGCGGAACGGTGGGCGATGACCATTGCGCTGTCCCGATTTGGCACGCTCTCCAACATGCACCTCATGCAGTCCAGCAGCAGCGACGTGTACCCCGGCACCAAGACGCTCACGTTTTATGGCAGCCACTATCAGAGTGCGTTCATTCACATCGCCATGGTGGAGATGGCCACCAACACCCCGAATGCGTCCGGAACCTATCCGACCCTCGAGACGCCGACTGCGTCCGAAAGTGCCATTCAGGCCGCGTACGACCAACCCCCCTATGTGCCGACGGGCAGCAATGGGTCCATTCCGTTCGTGCTGGTGGGAGGCAAGTACCTCTGGATCGGCGCCCAGTATCAGCCGACGGTCTTGGCGGGGCTCTCCTGGAGCCAGATTGCGTCCGATGCCCGGCACCCCACCAACACGGTGGGCCAGTCGATTCTCTCGGCGGCCAATGAGCTCACCGCGGCGATATGCGCCACGGATGGCAACCAGCCGGCATCGGTGTGTCAGACGCCCATCATTCGGGGCGCGGAAACACGCCTGTGATGACTGCCCAGGGATCCGCCCTGCGCCGAGTAGCGCTCGTGCTGGGCACTATTGGCCTCCTGATCGCCCTGTATCTCACGGTCCTGCACTATTCGACCGTCGTGCCGCTGGTGTGCAGCCAGAGTGGCTTGGTGAACTGCGAGCGGGTCATCACGTCGCCGCAGTCGGTGTGGTTTGGCGCGCCGGTAGCTGGGGTGGGATTTGCCTGGTTTGTCGTGACGCTCGTGTGGTGGCTCCGCAGTGGGCCCGCGGCGCCGCCCTGGCTGGCCGGGGTCCGGCTGGGCTGGGCGGTGCTGGGGGCCGTGACGGTCGTGTATCTGGTTTACGTCGAACTGGTCGAACTTCGGCACCTGTGCCTCTGGTGCAGTGGGCTTCATGTCATCATCCTGACGCTATTGGTCCTGTCCATCCTGGCTCACCCCACCCGGCGTCCGGCGTCTTAGAGAAGGCGCCCCACCTTGGGGAAACCCGTCACCGGTGGGCATCCAGGAACTGAATCACCCGGGAGTACGCTTCGATCTCGTTGGCCTTGTGCATAAAGCCATGACCCTCGTCGGGAAACACCACATAGTCAACCGGAACGCCGCGCTCGCGAAGGGCGGCCACGACTTGGTCCGACTCCGCCTGCACGACGCGCGGGTCGTTCGCCCCCTGAATCACGAGCATGGGCTTGGTCATCCGATCCACGTACGTGATGGGCGACTCCGCCAACAGGCGCTGGGCATCCGCCGGATCCTCGGGGTCTCCGAGCCACTCCCGCATCATGGGCTTCCAAAACTCGGGCGCGCTGTTCGCAAACGTGATGAGATTGGAGGGACCAAACAGGTCCACAAACGCCCTAAAGCGCTCCCCGTCCCGACCATGCAGCAGCAGCGTCATGTAGCCGCCGTAGCTCCCGCCGACGCAATAGAGCCGGTTGGGATCGGCCCGGCCGGTTTCCACCAACCAATCGATGCCCGTCAGCATGTCGCGCCGCGGCGCCCCGCCCCAGTCCCGGTTGACGCGTTGCATGAAGTCCGCGCCGTAGCCCGTCGACCCCCGATAATTGGGCGCCCACACGTTGTAGCCACGGGCCAGGGCGAACTGGAAAAATGCCCGAAACATCTTGCGCTCGGCCGCCTGCGGTCCCCCGTGGGGCCAGACAATGGTGAATCCGTTGGCGACGTCCGCGCGAGCGGCAAACCACAGCGCCTCGATGGGCGTGCCGTCGTCGGCTGGGTAGGTGACCACCTCCGCCGGCACCAGGTCCTCGGGCGTCATGCCCATCACCCGATTGTTCGTGAGCCGCTCCCAGGCGCCTCCCGACGGGCGGCGCCAGAGATTCAGCGGTTCCACGTCGCTGCGCCCCAAGAGATAGAGGCTTCCGCTCGGCTTCACCACCAAGCCCTCCACAATCCCCACCGGCAGCGGCTCGGCAGACAGCGCCCCGGTGGCCAGCTCGCACCGGTGCAGCACGTCCCGCACCCCCTCCTGGGTGATGACGTACGCCGTCCCTGTGGCGCGGTGGACCGCCAGGTGACTGGCATCGTGGGCGAAGTGCGCCACGGCGCGAAACTGGCCGGTGCGCCGGGAATACTGCGCGAGATACGCCACGTCCGCCCCGTAGTTGGTGGTGAACACAATCTCGTCAGGGTTCACGTACGCCCCGTCCAAGAGCCGGTATGGCACCGAGGGGTCGGGCACCAGGGGGGTCAGCTGTCCATCGGCGCTCATGAGAAATGCCGGCTGGTTGGTGTTGACGTACGACTTCACCACCACAAACGAGGACTCGTCGGGCGACACCACGGCCACCACGGTGGGTGCGTCTTCCCCGCGCATGAGCTGGCGCTCTTCGCCGGTGGCCAGCTCGCGGCAGTGCACCGACAGATGCTGCGGATCCACCCGATCCGTCGAGTAGTACACCCGATTGCCGTCCTCGGACAGCAGGGGCAGCAGCATGCGGTGTCCATCCGGCGCCAGCAATGGCGTGAGCGCGCCGCCGCCTGGCGGCAGCAGATACAGCTGCGTCAGCTCGTCCCCGTCATGGTCAAACGACGCAAGAATATAGCGGCCCTGCGGGTCCAGCCGCACGTCGTGCGCCACCTGGTTTTGGTGGGACAGCGGATACGGGTACGCGCTGCCCCTGAGACTCATGCCCCAGAGATTATAATGTTCGCTGCCCAGATTGCTGGTGAACACGATGCGGCTTTCGGCATCGTCCACATCGAAGTTCAGGATCACATGGGTGCGAAAGAATTCGGCCAGGTCGGGGCGGGGAAACTTCCAAGCCGGTGCGGACGCGGTCCCCGGTTCTTTCATTGGCGTTGGTGCGGCGGCGTTGTTCATGGCCTTGCGGCCTCCCTCACTGAGATTGGATGGCGCGGGCTCTCTCCAAACGTTACCACAATCGGAGTGGGGCGACCGGGGCAGCGCGGGCCAAATCAGCGGAACCCGGTGCGAACATGCCAACGTACGCCTGACACACCGCGCAGATGCCGCACCAATGAAAACGGATAATAAAGGGGGTAACTCGTAGTTTTCCAGGCGTCACCGCGCACCAGGTGGAAGCGATCCGGAGGGATGCTGGTCTGGCACCAGAGGTGGCCTGGCCGTGTTTCCACGCCGGGCCGGCCATGCGGTCGGGGCAGTTCCTCATCTTGGTCCTCTTACTGTTGGCGCTCCTACTGGGGAGGGCGGCGGCCAGGCTCACGGTAGGCGCCGTCTACTTGGCCCAGGCGACGCTTCAAAACGGCGTCGATGCGCCCGCTGCCGGGGGACAGGCACGGGCCACGGGCACACCCAGGCACCGGCCGACCAGGCATGCGTTATCCAGACCAACGATCCAACAACGCAGGGCGCAATGGGGGCAACCAAACCCCAAGCCAGCAGGTTCCTCCCTTTTTGCCGCGCTGTCTCGGTATAAATCTTTCATGGTGACCACCATGACCGCGACCGGCTCCGGGCTCCGTCTTCGCCGACAGGGTCAACGTGGTCCTCCACCGGGGTGCTCCAGCAAGCAGGGGCCCTGCCGCCCCCCTCTCCCGGCGTTTCCAGGCGCCAGCGTGGGGGGCGAGGGCAGCGCCCTCTCTACGGTGTCATCTACGCGCCCATGGCCAGAACTACCTCCGCGGCAGCTGTGATGTCATCCAGGGGTCGGCCGTGAGCCGGTGGACCCACAGACCCGGCGGCAGCGACTCGGTCACCTGGAATCAGAAGATCGTGGACTCGGTCGCGGGCGAAAAGGTGCTCGCCCCTACCCCCAAAAATTTTTCACATCGCTTGGCATCCGTCATGGTCCGGTCACACTCACCGGATACGCTGGCATGGGCTTGCACCCTCGGTGCCCATTGACAGCGGGAAACCGATCGAACCATCAAATCATCCAACGAACGGAGGATTCCGATTGAAGCACCTATGGAGCATCATGGCGGCAGTCGCGATGACTGCCACACCCGTGGCGATGGCAGCGGCACACGTGTCGCTGAGCGCCACGCGGGCCGTGCATCTCACCAGCGCCAGCGGCATCTCCGCCACTGCGGCCGGCCAAGACGCCGCAGCGGCGGTGGGCGGCGGTGCGGTCATAGACACGTCGGCCGACACCTATCAGGGACAATCCGTGTGGGATGTGCACGTGCTGGAGCAGGGACAGGTGTGGGACGTAAAAGTAGGGATGACCGGCAGCATCTTGCTGAAGAAGCTGTCGTCCGAGCAGCCCAAGCACCCGTCGTCCTCGCCGCCGAGTGGCTCGACGCCCGCCATGTCGGCCCCCCAGGCGGATGCTCTGGCCATCAAGGCAGTGGGGGGAGGGACGGCCACCCACACGTCGACGGACCAAGCGGGCGGCGTCGCGGTGTACGATATCCATGTGCTGTACCAGAACCAGGTGTGGGATGTGAAGGTCAATCAGACGTCTGGCGCCATCGTGCAGAAGACGCTCTCGTCTGAGCAGCCGGGATCCGGTTCCTCGGGATCCTCCACAGACAAGACAGCAGAGCACCAGTCCGAGAGCGGCGGTCAGAGCATCTCCACACCGCCGGCCGGCGTGGTGTTCGGTCAAAAGATGTCGGCGGCGCCCAGTGCCTTTCAGTCGTGGGTGACCCAGGCCATCTCCCAGGTGCACGGTGTGTCCCTCAAGTGGGTCAAGTTCCAGGCCAAAAGCCAGGGCGGATACCAAATGAACATCAAGATCCACCTGGCCCAGGGTACCACCAAGGTGATCGATGTGTTCAACGCGCAGGGTCAGCTGGTGAGCCAGCACGTCAGCAGCTGACGCAGATTGGACTCGGGAATAGGGGGCGGCACACATGGCCGGCCGACAGTGGCGATACGGTGCGTTCGCGGCGGTGGTGCTGGGTCTGGGTGCGATGGGCTACGTGCTGGCGCAGGCGGAGCCGGCCCCCGTGCCGACGTCCCGCCACGGATTGGCCGCCGCGGTTCAGCTGGCGCGCCTCCATGTGCCCGGCCAAGTGCTGGCCGTCGGCCCCACCACGGTCGACGGCCAGCCTGCATGGATGGTGCGCCTGCGCGGCCACGGCGGACTGTGGGTGGTCACGGTGGCCACCACCTCCGGTCAGGTTCGTGTCGCTCCGATCTCACCGTCTTCCCCCACGCCCGTCAGCATCGCGGCGGCGGACCAGGCGGCGACCGGAGCGGTGCCGCACAGCGTGGTGTCCCGCACCACGGCGGCGGTTGTGAACGGACACGCCGTCTACGACGTGGTGGTCACGGTGTCGGACGGCGCCGACTGGATGGTGGCGGTCTCGCGCACGTCGGGCGCCATTGTGAGCGTGCAGACGCTCAGCACGCCGGGCCCGGGGATTTCCGCCACGCGTGCGGACCAGCTGGCGGTGGCCGCCGTGGGCGGCGGGCAAGCCATCCGCACGCAACGCTCAGAACCCACCGACGCCGGTGGGTGGCACTACGATGTGACGGTGCTGCTGCCCACCTCGACCCACATGGTGGTCACCGTGTCTCAGTCCGGCACGGTGACCGCAGTGCACCCGGCCTCGGGGTCGTGAGCTCGCAATGACCGTGCTGTTGGTCGAAGATCACCGCGCCCTGGCCCAGTGGCTCACGGGCGAACTCCAGCACGCGGGGTGGACCGTGGTCAGAGCCGGCACGGCGGCCGAGGCGCAGCAGCTGGTGCGGCGACGCACCTATGATGTGCTCTTGGTGGACATCGGCCTGCCCGATGCTGACGGGGTGGATTTGTGCCAAGAACTGCGCACCATCACGCCGGCTCCGATTCTCATGATCACCGCCCGCCACGACATCCCTGAGCGGGTGCGGGCGTTGGACCACGGCGCAGACGACTACCTGCCCAAACCGTTCGCGATTGAAGAGCTGGTGGCGCGCATGCGGGCCATTCTGCGCCGCACGCGGGGCGAGCCAGGTCCCGTTCTGGAGTGCGGCCCGGCGCGAATCTTTGTGGAAGAGCGCCGAGTCGAAGTGGAGGGACAAACGCTGACGCTGACCCGCCGAGAGTTTGACCTGCTGGTGGTGCTGGCGCGTCACCCCGGCCGCGTCTTTGCACGCGACGCACTCCTGGAGTCGGCCTGGGGCTACGATTTCTATGGCGAATCCAACGTGGTGGACGTGACCATCCGTCGGCTTAGAAGCCGCCTCGAGCCTTTCCCGGCGCTGGACGTCCAGGCGGTGCGCGGAGTGGGCTACCGGCTGATGGTGGTCGCGTGAAGTCGACCGGGTCCTGGCCTCTGGCCGCCACCCTGATCGTGGCGCTGGGTGTCCTGTTGCTCGTGGGGTTCGTGGCGGCGGGCGCCGGGGTGTCAAGCCTCGTGCAGTCGGGATTGGTAAACCGTGCTTTGTCCGCCGCCAGCGCCACGGCAGCGGCGGCGCGCTCCGATCTTCTGCGGGAACAGCGGGTCCGCCATACCCGCCCCTTGTCGGAGGACCTCGCGGATCTGGCCAGCGGCGGCACCTATATCCTGGTGCAAAACCCTCATGGAGCGTTTCAGGTGTCTGTCGGCCCCATTCCCCCCGTGATGCCGGCTGCCGGGTTTCTCCGCGCGCCGACCCAGGGTTGGTACACGGCTGACCGATCGGTCTACGCCTACGCCCGAACGAGCCTCCCGGCAGCGGGTGGCGGATTCCTGTGGCTGGTGGTGGTCCAGCCTCACGGTCGCCTCCTCGGCTTCATGGGCGCCCTCAACCGCATTCTCTGGATCGTGGGCGGCATCCTGCTCCTTGCCCTGCTGTTGGCTCTGGCAGCGGTGGTCCGGGAGGTGACCGGACCGCTGGCCGACTTGCGTCGCCTCGCCGACCGGGTCTCCGAAACCCCCATGCTGGCCGACCGCGTGCCCGCCCGCGTCAGCGTTCAGGAGGTGGAGGCGCTGGCGCGAGCCTTCAACCGTATGCTCGACCGCCTCGACCAAGCCCAGCAGCGCGAGCGCCGCTTTGCCAGCGACGCGGCCCACGCGCTCAGAACCCCGGTCCAGGTCATTCAGGGGTACGCCGCCACCCTGGGCCGCTGGGGCAGGCTGGATCCCGCCGTCCGAGCCGAGGCACTCTCCGCCATCAGTCAAACCGCCGCCGGCCTGGAGCGATTGATTCAACGGCTGCTGGAACTGGCGCGGCTGGAGATCCACACGCCGGCCACAGAATTCCAACGCGTGGAGCTGGGTCCTTGGATGGAGCGCCTCCGCCCCACATGGGAAGACGTCGTGGCCCACCACCCTTTGGAGGTGGCGCCGCTCTCAGCGATCTGGACGTGGACGGACCCCGAACTTTTGGGTGTAGTCCTAGCCATTCTCTTGGAGAATGCCGACGTGTACGCCACTGCCAACAGTCCGGTGCGGGTCGAAGTGCAATCCACCGCGGCTGGTCCGCTGCTGGCGGTCGTCAACAGCGCCCCCCCGATCCCAGAGTCCGTGCGACAGCATCTGTTTGAGCGCTTTTATCGAGGGCAACCGGACGATGCCAGCCACTTTGGGCTCGGTTTGGCGCTGGCCGACCGGATGGTGGAGGCCCTCCAGGCCCAGTGGAAGATCGCGAGCCCACCGGGTCGGGTGCAGTTCGGCATCCTGCTCCCCGCAGCCCCCCGGACGCCTCTCCCGTCGCCCCCGCTCAGGGACTAATGAGACGCGCCGCGCGGTCAACGGCGGCCAGCGCGCGCACGTCGCCGGTGCGGCCAAACACCTCGATGGCGGTGTCGGCAAACTTGATCACGTGCTCGTCGCCGTGCTCCACCGCCCGTGCGAAGGCGGTATCAGCGCCGGCCACCCACGGGGTGCCCAGCAAAGAATCCTCCGCGGGCATTGGGGGCGCGTAAATGGCGGTGAGCGCCGCGACCGCCACCCAGGCCGCGACGACGCTCTCGCGCCACCAGCGCCGGTCCAGCGCGGGCAGGGTCCGCCACACCGCGTTCGGCGCCGTCACCGAATGCACCAGCATGATGGGCTCTCCGTGCCCGTGCGTCAGATAGCGCGCGACCGACCCCTGCACCAGGTCGGCGAGCCAGTCCCGAGCCGCATCCGGCCCTTGAGGAATGTGAACGGTCGCCACCGCCGCCTCCCACCCGGGGACCGCGTTCATGCGCCCGACCCATTCACGGATCCCCCCGGTTGGTGATGCCACCAGGGGAATGTCCGTCAGAGCCTCGCCCAGCGCGCGCGAGCCCGCGCCGATATCCCACCCACGGCTGGGCGCGGAAACCGGCAGCCAGCGCGCCGCCCAATACGCGAGACCGTGGCCCAGCTCCTCAATGCGTGCCGGCGTCTCTCCGTCGACCAGCAGCGTGCGCACCGCATGTCCCACGCGGATCACGCCATGGGTCGCCCCCGCCGCGATGCCCGGCAGCAGCCGCGGCCACCACTCATTCAGCACCACCCGCCACGTCCGCTCCTGGAGATCCGTCGTAAACTGCACGGTCCAGTCGGCCACCCGGCGCACGTCCCCCAGCGCGTGCTGCCAGTCGGCCCCTATCGGCGACACCGGCCGCGGAAACGGCTCGAGGCGCCGCACATAGTCGTCGAGCCAGTGCTGCACCTGGTCCCCGTGGCCGTGGCGCACCATGGCCTCGGCCGCCATGGGCCCGTGGTTGGACAGATACCCCTGGAACTCGGGGCCAGTCCGATGCAGCCGCTGATAAACCTCATCGATGAGCGACGCGTCGCTATCCACGCCTCTCCCCCCTTTGTGAGTCGGACCCCTTTGCCGCGTGGTGGGGTCGACGCCCATGGCGTCTGGATCCAAGGGTAGGACCGCGCCATCGCAGGGTCATCGTGCGGGGGTCCGAAGGGTGATGCGACTTTCGCCCGAGGCCGGGGCCCGGGCTCGGATGGGCCGACTATGCGCCTCGCCCGTCAGCCGCCGCTCGTGGCCCGGCGGATCGTGCTGTTACACGGTGGTCCGTGCGTCACTCCCCAGCGAATATCGCTTGAAGCGCCGTCCTCACACGGTCAGATCCGTCTCGGTCCAGTTTCCCGATCCGCGCTCGAATCCGACTGAGGTCGCAAGCCCGAATCTGGTCCATCAGGACGATGGACGGCTTGCGCAAACCCAAGCTGTCCGCGCCGACGGATGGGTAAAGCTCGGGATGGGCTTCTGCCCATGGCCCCCGCTGACTGGTGAGTGGTGCCAGGAGAAGGAGAGGGAAGCGGAGCGGCTGAGGCGGGATCCCAACCACCACGGCGGGCCGTAGTCCCTCCTGCTCTCGCCCTCGAGGATGCTGTCCCGGCAGCACCACCAGCACAATGTCTCCCCACCGCAAGGGCGCTGACGTCATGGTCGCTTCCCGACCGTGACGAAGCCCACACCTGGCTCAAAGGAGACGGGGTCACCGTCGGGCGGGCCCTCCGAGCCCCAGTCGAACGGTTCAAGGTCTGCCAGGCCGCTCAGATCCTCGCCCAACCACTGGGCGTCCGGGTCCTCACGGGGAGTGGGGGGCTCTAGGTGTCGCTCGGACTCCACGGCGCGCCGCAACGCATCGCTGGCGTACGCTTGAACAGACATCCCGCGCCGCCTGGCCGCTGTCTGCACCTTCTCGAACAAGGCGGGATCCAATCTCCACGTGACGGGAACCACTGCCCGAGCCATGCGCCCACCTCCCATACGACGAACGTAACGCAAAGCAAGCAAGCACGCAAGCACGCAAGTCAGCCCACCAGCCGACTTTCTCCTGGGAGCCTCTACGGCAGGCGCTGTGGCCTCGCGTCCGCATGAGGAGCGATCGCCGCCAAGCCCCGCCACCACCCCGCGGATCACGCTATCGGCAACGAAACCGGCTGTCCCCCAGCCACGCCGTGATGGCGGCGCCCACAATGGCCTGGGCTTCCGGCAGCACCTCGTGGCTCACGCCGGGCAGCATCACCAATCGGGCCTCAGGGCCCCGGCGAAACCGCTCCAGCATCCGCTGCTGCTGGGCGTGGAAGTCCTCGTCCCGACCAGGCACCCCGTCCATCCCCACCGCGGCGAACAGCAGGGTCGGGCCGGCGGTGTCCAGATAGTTCTCCACGGGCACCTCCGCCAGCGACTGCATGGCCGCCTCGAATGCGGCCGGGTGCACGGCCAGCCGAAACCGCCCATCGTCTTGGCGCACGTAGCCGGACCTCAGCGCCGCGACCACCGCCAGGCTCACGTCCACGCCGGTTGCCTCCAGGCGTGCCTGTTCGATGGCCACGGCCTCGTCGGCGTCCTCGGTCACCGCCTGTGCCATAAACTCGCGCCCTTGGGCAATCTCTTCGGCCAGCGGCCGTTTCGGGTCCACCCAGGGGAAGTAGCCCCCGTCGAGCAAGACCGCACCCGCCACGGGAAGCTCGGGCTGACCAAGCGCCAAGCGGGCCAAGTAGCCGCCCCAGGAGTGTCCGACGGCCACCACCCACCCGCTGTGTTCCGCCCCGAAGCGAAGCGCGTCCGGCCACACCCGATCCACCGTGACCCGGTCAGGAAGCCCCGTGCTGACCCGGCCGACCCCGGGGGGATCCAGCGCCACCAGGCGAAACGGGATGCTGTCCGCCAACATCCCGAAATACTCGGCAGTGCCCCCCAGCCCAGGCCACGCGACGAGCGTGGGCGCCTCCCCCGGCCACTCCAACACGCGCACCTGTTCGCCGCCCAGTGCGAGGATGTGCGTCAGCGGCATGGTTCCTCGCGACATGACGTCCCTCCCTTCTCCTCGGAGTCCCCAGAGCGCCAAGCACTTGTCCCACCACTCTACCCGACCAGGTGATGGCGGGAATCCGGGGGGCGAGCGCCGTCCAGCAGGGATTTCCCCGGGTCTCGTGGAATTACTCCATGAATCGACACGACAGGAGTGGGCCGGATGGAACTGAAGGGAGATCGGCGGGGACTGCGCCTTTTGGCGAAGGGGTACCCCGACGAGGCCGCACTGCTCGAGGATTTGGAGCGCACGCTCGCGCGGCAGCGCAGGTTTTTGGGTCAGTCGCCGCTGGAACTGGAGGTGCTGGACCGGGCACTGACGCCCTCCCTGCTGGCGGGCGCGGCAGAGGTTTTTGAGCGGTTTCCCGAGTTGGACCTGGTGTCCGTCGGCCGGGGAGGCGCACGCCGACCCACCGCGGTTGCGGCCGCGCCGTCGGCGAGCCCGCTTTTAATCCGCACGCCGCTACGCAGCGGCCAAGTCATTGAGCATGCCGGAGACGTCGTCATTTTGGGCGACGTCAACCCCGGGGCGCGGGTGGTGGCGGGCGGGGACTTGTTTGTCCTGGGTCGGTTGCGCGGCCAGGCCCTGGTAGGTCAGCCGGATCACGAGGATCGGAGCATCTACGCGGTCGCGTTCGAACCGAGCCAGGTGCGCATCGCCACCGTGTGGGCGGTGCCGGCCGCCGCCGAACCGGTGCGGGGGCCCGAACGCGCCGACCTTGAGGACGGGGCCATCGTCGTGGGGCCGTGGGCGACAGCCCCCGGCAGCATCCCCGCCGACCGGCCGCGCCGGATACGGAGCCGCATTCGCGCGGCTAGTCCGGACTGACGGGCGCAAAAAAGTCCCGCAGCGCGTCGCGGGTGCTGTCGAAGGCCAAGTCGTCCCACGGCACCTCCCCTTGGTGAAATCCCCGTGCTTCAAAGCTTTCGCCATCCTGAGGGGCCGGCGCATCCGGTCCCTCCGGGATGGCATGGTACACCACCACCGCCACGCGGGACCGCGGGTAAGAATACACGCCCACCAGCCGCACGAGGCGCACCCGGATCCCCACCTCTTCGGCGGTTTCGCGGATGGCCGCCGTCGCCACGGTCTCCCCGGCTTCGACAAAGCCGCCGGGAATGACCCACAAGCCATACCCGGGTCGGATCGCTCGGCGCGCCAACACCACCTGGCCGGCGGCCACCTCGGTCACGGTGGCCGCCGCCACGGCCAGATCCCGATACTCCACGTGCCCGCAACGTGAACAACGCCCCCGGGGTTTGGCCAAGATCTGCACGGTATCCAGCGGGCCACCGCAGCGCCGACAGTATTCCATAACGCGCCTCCCTCCGCCCAGCGTACAATGGCGCGGGAGGGAGCGCCATGCCGCGGAAGTTTCGCCACCACAAGGTGAAGCGGGAACACCACGTGCTCGAAGCCCTGGAGGTGGGTCTGGCGCTCTTGGCCGACCAAGCGGCCGTCGACGCCATCATTCCTGGGCCCATCACGCGCAAGCGCGGGCCCTCCACCGGGTTCAGCGTGCAATACGCGACGCCCACCGGCTTGAAGCTCTTGGGCCGGTCACCGGGCGCGGTCCAGGAAGTGTTCGTGGTCACCAAGGACCCCGACGGCATCCGGGCTCTGCTGGCGAGCCAGGGGCTTTTAACCGCTAGCCGCTGACCGTCTCGCCGTCGCCGTCGGCGGCGCCCACCGGTTCCACGGCCAAACCGAAGTTGGCGGCCACTTCTTTAAACGGGTCCAGATAGTCGGCCGTCACCTGGTAGTGCTCCACCGACTCCGGCTGCACCCATCCCTCGCGGCGTGCGGGGCTGTCTCCCATGTAGCGGTGAAATCGCTCCGATGTAGCCGGATCCACCGCGCCCTTCACTTTAACCCGCATCACGCAGCTCCTTCCCTTCGTCGCGCGTTGCCGCCGCCATCTGTTGAGGTTGTCAGCCAAGAATCCATTATATCCCGTTACAGGCGGCAGGGCACGCGGCGTGTCTTCAGCATGCCCGACTTTTTACCCTGCAATTCCTTCCAGGGGCCGTACGCCGCGTGCCCTAGCCCATCAGCGGCCCCCGACGGGACCCGGCAGTCGGCGCCGGTGAACCAAGGGACGCACGACCGCGGTGGCCAGCGCCAGCCCCACCGCCAGGCTGCCGGCAATCACAATGGCCGACAACCCCAGGCCCAAGCCACTGACGAGGTGCCCCTGAATCAGGGTCAGCATGCTTTGATACGCCGTGTAGCCGGGCACGAACGGAATGATCGCCGGCACGACGAACAGCGATACGGGCTGACGGCGCCACACTGCGGCCACTTCGGCCAGCGCTCCCACGGCCAGCGCGCCGGCGAAGTCCGGCAGGATCATGAGGTGAGCCACCTTGGCCAGCGCCGCATACACACCCCAGCCGACGGCGGCCATGAGGCCGGCCAACAGGACCGCGCGCCACGGACACT
This sequence comes from Bacillota bacterium, assembly GCA_021846565.1. Classification (GTDB taxonomy): domain Bacteria; phylum Bacillota; class Sulfobacillia; order Sulfobacillales; family JAIMBI01; genus JAJZWV01. The sequence continues at coordinate 58,492 of JAJZWS010000006.1, forward strand.
GATAGACCACGCCAAACAGCAACGCGGACCCGGCCGCCAGCGCGACGGCGGTCACACCGGCCACCGCCCGTGGCCCAAGAGGTACAGGTACAGCGGCAGCGCGGCCCCGGCTGCTACGGCGGCCGCCACCACGGCGGCCTCCAACAGCCGCGACACCGACGCCAAGAGGTCCCCGGCGATGCCGTCGCGCACACCCGTGGTCATCATGACGCCCGGGACCAGCACCATGAGGCCCCCGGCCAACACCGCTCCGCCATGCCCCAGCCCCAGCCCTGCATCCAACAGCGCCGGCAGGGCAGCCAGCATGGCGCCCACAAAATCCGTCACGCCTGGCGACACCGCGTGGGCACGCAAGACGGCGCGCAGCCCTTGCGCGACAGCCCCGGCCAGCAAGGCAAACGGCATATTGAGCCACCCGGCCCCAAACAGCACGGCCAAGAGTGCGGCGGCCACCCCGGCCGCGGCCACCTCCAGCACCGGGGGGTAGCGCCGGTACCCGGACACCCCCGACAACCGCTCGGCAAAGTCCCCGAGCGTAAGACGCCCCGCAGCCACGTCGCGCGACCACGCATTGACGAGCTCAACCACGGCAAGATTGGTGCCACGCCGCCGCACCCGCTGCATCACCGTGGAGCCGCCCGCCTGGTGCAGGAACAGCGCGGTGGGCATCACCATGGTCTGCGCCGGCACGCCAAACGCGTCCGCCAGCCGCCCCATGGTGTCTTCGACACGCGACGTTTCCGCGCCGGAGGTGAGAAGCAGGACGCCTGCCTCAGCGACGACGGTCAGCGGATCCGACCAGAGGTTCGGGGTCCGGTCGCTCATCGTCATCGTCCCGCCCTTCTCGCCCTCCCCGATCACCCCGCGAGCTCGACCGGCGGACCGCCGGGACCGGCACTCCCTTGCCCGCCGGTTCCGGGCGGAACACCCACCACTGGGATAGGACGAAGCCCACGATGGTGTTGAACGGGATGGCCAACAGGTTCGCCAGCAGATAGTAAAGACCCAAATCCACCAATAGCGTGAATACGCCCACCTGCAACAGCGAACCGCCTGCCAGCACCAAATTGTACTGAAGCAACGTACGCCAGCTGGGGCGCGATCTAAACGTGAACCAGGTGTTCAGCCCGTAGTTGGTCAGGATGGCCACCTCGCTGGCGACGCCATCCGCCAGCGACGGGGTGCCATGCAACACCGGCCACACAGCCTTCAGGACGGCAAAGTTGACCAGTGTGCCCGTGGCCCCCACCAGCAGGTAGCGCCACAACCGGTCACCGTGGCGGGCCCACAGCGACCGGGCGCCTTCGGGGACGCGGCTCAGCATGCGGCTCCTTAGGAACCTGCCCGCTCTTGCGAGGGTTCCGTCGCGGGGGTCTTGGAACTTACGCGCAGGCTGGCTACCATGACGAGGGCCTCCACAAAAATGCCCGGGGACATTTTGCTCTGCCCCGCGCGGCGGTCCCGGAACACGATGGGGTGCTCCACAATCTTGGCACCGGCTTGGTGCAATCGGTAGGTCATCTCGATCTGGAACCCGTAGCCTGTGGCTTTGATGAGGCTCAGATCCATCGCCGCCAGTGCGTCCCGCCGAAACAGCTTGAACCCGCCCGTCAGGTCGCGATAGGGCAACGACAGCATGCGGCTCGCGTAAAGCGAGCCGCCGCGCGACATAACTCGTCGCGACCAGGACCAGTTGTCCACGCCCCCGCCGGGGGCATACCGGGACCCGAGCACCACGTCCGCCCCCTCGCGACGCGCGGTCTCGATGAACGCCGGCAGGTACGATGGCTCATGGGAGAAATCCGCGTCCATCTCGCATATGTAGTCGTAGCCCTTCATAATCCCATATCGAAAACCCGTCAGATACGCCGTGGCCAAGCCCAGCTTGCCCTGTCGGTGAATCACTTCCACCCGTCCGGGATACACGGTTGCCAAATGCTCGGCCACCAGCCCGGTGCCGTCGGGCGACCCGTCGTCCACCACCAGCACATCGAACTCGTCACCCAGGCTCAAAATCTGCTCCACGATCGGGGTCAGGTTCTCCAACTCATTGTACGTGGGCAACGTTACCAAAACCGTCACGCCGGATCCTCCCCTGCCTCAACGATTCTTACTCGTTCGCCCGTCCCTACGCGACCCAACGCCACGTGGCGAAAATAGCGAAAAACATCGCTTGCATCATCGGTAGGACCCACGGCCACATGGTGCCCACGGTGCCGGCGCGCCACGCACTGGCATTTGGTTGGCTGGCGCTCTCCGTAACCAGCGCCAAGCTCACAAAGCCCGGAAACAGCACCAGCACCAATCGCGTCATGCTCAGCAGCGGACTTTCGCCGCCCAGCGCTGGTGCGCTCACATCCATCAGCCACGCGGCCCCGGCAAATGCCAGCCAAGTCCACGGCAACCGTTGCCGAACGCCCACGACCAGCAAGCCAAGAAACCCCAGCGCGGCCAGCAGGTCCATCATACTCAGGATGGTAGGCGCTTGCAATGGTCCACCGGCCAGAACATTGCCAATGGCTGCCACCATGCCGACCCACGGCGGCTCCACCGCCCGCCCCCAGGCGGCCTGTACCGCCAAAAACGCATCGGCCCGATGGAACACCAGCGCCTGCCACCCCGCGAACGCCAACAACCCCGCCACCGGCATGGCCAGCGCCAGCAACTCCACGCGCACCCACCGCCAGAAACGCGGTGCCGTCGTGTCGGCGTGAACCACCCGCCAATACGCACCCAAGAGTGGAACGACCAATAGCACGCCTTGGTTTCGGGTCAGAGCGGCCAAGAATCCCGTAAGGCCAGCCCACCAGATTTTCTGGCGCGGTCCCGCCAGCCAGAACGTCAGCACCACGCCCAAGAGAAACAAGGACTCGGTGTAGGCCGCCGAAAGAAAGAACGCCGTGGGAAACAGCAGCAGCCACCGTGTCGTGCGGCTTGCCACCGGGGCGCCATAGTACTCGCGCACCAGTCGCCAAAAGACGGCCACGGTGCCCACCAGGGCTAGGTTGGACAGAATGAGGGCGCTCCACGCGGCGCTGGCCCCGGTCAGCCACCGGACGCCCGCGATGGCCGCGGGATACAGGGGAAAAAACGCCAACGCTTTGAACCAGTAGCCCCGCCGGGCGATGTCGATGTACCACATGGCGTCCCAGCGCGTGAACATCAGGACCACCGGGTCGCGGCTCACGTTGTAGGTGGGGGAGACGTACACCCACGGGAAAAACGCCAAGGCGATGAAGCCTACCGCCACCAGCGCCACCCGCGACCACAACAGATCAGGCCACAGGGCCCGCCAAGCGGTGAGCCACGCCTGCCACTCACGCCGCCGCCGTGCCGGTCGCCGGGTCACCGACTGGTCAACCTTCGGAGGGATTCAAGGGCAGCCGGCGCTCCAAGACCGACCCTCTCCATGTGATTTCGGTATTGGGCACGATCGAGCGGAGCCGCTCCGCCATCCCCAGCGAGACCCCGAACCGGCAGCGGCTGGCGCCCCACGCCCGGGCCTCACTCCACAGATGATCCAACAGCGTGGACAAGCGATGCCCCAAATCTTTCAGGTACTCGATGTGCAGCACCTCGCGGGTTTGCACCCGCGTCAACGCCAACGCCTCGATGGCCCCCTCATTGGGCGACAGCGCGACGCCGCCCGCTTCCACGCGCTTTAACAACTCCGACAGCGCGAGCGATTTGACCTCGGTTTCGCGACCGCCACTCCATAAGCCCACGCCTCCCTGGGCCCTCAGAAACGCGGTCAGCCGTTCGCGGTCTACGGCCCAGGCGGGCCCGGCGTCATGGGTTGTGCCATCCGGGGCGGGGATGGGGTTGATCTCCCCCACGGCCCACTGGTCGACCACCTCGAACCCAAGTTTGTCCTGCAGCAATTGGTGCGCGGCGGCATTGTCCACATGCACCAGTACGCGCACCACGTCCGCGCCCAGTCGCCCCGCCTCCTCGAGCTGGAATCGACCGAACTCCTCGGTGACATCCTGGTCCTGCCGCTCTGGCAGCACGCGGATACCCGACAGATACGCCTCGTGCGCCTGGACCACCGTGATGACGCAGGTTGCAAGAATTGTACCGTCCTCGGTGGCCAGATACAGCCCACCGATGGACCGACCATCCAAGTGCTCCGCAAACCCGTCTACCAACTCGTCGCTGATGTCCGCGACGGACGACGCTCCCTCAAGAAACGCGCGGATTCGCGCGCTGTCCTCTCGGGTCGCCCTGACAAAAGTCAACAACCAGGAACCTCCCCTAACTCGGCGCAAGCTCATTGTAGTCCGCCGGATTGGGCGATTCAACTGCGGACACCGCGCCTCGGCACTCGCGGACCGGTGGGGCAACTCGGGCCGGGGGATGCCCATACTCTGGGGAAACCCGCGGTCGCAACCGCGTCGGGCGCGCACGTCAGCACGACAACCTTTCACACCCAACGCCCTGCCAACCCACCACCGGGTTGTGCATGAGCGGGTCGTTGGATCCACACTGGCCATGGGCATCCTCGATTCCGGCGGTGGGTGATGCGTACTTGTCACGAGCGACCGTACGCCGGGCCACGTTGGTCGTGTGAGGCTGATGTAGGATACAGGTCCGACAAAGGTGGAAGGAATGAAATAAATGAAAGGAACGAAAGGAATGAAGAGAAAGGAGACACACCGATGCGTCGTTCGTATTGGGCAGGCGTCCCGGGTTTGACCCTATTGGCCATGCTGGCCGTGGGTGCCAGCAAGACTCCCGCCTCGGTCACACCGCACCCCATTCGCGAGACGGTGGCGCGCAGCACCACGTGTCCGCATGGGGGACTTCCGTTTTCGGAGGCGGCCCAGAAGGTGCCGGTGCTCAACACCCTACCGGATGGTGGCACCATCACGTTCACTGGAACTGGCTTTCACAGTTGGTACGACCCGTGTACTTGGTCCCTGAGCTTCACGGCGCCACCCCCGATGAGCCTCGTGTCCAAGGTGCTGGCCGTGGCCCCCGGGAGGCTTCGGCTACAGTCAGGGGCCACAAACGCCGACTCGGCCGACCCGATTGGTGTTTTCTGCCGTGGTCGGGTCCTTCAGTGGCACATTGCCGACAGCGCGCTTTCCGTTTCCGCGCCTGAGCGCTGGGAAGTTGTCGGACGGAGGGTAAGCCGTGCGCCATTATGATTGGTCTAAAGCAGGCTTGGCGCTGTTGGCCAGCGGGGCCCTGGTCGCCCTGCAACCCGCCGCACACGGGGGGGGTAACTAGACATTATCCAGCGACTGCTCCCGCGACTGTGTCGGGATTCTCTGCTGCCACCTCCCCCGGGTTACCCCGCTCCACCGCTGTTCCCTTGACCCAGGCTCTCCAGCAGTACCCCGCGTTACACTCGCTGCCCGCCGGAGGCACCGTCGTGTCGAACGCATCCCACACCAGCTGGTGGGTCAAGTTCACAGCGCCCCCACCGTTCAGCGCCATGACCCTGTTGGCACGGATCGGCGTGGGCTGGGGATACTCGGCGACGCGCTCCTTCCCCGCCGGGTCAGAGAGCGCGCTTCACCCTTCCACCATGACCGGCGCTGAGCTCGTGTGCGCGGGTCTTCCGTTGCCGCCCACCGCTAAAGGCACGCCCCAGTATGCCACGTGGCTCGCGGGCGTGCACGGCCTGTTGCCACGCCTGCATTACCAGAACACCCGGCCGACCAGTGTGGTGGCGCCCGGGACCGCCTGGTACACATCCACGGCGACAAGCCCCAACTGGGCCGGTTCCGTCGACACGCAGGCCACCTACAACGGCATCCAAGCTCAGTTTCACATGGCCAACACGGCGTATACGCTGCCTTATGGCCAGGGCATCGCTCAGTGGGTGGGCCTCGGCGGGGACACGTCGGTCGGAGGCAACATCGGTCTGACGCAGGCCGGGGGAGACGCCGGAACGTCAAGAGTAGCCCGAGCAACGGCTACTACCAAAGCAGCTTGTTCATCGAAGCGCTGTCCAGTTCCAACGGAGGCTGTTACAAATACACGACGCCTGGCTTCGCGCCGGGTGACGACATCTGGAGTCAGGTCAACTACCTCGGGTCTCTCACGCTCAACGGGACCTCGTACGCCAAGTACAAAGCCATTGCGCTTGACGGGGGCAACGGCGCCAGCACGGGCTGGCAGTACTTTGACTGCCCGGGTACGTACCTGAACAATTCGGCGGATGCTATCACGGAAACGCCGCTGGCCATCACCGGCACTGGCGCTGCCTACTACACCACCCTCCCGCCCTATTCCCCGGCCGCCCCGTTTTTCAACGTGTACACGTACACGGGAGGCAACGAGGTGAATGGCGAAGTTGCGCCGTATCAGATGCTGGAACTGCGCAACAACGGAGACCTGTATGGACCTTCCCACGCCACCCCAACTGGGTGGACGTCCGAGACCGCATTTGCCGTCAACTACGGCACGTCACCGTAGTCCCATGGACGCCCCGGCTTCCACCCTGAGTGGCGGAAGTCGGGGCGGTTTCGCGTCGGCCGACAATCACCCGGGCCGCCAGGCCAGCACTTGGCCAGGCACGATGGCGAGGGCAGCCGCCTGGCCCTCTGCCAGCTCCACGACGGCACGGGCCCGGAGCCGCCACGGCAGAATGCGTCCCCGGGGTACCCGATGGTGGACGCCGAGGACCCGGCCGCGGCCATCCAGGTACACCACGTCAATGGCAAAGCGCATCCGAAACGTGTGCACGGACTGGGTGGGAATCACCAGCGCCTCGTCCGGGTCAAGGCTGTTGCGGGGCAAAAGCCCACGCGTACGCTCTCGCGCCGTCTCGCAGAGGGCCCCCCGCGGCGCGAGCATTTGGCCGTCGTCCACGCGGACGACCACCACGGATCTCACAGCCCGGCGTGGATGATGCTCAGCATCCCCGGGCCCAGGATCGCCACGAACAGGGCGGGAAAGATAAACATGACCATCGGGAACAGAATCTTGACGGGAACCGCCGCCGCCTGCTCCCGGGCCCGAAACACCCGCCGCTCCTTCACCCGCTCCGCCTGCGCGTGCAACACCCCCGATATGGACGCTCCGGTGCGGTCCGCCTGGCCCATGAGCACGGCAAAGCGCATCAGATCCTCAAGGCGGGTGCGGTCCGCGAGTGCTCGGAGGGCTTCCAGTCGGGTCATCCCCACCTGCAGGTCGGCCACCGCCCGTTGAAATTCCTGGCCGGTGGCGTCGGGCAGGTGCACGGCCGATCGCCGCAAGGCCGCCTCAAACGACAAACCCGCCTCAACACACACCGACAGCAGGTCAAACGCCTCGGGCAAGTTGCGCTCGATGGCTTCCTGGCGTTTCCGATAAGCCGTATTGAGGCGCACGCCGAAAATCAGATAGCCCAGCGCGCCCAGCGCCACGGGCACCAGGATCGAGTCGGCCGCTGGGAGGATGCCCAGCGCCGCCAGCATAAAGCCCGCTGCCATCAGCACCACACCGGTGACGATCCGGAGCAAACCAAACTCCACGGGAGACCGGTCAACCCCCGCCATTCTGAGGCGCCGGCCCAGTTCTTCCTGAGCCTTCGCCGGTACCAGGCGGCTCCCCAGCGACCGCACCAAGCGCTCACGGACCGGGTCTAGGATGCGCTGGGAAAACGGCAACTCCAGTTCGTCTTCGATGGTCCGCGCCCGCAGCGTGCCGCCCAGGCGCCGCACCAGCCGCGTCTGCCGGCGCATGGTACTGAGGTCTGCCGCGAACTGGCGGAACCCCAGGACACCCAGCGCCACCCCAATCCCCGCAACAATGGCCCATGCTTCCCCGTTCACAGGTCTGGTCCTTTCACCATGCGATTGATGACCACCGAGCCCACGGCGATTGAGGCTACGGCGTAGGCGATCATGATGTTCCCAATGGTTTCGGAAAACAGCAACGACATGTAGCTGGGGTCCATGAACCAAATGACAAAGCCCAACGCCACCGGCAGGCCGGTCAGGATCCACCCGCTCATGCGGCCCGCCGCCGTCAGCGTGCGAATTTCCGCCTTCAGACGCTGGCGCGACTCAATCGTATCCACGATGCTGTTCAACAGCGGCGACAGGGCCCCGCCGACGTCGCGCTGCACCTGAATCGCCACAATGGCTAGATTCAGGTCTTTGCTGGGCACGCGCTGCGCCAGTTCGTTCAGCGCCTGCTCCATCGTGAAGCCCAGCGCCTCCCTCCGCGCGAGCCGCCGAATCTCGGGCCCCAGCGGCTCGGGGGTGTCCCGCCCCACCACCGCCAGAGCCTGCCCAAACGACGAACCGGCCCGCATCGACGACGAGATATTGCGAAAAAAGTCGGGCAGCTGTTCCTCGGCCTTGATGAGCCAGCGCTCCCGGCGCATTCGGAGCCAGTACAGCGTGACGATGACGCCTACCAGGCCTAGCCCGATGGCCCCGGCCACGCCGCGCACGGCTCCACCGATAAGCGCCCCGACGACGCCTCCCGCGATGGCCAGCCCCCAATACTCTTCCAGCCGCAGTCGCAACGCGGCCGCCGTCTGGGACATGCGCCACTGGGTCACTCTGAGCGCCCACCGGTCCTGGAAGGTTTGGCGGGCATTGACCCGGGGCTCGGCCACCACCTTTTTGAGACGCGTCTGACTGGTGCTGTGCAGATTCAGGCTCTTCACCCAGGTCATGACCGACAGAAACGCCAGGACAAACGCCAGGGCCGCAACCACCATCGCGGTGAGCGCCGGCCCGGTGGGCAAGGTTAGGGTCACGGTGGGCATGGCCTTACCTCACCTCGCCGAAGACGTCGGATGGCAGGCTGATGCCGCGGCGCGCCAGCTGCTCCATAAAGCGCGGCCGAATCCCGGTAGCGGTGAAATAGCCCTGTACCCGACCCCCTTCGTCGATGCCCGTCTGTTCATACACATACAGGTCCTGCGTCGTGATGATGCCCTGCTCCAAGCCGACAACTTCGGTAACCTGCACAATGCGGCGGCTGCCGTCCTGGAGCCGCGCCTGCTGCACGATCACATCAATGGCCGAGGCGATCTGCTGTCGAATGGCGGTCAACGGCAGGTCGGCGCCGGCCATCAGCACCATGGTCTCCATACGTGCCAAACAGTCGCGCGGCGAGTTGGCGTGGGCGGTCGTCAGGCTGCCCTCATGCCCGGTGTTCATGGCCTGCAACATGTCGAGCGCCTCGCCGCCCCGCACCTCGCCGACGATAATCCGGTCGGGCCGCATTCGCAGCGCATTGCGCACCAGCGACCGGATCGACACCTCGCCCTGCCCCTCGACGTTGGCTGGCCGGGCCTCGAGCGTCACGCGGTGGTCCTGCTGGAGCTGCAACTCGGCCGCGTCCTCGATGGTCACGATGCGCTCGTCCGCAGGGATGTTGGCCGACAGGGCATTCAGCGTGGTGGTTTTCCCAGAACCCGTGCCGCCGGACACCACGATGGACACGCGGCCACGGACCGCCGCCTCTAACACGACGGCCATGGCCTCCGAGATGCTGTTCATGTGCGCCAGCTGCTCCAAGGTAAACGGGTCTTTGGAAAATTTTCGAATGGTAATGGTGTCCCCCGCCACCGCGATCGGGCGAATCACGGCGTTGAGACGCGATCCGTCCGGAAGGCGGGCATCCACCATGGGACTGGCCTCATCCAGCCGTCGACCCGTGGGTGCCAGCATCTTTTCCACGATGCTCTTCAGGTGCGCGTCATCGCGGAAGTGAATGCGGGTCGCTTCCAGGCGGCCGGCCCGCTCGATGTACACCCGATGCGGTCCGTTGATCATCACCTCGGAGATGTCCGGATCATCCAGCAGGGGCTGCACCGGGCCGAATCCCTTGATCTCGTTGACCAAATTGTTGACGATGCTGTCGCGCTCCAGCGGGGAAATCGACCGGTCATCCGCCACAATGGCGGCGATGCGGGTTCTAAGCTGCTCGGCGTCCAACGCCTCGGGATTCGCTTCTTGGTTTAACAGCTGTTCCTGCACCCGGGTCTTCAATGTGATGTAAGACGCAGACATGTACTCGGGCGGCGGCTTCACGGCCCGGGTCTGGCTCTCCCGCACCACAGAGCGAAATGCTGATCCGACCCCGTTGGGGTCGCCCAAGCGCTTCTTCAACGACATTAATTACGCCCCCTTGCCAGGCCCAGTCGGCTGAAAAATGACGGCCGCCGAGCCTTCGCCTCTTTCACCACGCGCCGCTGGCCCTCGTGCTCATCGATAAGGGACCTGGCCATGTCCCGAATGCTCTGTGCCAAGAGGCTGGTGGGCTGAAACACCATGAGCGCCCGTCCCTGGTTGGCCGCCTTGACCGGCCAGCTCCCGTCGGATGGGAGCTCCCAATATACGTTGGAACCCAGCGCGGCCGAAATGTCCTGCGACTCGATGCCCGATCGGCTGCCAGCCCGATTCATCACGAGCCGCACTTTGCCAGCCGAATAGTGAAAGCCGGTCCAGAACAGGTCCAGCGCCTGCTTGATGGTGCGAATCGTCACCACGTCCGGCGTCAGTACAGTGAGGACGTAATCCGCGTAATCCAGCGCCGCCACGTTGACATCCGAAAAGCCGGGCGCGGTGTCCACCACGACGTAGGGATGGGTCTCTTTGAGCATCTGCAGCACGCGGACCACCAGTTCAGGCCGAATGTCCTCGGATTCCTGCGGCATGGCGGGTGCCGCCAACATGTTCACGTCGGTGTTGCCGATTTTGGCCAGCACGCGCTCAACCGACAGACGGTCAAGCGTGGGCGCGACTGCCAAGTCGTGGATGTTCCCCGGCGGGAGGTCGCCCAAGAGCGCCGCCACATCGCCAAACTGCAAGTCCAGGTCCGCCAACGCAACGGGGTGGTGCGACAAGAGATTCAGCGCCATGGCCAGGTTCACGGCCAGCGTGGTTTTGCCCACCCCACCCTTGGACGAAAACACCACGATGACCTTGCCCGCCTGCGGCTGCGCAATGCTGGCCTCCGCGTGGCGCGTCAGCGCGCCCGGCAGATCTACTTCGACGGCGGTCGCGGCCACCATGTCCCGCGCCCGAATGGCCAACGCCCGGCGTGCCGCGGCCGGGTCGTCCTGACGAATCAGCAACAGCACGGGGTACCCCACGCTCTCCATGGACGCCAAGGAGCCTGGGTTCTGCTCCAACAGCTGGTCATCCACCACGAACGCGCCGGGCCGCTCCGCAGCGCAGTCCGACAGCGCCTGCCGCAGGTCAGAGACTACCCCCAGCAGCACGGCATCCTGTGTGTCTTTGATGGCACGCACCACCGGCTCATAAACATCCGGGGCGACGGCCGCGTATACGGTAAACATCAGAGTCTCTGTTCCCCCTTACGGCTTCGGCCACTGGGTGCCGTAGGGTGCCACGGTGCCCAACTTCTGATGGGGCGCTTCGAGCACCACCGTGAAGGTGGTGTGCGCCTCGGCGTAAACCAGCGCCTCGGCCTGTGCGGGGGTCACCGCCAGGATGAGTTGCTCACCGCTTCCGGGGGTGACCGCTCCCGTGAGCGCCCCATTCACCGCCAGCACATTCAACCCCTGCATGAAGACGACCGACTGATTCAATGCCGTCGCACTGGTCGTTCCCGACGATGTCGCGCCCGCCTTGCCGGGCGGCGGCACCAGCGCCAGCAGCGCTATTCGGTCCCCGGGGGCAATCACGCCGTCCACGGCCGAGTTCGGGCTGGTGGAAAAGTCAAAGGCGACGTCGCCCTTGGGCAATCGGTTCGGAATCAGGTCGGAGGTGGTCGGGTTGAACAGATCCGTCGTCACCAGAGGCACCCCCTGGGGCAGCGCCTCCGTGGTATACAGGCCCGCCAGGGAACCCTGGTAGGCGTTTAGCGGCAGCAACTTCACCGGCCATGTCTCGGTTTTGACCGAGGACGGCGGAATCGGCGCATCCGCAGCTATCGGCTGCGTCACCACCCAAACCGTCGCCGTCGCCGTGGTCACCGGGGCTACCTTGGTGGACGCCAAAAACCGGAGCCCCGCGTAGACACCCGCCACCACCAGCAGAATCCCTATGACCAGCCACCGGCTGACTTTCCACCACGAACCCACCTGGGTCATCAGACTGCCTCCTCGCCCACTTGCCGGGGCGTCACCCCGCCGCTCTGCCCCGTGCCACCACCGTGAATGCGTCATGCTGTGACTCATTGATTCCCATGCATATCCTTGCGCAGATTCTACCCTCACTCACTACAACAAAGGCCCCCGCCGCAGAGGCTATGCCCACAACGGGAGCCAGAGCCCAATACTCCGATATCGGCCGCTCCCCGGCGGCTAGCCGCCGGGGTCGACCGTCGACTGCGGGACAGACTCTAAGCGCCGTTGATGTTGCCGGCGATGTTGTTCAGCTGCGTGTTCACGGCGCCCCCCAAGAAGTGCAGGGCCACGATTACCACGATGGCAATCAACGCCAGGATCAGTGCGTACTCCACCATGGCCTGCCCATCGCGCTTTTGAAGCAGCGCGGAGACCATGTCCAGCATCTTCGCATACAGGTACAAAGACGAACCTCCTCGTAATGTGAACCACTGGAAACCCCAGGGAACTCGGCCATCATAGCAGGTGTTGGAGCCAGCACCACTATTGTCAGCTAACTCTTCTTCACGCGCAGGGCGGTGTTGTTCAGGGAGTGCTGTACGCCTAGGCCGAAGTACTTGACCGCGAAGAACAGCACCAGCGCGATGAGCACGATGATGAGCGCGTATTCCACCACGGCTTGGCCTTGGCGTGCCCCCCGCCACACGCGCACCGTCTTCTCCATCGCCGCCACGCGGACACCACCTGATCTGATTAGTCGAGTCCCCTCAACTGAGCACCGGGGCAGAGCATTCGACACGCGTCCTGGATTTCCTGCTTTCATCTCCCGCGGTTTGCGTGGAGCTCCCAAGTGTGGGTGCCCCGGGGCGCTAGCTGGCCGTCTGCGACGCCCCCGGGCCGTTGGGACAGCCGCTGGGGGAAAGCGACCCGGCTGGGTCCTGCATCATCATGGTGTACGACTGGGCCAGGTACATCGTGGAGGGCAGAAGCCCGGGGATGGCAATGAGCGGCTGGTACTTGTAGTAAACGTTCACCGTCACGTAAGACAGGCTACTGTCCGTGGGGCTAGGCTGCGTCTCCACCGGATACTGCGGTCCCAAAAGCGCTCGGTAGGTGCCTGGCTGACCCGGCACCTGGTCGCTCAAGCCAAACCCCTGGCCAATCTGTTGATCCACCACCGCGTACAGCGTGGGCGTCGTGGCTCCGCTCAACGTGTCGCCCGGGCAACCGATGTTTTGGCCAATCGCGGCGTCGCGCGCCCCAATCCGCGCCGCCTGCTGGAGCGTGACCTGGGCATTGATGTAAAGCCCCAGTGAAATAATCGCGAACAGCAGGAGCAACAACAGCGGCGCCACCAATGCAAATTCGACCAGTGCTTGGCCCCGACGCGAGCCCCTTCCGCCAATTGTCCTGGACATGGGTCCTCCCTCTAAGCCAATGTCTTCACTGGATCAGCGACACTTGCTGGACCGGCACCTGCTGAACATCCTCGGCGTTATACGTCACCTTTATATCCCCCGAGACATCGACATAGTTGCCGATGACCGCCCCGGTTACGGTGGGGTTTCCGGAGATATTGATGGGCCCGTCGGGGCAGTACACCACCCCGTTGACGGAGATGTTTCCGCTCATGGAACAAGAGCTGTCGGGCCCCACGGCGGCAAACGCCGCTCCTTTTCCCGTCACCGCTTCCGACACGTTGCCGGAAAGGTTCATGCTGCCACCGTACACGGTGATGGAGCCAGAGATAGCCGCGTTGCCGGAAATACTGACCGAGCTCCCACCTTCAACCAGGATATTGCCGTTTATGACATTGCTCCCAGTGAGGTTGAGTGGGCCGTTTTGGCTGTATGGGCAATCAATGATGTAGTTCCCGGTCAGGTTCTGGGGGATGCTGTTGCATCCGGCGCCGGAAATCACGGTGGCGTTTTGGGGGGTCACCTGCGCCAGCGTCCAGTTGGGCATGGACACGAAGGGAACCTGGACGAAAGTCTGGGGACACGCGCCTTGGCCAGTCACCGCGGATCCCGAGACTCCCACGGTCGTGGACCCCGTGATGCAGTCATTCCCGGAAAGCGCCATGTTCCCGTTGGAGTGGGCGCTGCCGTTCACGTGGGTATTCCCTGACAGGGCGAGCGTAGATGTCGCCCCCTGGAACAGCGCGTAGTCAAAAACGGCCCCCGCGCCATACTGGGCAACACCTCGGGCCCGTACCGTGAACTGTTTAATACCAAACAGCGAGGCGAACGAGCCAGGCACGGTCACCTTCCCGAGCGCCTGGACGGAGTTGGGCGGGTTGGCAAGGTTGCTGACGGTGACCTCAGCTTGCGGCATGTTTTGCTGCGTCAGGTACGTCTGGTTGGCGTTCGCCGAGCCCCCGTCCATCTCCGACTGCGCCCCGGCGAGTGCGGCCGCATCCACCGCATTCTGCAGGCGCGTCTGGGCAAAGTACACCGTGCCCACAGTGATGGACGCAGCCACGCCGCCCATGAGCGCCACCAGGAACCCCACCAGCAAAATGATGCTCTGGCCCCGGCGCCCCAGAATGCGTCTGCCACTGGGAGCCCGCCGCCTGTACACTGGGTACCCCTCCTCTGGACGCCGTGGTCGGGGTCGAATCCCTACCGTCATCTGGATCAGAAATTATAGCATCATTGTCCACAGATATCCTGGGGCAGGCAAGCTTGCCCGTGAATTTATTTGGCCACCCCACCGCGCTCACAAATTTTTATTCTGTGTCCGGCAGGAGATCCACTAGGGAATGTGGTATACCGAGTCCTCGACACGCTAGATCTGGGGAGGCGCCATGAACTGTCCATTCTGCCGTCATGACGACACGCGCGTGCTGGATTCGCGGCCCACCGAAGAAGGCATGGCCATCCGCCGCCGTCGGGAGTGCACCATGTGCGAACGTCGCTTCACAAGCTACGAGCGGGTCGAAGAGCCGCCGCTGCTGGTGGTCAAGAAAGATGGCCGCCGCGAGGCGTTCGACCGGCAAAAAATCTTGCGCGGCATGATCACCGCCTGCGAGAAGCGGCCGATCGCGCTGGCGCAGCTGGAAAGCTTGGCGGCGAGCGTCGAGCGGCGAATCCGCGATCAGGGGATCGACGAAGTGCCGAGCCACTGGGTGGGCGAGCAGGTGATGGACCTCTTGGCCGCCTTAGACACCGTGGCGTATGTGCGGTTCGCCTCGGTTTATCGTGACTTCACGGATCTGAGGGGATTTAAAGAACTTTTGGAACGGATGGACCCGCGGGCCAGTGGTGGGGAGTCGGACCCTGGCACGGCCACGGACGGAGACTGAGGGGGAGCCAGATGAATTCCACGAGCGAGTTTGCGTCCGAGTTGAGCTGGAAGATTTTCTTGGACCGGTACACGCAGAAAGATTTGGACCGCCGCTTTCAGGTGGATGACGTGGCGGTGGTGCTGGTGGAGCCCCACCCCAAGTGGCCCAAGAAAGAGGTGGGCGTCATCCGCGAGGTGCTGCCCGAGCAACGACTGCGGGTGGAGCTGTTGACCGGGCCGCAGCAGGGGCAAATCGTCGAGCGCGCCGTGCTGGACTGCGACCGGCCTACGGAAACCACGCTGGCCGCCGTCGCCCGGCGCATTGCCAATGGGGTGGCCCACGTGGAATCGCCCAAGGTGCGGGCCGACGTGGCCGATGCGTTTGCCGACGAGATTGGCTCGCTGCGGTTTGTGCCCGGTGGCCGCATCTGGGCCGGGGCGGGCACCGGTCAGCAGCTCACCTACTTCAACTGCTACGTGGTGCCGAACCCCAAAGACAGCCGGGAGGGCATCGTAGAGACGCTGGGCCGCATGATCGAAATCATGAGCCGCGGGGGCGGCGTGGGCATCAACGTGTCGAGCCTGCGGCCGTCGCGCGCCACGGTGCGCGGGGTGAACGGGCGCTCGTCCGGCGCCGTGTCCTGGATGGATTTGTACTCGCGCGCCACCGGCTTGGTGGAGCAGGGGGGATCCCGGCGCGGCGCCCTCATGCTCCAGATCGAGGACTGGCACCCGGACGTCTGGCGCTTCATTGAGGTCAAGAAGACGCCCGGCATGGTCGAGAATGCCAACATCTCCGTCAGGATCTCCGATGCCTTCATGGCCGCCCTGAAAGCCGACGCCGATTGGGAGCTGGTGTTTCCCGACACCGCCGACCCCGATTACGACGAATGGTGGGACGGCGACCTGGAGGCATGGCGCGCGCGGGGCAAGCCCGTGCGCGTGTACGAAACCCCCAAGGCGCGCGCCATCTGGTCCGCCCTCATCCAAGGGGCCTGGGAGGCCGCGGAACCGGGCGTCGTGTTTGATGAGCGCCACGAAAAAGAATCCAACAGTTGGTATTTCAACAAACTTGTATGTACAAATCCGTGTGCCGAACAGCCGTTGCCGGCCTGGGGGGTCTGCACGCTGGGGCACCTGAATCTGGCCGCGTTTTACGACGCCGAGGCGAAGGACGTCAACTGGACGGCGCTCCGGCGCACCGTGCGCATGGGAGTGCGCTTTTTGGACGACATCGTCGACGCCACCCCGTATTTCTTTGACGAGAACCGCGACAACCAGGCCCGTGAGCGGCGCATCGGGATGGGAACGCTGGGCTTAGGCGAACTGCTGATTCGCCTCGGGCTCCGCTACGGCGCGCCCGACGCCGTGCAGTTCATCGACAAGCTGTACCAGTTCATCGCCGTGGAGTCGTATCTGTACGACGCCGAGCTGGCCCGCGACAAAGGGGCCTTTCCCGCCTTCGAGGCGGACAAGTACCTGGCCAGCGGCTTCATGAAGCGTCTCCCCGACCATGTTCGGGACGCCATCCGCCAGCACGGCGCCCGCAACGTGACCATTTTGACCCAGGCGCCCACCGGCACCACGGGCACGCTGGTGGGCACCAGCACCGGCATCGAGCCGTTCTATGCCTTCACCTACTTCCGCCAGTCGCGGCTCGGGTTCGACGAGCAGTACGTACCCATTGCACAGGAGTGGCTGGAGGCCCATCCCGGCGACCCGCTGCCATCCTATTTCGTAGGAGCGATGGACCTCACCCCCGAGGAGCACATCTACGTCCAGGCGGCCATCCAGAAGTGGATTGACTCGTCCATCTCCAAGACGGCCAATGCGCCCGCGAGCTACTCCGTGGAGGACACCGCCCGGCTGTATGAGCTGGCCTATGACTTGGGCTGCAAGGGCGTGACCATCTACCGGGATCAGAGCCGCCAGGAGCAGGTGCTGCACGTCAAGAGCGAGACGCCGGCGGCGCCACCGGCCTCCGAGGCGATCGCGCCGCCGCGCGGCCACACGCTGGAGGTGTACCCCGTCCCCAGCCAGGTGCAGGGCCGGACGTACCGGCGGCAAACCCCGGCCGGTACGGCCCGCGTGGTCATCAATGAGGTGGACCGCGATCCCTTTGAGGTGTTCATGCTGCTGGGCCGCGCCGGATCCGAGGTGCAGTCGTTCATGGAGGCGCTGGGCCGCATCATCAGTCTATACCTCCGGTCCGACGGCAATCTTTCCCCCCGCCGCCGGCTCCAATTGGCCGCCGACCAGCTCAAGGGGATCGGGGGCGCGCACCAAATGGGGTTTGGCACGGATCGGGTGCTGTCCGTGGTGGATGCCATTGGCCTCATTCTGGACCGCCATCTCAATCCCGACGGGTTGCCCGAGCCGACCCCCATGGCTCCGGACGGCGCAACGACTGGGACGCCGGCACGCCCCCAGGCGACCGCGATGGACCTTTGCCCCGAGTGCAACGCCCCCACGTTGGTTTACGAAGAAGGCTGCACCCACTGCCAATCGTGTGGCTACTCGCGCTGTTAGGCGGCATCGCGGTCGGACGGCAAGGGTGATGGACAGGAGCCCCGCCGCATCCCCTCAGTGTCTGGTCCTTGGGGGATCCGGGTACCCGGCGGGGCACGTCCTGCAGCGCCTCCGTCACACCCTGGGCCAAAACGTCGCGGGCACCGGGCGGCACCCCGACCGGGATGGGCTCATCGCCGTGGACGTGATGAACCTCCCCAGGCTGGAAGCGCTGGTGCGGTCGCTGCAACCCTCCGTGGTGCTGTGGTGCTCAAGGCGGACCACGACGAGGCTACGCTCATCGACCGCGGACTGGCCAACGTGCTGGCTGTGCTCCCGCCGACGACCCACTTCGTGTTCGTGTCGAGTGATGCCGTGTTTGGGCGGGGGTCTGGCCCCTATTTCGAGATCGAGGCGCCCACGGCTCCACCGGCCGGGAGTGCTACGGCAGCGTACGCAACGGCCCAAATACGGGGCGAAGCAACGGTCCCGGCATCGCGCCGCCCAGCCACCATCGCACGGGTGGGTCGGCTGTACGGGCTGGACGTCCACGGGCAGTGGGATGGCCGAACGACCATCATGGTGCAGGCCTTCGCGGCGGGCCGGACGGCGGCCCGCGCTCCCAACCCCCTGAAGTCGTTCGTGCGCGTCAAGGCTGCGGCCACCGTCCTGGCGCGGCTGATGCTGGCCCCAGCGCCAGGCATCGTGCATGTCGCCACACCGCCCAAGAGCTACGACGACGTGGCCCGAGCGGTGGCGGCGGCCACCGGCTACTCGATGGTACGCTCCGTGCCAGTTCCCGCCGATTCCCCGCTGCCATGCAACATCGCGCTCGCGATCCGGCACCCCGAGCACCTGGCGGGCTTTTCGGGCGCGTTGGACTTTAGCGGCGGCGCATGGGGCGGCCTTGGCCCCGTGGAGTCCGGCCGTCGGCTATAATCGGACCATGACCACGTCTCATTCGTTGCGGACGAGTCCCTCCCAGGCCCCGTCAATCGGGTTGGGCCGAACCGCCGACCGGCCGTGGCAGGTTCTCCTGCTGGGCGGTGCCAGCGGTGTGGGCAAAACCCAGGTGAGCTATCGCCTAGCGCACCACTACGCCGTAGGGCTCACCGAGGTGGATGACGTTCAGATTGTGCTGGAGCAGATGACGACGCCCGAATCTCTCCCGGCCGTGCACTGGTGGCGCACGCATCCGGACGAAGCCCGCGCCCTGGACGACGCGGGCCACCTGCGCCACACCCTCGCCTACGGCGCCGTCATGGAGCGGGTGCTGGAGCCGGTCATCGCCAATCACCTGGATACCGCGGCGCCCATGCTGTTCGAAGGAGACTTCATCCTACCCAGCCTGGCTGGTCGGCAGCGATTTGGCGACGTCACCGCGGGCGGCCGCGTGGCCGCGGTCTTTCTCTATGAAGAGAATGAGCACCAGATCCGCGACAACTTTCGCGCGCGCGAAGAAACGGACCAGATCCGCCGAGCGCACATCAGTTGGCGCTACCGCGAGTGGCTGCGCACCGAATGCGACCGCTGGGGCATCTCGACGGTGCCGCCCGACCGTGGGATACGGTCCTGGTGCGGGTCACCGCGGCGGTGGACCGCTCTGGTCCCCCACATCCCCCGTCAGAAGGCGCACGCGTGTGACCATGCGTCCCGTCGCTCTCCCACGATTTCAGGAGGTGGATCATGGCGGCACTTGGCCCCACCAACGACCCCCACTGGCTCGCCCATTTGTTGGAGGAGCCCGGCCGGCTTGACCATGTGCCGGCCGGGCCGCTGTCCCTAGCCCTTCTGGAAAACCTGGCGAGCCCAGATCCGCATCTCCGGGACGAACTGTCGCTCACGCTATTGGACCGCGTTATCGAGAGCGATCGGCTGTCGGCGGTCGACCGGGAGCGCTTGGCGGCCGCCGCGATCGATGAGCCGCATCTCGGGGCGGGACTCGGCCACGCGGGCGACGACAGCGTCTTTGCCCGCACGTTTGCCGTCTTGGTGGTGGCGGCGCTGGTGGACCACGACCGGGACCGCCAGGAGCTCGCGGCTCCCACCGTCGGCCGCCTGGCCGACGCGGTGCTCACCTATGCAGCACGCGAGCGGGACTTCCGGGGATACATCCCAGGCCAGGGATGGGCGCATGCCGCCGCCCACACGGCCGATGCGCTGGGTTGCCTGGCCGCCCATCCAGCCGTACCCGCCTCCATGGTCCCCGCGATCCTCCAGCGCATCGGCGAGCTCGCGTCGGTACCGGTGCCGCTCGGCTTCCTGGAAGACGACCGACTGGCGCTCGCGGCGTATCGCATCATGCGCCTGGCCAAAGTCCCCGATGAGGCCGTGAACAGCTGGCTGGATGGGTTTAACCTGCCGCCCGATGAGACGGACGCAGGTTCGGGCACCGTCATGGGCTCGAACCAGGAGCACTTCCTGCGGAGCCTTTATTTTCGCTGGCTCCGAGCGGACGCGCTGAGCCCCTGGCTCAGCCGAATCCAAACCGCAGTGGCTCGAGTTGACCGCTATGGAACCGCCGCGCAGGACGGTTGAACCAAGTCGCCAGGCGGTGGCCGGGCTTAGAGGCTCGCACCGGACCTCCTCCCAGCCTGAATGAGTGCCATGAGATCGCGGCTCGTGGCCGAGTCCAGGTTCCCGGTGGGCTCATCGGCCAGCAGCAGCCTGGGCTGGACCCACCGGTGCGCGGGCCACGGCTACGCGCTGCTGCTGGCCGCCGGACAGCTGCTGCGGGTATCGACGGGCGTGGTCGCCCAGTCCCGGACGGTCCAACAGAGCGACCGCCCGCTGCCGCCGAGCCCCGGGCGCCATACCCCGGTACCCCAACGGTAGCTCTACATTTTCCAGGATGGTCGCCGTCGGAATGAGATTGAACGACTGGAATACAAACCCGATGTCGCGGCTGCGGGTCCGCCCCCACTCCCGGACGGTGAGCCGACTTACATCCCTTCCACCCAACAACTGGCCAGTACTGGGGCGGTCGAGTCCCCCCAGAATGTTCATGAGAGTGCTTTTGCCGGATCCGGAATCCCCCACCAGAGCCACCATCTCGCCCGTCGCCACGTCCAGGTCGACGCCGCGCAGCACCGGCACCGCCTTACCCGCCACCAAAAACGACTTGTCGAGACGCACAACATGTATCATGGCTTGCCGTGAGGCCCGTGCCCGGGATGCGCGGGCTTGCCCTTGACGGGGAGCGTCGTGGTTCCTCCACTGCCGGTGACCGCGATGATGACCCGCATCCCGGGCCGAAGCTGGGAAGAGACCACCGACGCGTCGAGCGCGTCGTCACCAGCACATGGACACCAATCGCCACGTGTCCCGTTGTGTCCGCACCCAGATCGTGGCATGGGGTCCCTGTTGGTGCAGCGCTTCCAGAGGCACCACATAGCCGCGGGTCACCTGCTTGACATTGATCGTTGCCTGGACGGCCATACCGGGACGCAGGCCAGAGACAGCCGGCAACGAAACCACCACCGGGAAGGTGGCCAGCCCACCTGAGTACGACGCGGCATAGCCAATGCTCGAAATCCGCCCGACCGCCGATATGGGAGTTGCAGTGACCTGGGCCGACTGCCCAACGCGCATCAGCCTCCTCTGGGCTTGACTCACGCGAAACCTAACGTTCAACTGCCGCGACTCCACGGTCGCGAGGGTCGTGCCGGTGGACACGTTCGTACCGGCCGACACCGGAACCGCCGTGACCACGCCACTCGTCGTCGCGCGCACGACCAGAGCCTCTGCGGCGGCCTGCAACTGCTTCACGTGATTGGCCGCCGACGTCTCGGCCGCCTGATCCTGGGACAGCTGCGCCGCCAGCCTGCATGGGCTGTACTGCGGTTGGGCTTGCTGGGCGTCGACCAGTGCCAGGCGGTCACTGTCCACCGTGC
Source organism: Bacillota bacterium (assembly GCA_021846565.1). Classification (GTDB taxonomy): domain Bacteria; phylum Bacillota; class Sulfobacillia; order Sulfobacillales; family JAIMBI01; genus JAJZWV01. The sequence continues at coordinate 80,167 of JAJZWS010000006.1, forward strand.
CATTGAGCGCCGCATTGGTCGTGAGGACCAGCACGGCGCCCGCGCGGACCGAGGTGTCGGCGGGCGCGACCACTTGGGCGACGGTGCCAGACAGCGCACTCGTGACCGGGGTTCCGCCCACCGTGTCCAAGACCTGTCCTGTCGTCACGGCATCGCCCACCGCGAACCTGGGTTGCCAGACTCCAGCACCCGTGCTGTCGACGGCGCCTTTAGCAACATCCGTCTGCAGTTGGGTCTGGGCGGTGGTAACCGCGCTTCGGCGATGGTAATTTTCAGCGCCGCGTGCTCCGCGGTCATGGGGGACGCCAG